>JACDET010000069.1 GCA_013816255.1 Candidatus Levyibacteriota bacterium | reverse complement strand
GTTGATACCAAATAAGCAAGGGTGAACGATATCAATCAACGCCCATTGATATACCGGTTTGCTTGAGGGTGTTGAGTGATATTTTTCTACTAACGATTCGTGCCCGGTTTTGTGGATTATGATTTCAAGACAGATGTGCTTTTTGATTGGTCGGAATCAAACCATCTGGTTGCGACAATTTGTGACATTCCCATTTCTTTTTTGTATGGACAATGCTGGGGTAATTGAGTGATAACAGTACAGGTTGCTTTTTATCAGTGATATTGCACATCTCACGGATTACTGTGAAACCATAACCGATTTGGTTGAGTCCATGTGGCAATAACTATTACTTCCCTCCTCCCCATTCCATGCCTATCCCTATCCCTCGCTTAGATGAGCCTCTACACATACGGGCACTGGAATGGGTTAACGATAAATCTTTCCGGTTCAATTGTCCATATTTTGCAGATGTATTCGTAAGGCGTGAGGCCATGGAGAGTTTTAAACCTTCGGGCGAAGTTGTATGCCATTAAAAAGCTGTGCAGATGGACTTTTAGTTGATTGTGAGAGTTTTGTAGTAGTAACGCTTTACGGTTGCTTCCATAATGGATCTGTTCATGCGCTCGACCTGGCCGTTAGTCCAAGGGTGCCTTGGCTTCGTCATTCGTTTTTCGATATCGTGCTCATCACAGCACAACACATTCCAAACATATGGCGTATGTATTGCGCCGTCAGGCCATTCCGGTAGCGTGGTGGGTGGCAGAACTGGCTGCCGTTATCGGTCAAGATTGTGTATATCTTGTAAGGCACTGCCTTGATCAGGTTGTGCAGGAATGCTGTTGATATCTGCCTATCTGATTTATCATGCAGCTCTACCTATGCGAACTTTGATGTCCGGTCGATAGCAACGAACAGATAAAGTTTACCTTCTTCCGTGCGTACTTCTGCAGTGTCGATATGGAAGTAGCCAATCGGGTATTTTTTGAATTTTTTCTTTACAGGCTTATCGCCTTCGGCATCTGGCAGTCGGTTGATGCCATGTCTTGAAAAGCAGCGGTGCAAAGCTGACCGGGACAGGTGGGGAATCGTGGCCTGAAGCGCGTACAGGCAATCATCCAGCGGCAGCAGCGTATGCTTACGGAACGCGATACAAATGGCTTCTTCTTCCTTCATCAAAAACATCTTCTCGTTGATTCCGTAGCGCACGGCCAAAACCTTCAGACCCTCTTGACTATGTTGTATCGCTCGACGCACCATCTCAGTCGTACGGGCGCTTCCGTGCAGTATTTGTCCCATAATTCTTCCCTCCGTAGGTGGCTGTATATTACACCAGCAAACTGTGGGACTAACCATCTGGTTTTATTAGCAAAAATTAAAGAACATGACAAAGTAAATAAGATTTTAGTTTGATTAAAAAAGTAAAGAAAAATTATGATTTATAGCAAATAATTTTTTGCTATGATCAAATATTTTTTATTTTAGCCTAATATTAATTAGTCATAATAGATCCTATCATGTTAGATCCGCGTTACGTTTCAGAAGGCACAACAACATCCGAACAATATTTAGTTAAGTTAGCCAGGAAGTCTTTTCTGTCCCTCTGGTGTCACTCTAATATCTTCATTGATCGAAAACCTAATAAAAAAGGCGATGGAGAAGAACTTTGTGATCTCCTTGTTGTGTTTGAGAATCATGTTCTGATTTTTTCAGATAGACATTGTAAGTTTAAGGATGGAGAGAATGTAACTCTTTCCTGGTCGCGTTGGTATCGGGCAGCAGTCAAAGAATCAGTGACGCAAATCATTGGGGCACGTAACTGGATTAACAATAATCCAGACCGACTTTTTTTAGACCCCTCATGTCAACGATCTTTTCCATTAAAGCTTAATCCGACAGATTGCCGCTTTCACCTAATAGCTGTCACACGAGGTTCAAACTCAGCTTGTAAGAAATACTTCGTAAGAGAAAGTAATGGAAGTTTGCAGATCGATACAATGATTTCAAACGAAGATCATGGTGAGCATCCCTTTACAATTGGGCGTGTCTTATCTGAAGAGCCCTATATCCATGTTTTAGATGAATTTTCTCTTGAAATAATTTTGCATGAACTTGATACAATATATGATTTTGTTAATTACCTAGAAAAGAAGGAAAAATTACTAACCCATCCTACTGGGCACATCAAGTGCAGAGGTGAAGAGCAACTTATCGCTATATACTTGACTTCAGCCGATACCTCTAAATCTCATGGTTTTGAGGCTATTTCTGACAACAAAAAGTGTGTGTCTATTGATGTGGGATTTTGGGAATTCTTTAGACAGAGTCCACAATATTTAGCTAAGAAGCTAGCAGATGCTAAAAGTTATATTTGGGATAATTACATAGAATCTGCAACTAGGCCAATTGATGCCAGTTCGGATGGTAATCCGATCACAGATATTTTCGAAGTGGAACCTGTACTCCGTGTAATGGCATCAGAGCCACGAATATTTCGACGCCAACTGGCACAAAAATTAGTAGAAGGTAAGGAAAGAACAGTGAAACCAGGCGGGTTATTTCTTTACTTTGGGCATACTGATACATTTCCAAATACGGCCTATGTATTTCTAACTTTTCCTTGTCCTCCAGATATAAATAGCTTTGATAAATATTGTCGTATTCGACGGACTTTGTTGGAAGCTTGTTGTATAGTCTATTTATCAAAATTACCATCCGCGCTTCGGGTTATTGGTATAGCTTCAGAACCATTTAATTTGCAAAGTTTTCCTGAAATAAAAGCCTTCAGTGAAGATCTAATCCTTCAACACAACATACAAGGAAATGATAGACAGAAGTTTTTGTTGGCCGCAGAAGAATTAAATAATAATTTTTTGCAAAAACAGGGTATTTTTTTTGATAAAAGTTTTGACGAGGTAACTACGAACTCTGAGATTGAATACGAATATCCATGGTT
>JACDET010000068.1 GCA_013816255.1 Candidatus Levyibacteriota bacterium | reverse complement strand
TCGTTGAGGTTTCAAATTGCAGAACATTGAAATCGCGGTGGCCATATCAGCAGCGCTCTTTTTTGATTTTGTTAACGGTTTTCATGATTCAGCAAACTCCATCGCTACCGTTGTTGGGACCAGAGTTCTTAGGCCTCTGTATGCAGTGGTTATCGCAGCCATTGCCAATTTTGCTGGACCTTTTATTTTCGGTACGGCCGTAGCAGCGACTGTCGGAAAAGGAATAATACAGCCCTCATTTTCGACGGTAGATGTAATATTTGCAGGATTAATAGGGGCTATAATATGGGATCTGGTAACATGGTATTTTGGTCTTCCATCGTCCAGTAGTCATGCATTGATTGGAGGACTAATAGGATCCGGCTTAGTAGCAGGAGGCACTTCAGCCTTAGTCGCCCCAGGGATTGAGAAGACCCTCACTTTTTTAGTTGTGTCACCTGCTTTGGGATTCTCATGTGCATTTGGAATTGCATTACTGGTAATGTACTTTTTCAGAAACCAGACATCTTCGCATGTTAACAAGCTTTTTGGCCGTCTTCAAATTTGTTCTTCAATCTTTTTCTCCCTTACTCATGGTGCAAACGATGGTCAAAAGACAATGGGAGTCATCACTGCCCTTTTGATTGCAGGGGGTTTCCTTGATTCTCAGTCTTTCATAGTTCCTGTAGAAGTCGTATTATCTGCGGCTTTGGCGATAGCGCTTGGCACCTTCTTCGGAGGTTGGAGAATAGTTAAGACAATGGCCTTTAAATTAACAAGCCTACGTCCATATCAAGGCTTTTGTGCAGAAACGGGAGGCGGTGTCATACTCACATCTATGGCCTGGCTCGGCATTCCGGTTAGTACTACTCATGCGATTGCTGGAGCTATTATGGGCGTTGGTGCTACAAAAAGACTATCTGCGGTCAGGTGGGGGATAGGTAAAAGAATAGTATATGCATGGATTATTACTATACCTGCGAGTGCTGCTGTGGCCGCACTTGTACTGATAATAACAAAAGCCATATTTTAGATCAACTACCTCTTCCGACCTCTAAATTGATGCTCTCGCTTTCTGTAAGGCTTTTTTTCAAGTTAGCAACTCATAACAGAGTTGAAACTACTGATAGGTCAACTGTGTTCCTTATTTTTTTCTCCGTTTAAAATCTAATTCTACACCTTTTTTCTTACTATAATCAAATGTAAATGATTCATCTGGCAAGATAGGAAAACTAGATAACATTTCCGAACTAGTACATTGAGGACATTTATCATACGCAGACATCTTGGTCTTGTCAAGCCACGTTACACACCAATGACATTTATCGCAAAGGACAAAAACTGACTGCGGCTTATACACGGATAGTATTCACCCTTGGAAGTATTATTACCTATTGCCGATTCCCGACTCGGATGAGCCAAAAGGAGATGGTTGATTTTCTCAGGAAGGTAGGAACGACTTACGTTTGTATTGAGCTGCATTAAGAGGTTTGCTTTAATTATTCTTTATGTGGATATGCATAAAAACCACGTTTTGATATTGGTGCTATTAAATTTATAGCGATAATTTCATTTTGATACGCTATTGTTGCGAGCGTCAAATAAAAAAATAAGATGGGATCATTCTATTTAATAGGCTAGTAAGTAAAATCAGTATTGAGATTTGTGGCCTACCGTCTGATATGGATAAATTGTTGTTTTTCTAACAAGTGCCTGGACTATAATTGAAGTCTGTCGATTAATCAAAAGCTTATCGTTACTACTTTCTGGTTTAAATCTAATGTCAATAATAGTATCACCTACATTAGACACCCCGAGACTCTTTGATCTCTAAATGCTCGCCTCTTTCTATGCAGTCGATGTTTTATTGTATTTTTTAGATGTGAGCAGAGATATGCAAGCAAGAAAGGCTCTTGGTACCCTGACTAGCAAGGATGATGATGGGACTGTTAAACCTCCTGAAAAAGGAAATACTTTAACAGAAAAACAGAAAATTACCTTGATTAATAATATTCAAGAAATTCTGATTTTGGACGCCGTAATAAATGGAGACCGAGCTTTAAATTCCCGTGAGGAGGGACATACGGAAACTTGGAAAAATAGGCATTAGATTTTCAAAAATGATGGCAAGCTTGCCACATCGGTAATACTAAGATAATGAAAGACCAAAAAAATCAAATCGCGTAACTCATCTGTGTCAAGTATGCCAACACTTGTGCGCGAGTATTGACCTTGATTTAGAAAATACAAGAACGTTCACATAAGTATACAAAAAGGACAATAGATTTTTGATGAACAGAATTGAAGCTCTATTGATATTCACATACATTACATCTATAAAAAAAATAAAGAAGACCCCACGTCAATGGATATTGCTCAATTGTTTAGCTTGGAACAGTACCATTCGAAGCTAATGTCTTCTCTGCAGTCATATTCGCTGCGTGTGGAGCGGTATCATTTCCAGAGGTCATATTACCAGACGTCATGTTACCTGCCATCGAACTCTGATTAGAAGCACCACCACTCATATTGCCTGCCTGCATATTTGTTCCCTTTGAATCACTCTGCCCTGGCTGGTAGGTCTGTGCAAATGCACTTCTAACTGCCAAGCTAGCTACAACGAATGTGCCTGTTATGACTAGTGTAGCAAATATGCTGATTGCCGCATGTATTGTGTTTTGTTTCATCAGCCTTCTAAGATCAACATACCATATAAAAATTGCAAAGAGAATAGTAGGTTATTTTCGTTGATTGGAATAATTGTCAATTAATATTACTAACTGTTTTGATTATCGTGATGAAACTCAACTACACCGATATTCTTGTCAATATGCCTATTTCAGCTGCAATGCAAAGGAAAAGGAGAAAAAATACATTCGTTCGCCACATTCTTCTTGATCCTCATCATATGTTTGATGAGGACACAATTTGGGGAAAAAGGATTCCATTATTCTTGAAGTCTATGCATGC
>JACDET010000017.1:339-32184 GCA_013816255.1 Candidatus Levyibacteriota bacterium | reverse complement strand
CCGATGAAGAACTCAGAAAACAATTCTATCATGCTATAGAAGCAGGTGGTAAGATCGGTGATAAAATCCTTGCTGACAGAGGCTTAAAACGAGAAGATTTGACAGAACAAGAAATCTATGACTTGTTCCTCAATACCCATAAGCATGATTAAGATTGTCGTTGACACAAACCAATATCTATCAGTCTTTGTATTTCGAGGGCAACTTGTGAAGAAAGTATTTGAACTCGTGATAGATAAGAAGATTGGTTTGTATATTTCTCCAGCACTGACGGATGAAATAAAAGAAAAATTGCAAGAGTTTAAGGTCGGTAAGCAAATAGAGAATGACGTTACATCATTCATGAAGAAAGGGATAACCGTTGAGCCAACAATCCATATCGAAGCATGCCGTGACCCAAAAGATAACTTTCTCTTAGAACTTGCCCAAACCGCGCACGCCGACTATCTCATCACCCGCGACAAAGACCTTTTGGATATGAAACGATGGAAAACTACCAAAATCATAAAACCTGAAGATTTCCTGCCTACATTACGAAAGAAAAAGCTTTTGAGCTAAGAAGTACAAAAGATGTCAATCATGAATAGGGATTTGTGGCGTCAAACTGTGTTGCTCCGCGTAAAGAAGGAAAAGAGTCTATACCTTTAGGATCTTTGTCTGGGATAACAGGAATTACCTCTGGGGTCGGTTGCGCAGGCGCTAACTGCCCTGGCGGAACAAATCTCCCCTAAATAGTCGGTGGAAGATCGGCTTCTGCGGCCAGCATGACAGTTGTTACTATAGCTGTATTGAGGAAAGGAAATCCTTCTTTTCTTGGAGGCTGCATTCGATGCCTACCCCGTGCAATAGGCCGAACAGGAGCTGGTGTATCTTGTTCAACCAACGCATGCCTACCATATGCTTCAAGGTTTGCTGTATGTGCTTCTGCCATATAAAATTTGTGTCTAGCCTATTGTCCCCCGAGGTTGGTAAGCTCACGGATGAAGAGGTTGTAGTCGAATTGGTTCACTGCCCCATCATCGTTTATGTCAGCGCGGACCTCATCGGTAGCATTGCAACTGATTGGAGGCAAAAGATCGCTATAGCAGCCCACGATTATGTTGTAGTCAACGATGTTGATTTGATTATCATTGTTCACGTCCCCATTCAACAATGTCAAGCTCGTAAGTGTCGTCTTTTGTCCCACAGTAATCGTTTGGATACCGTCAACCAAACCTCGCAAGTACTGATCAGTCTTGATCTTAACTGTATACAATCCTGTAGTCACTTGTGTTCCAAGATCCACTGTCCCGACGAAATTACCAGCTGTAGTATCAAATGTAACCGTCCCCTGCTTGGTCAAAACCAATTGGTTCTGGACATCAAAGATTTCCATAGTGATCGTCCGCTGTGGTCGTTGCAAGGTGAAGTTACCGAGTGAGGCAGCATTGACACTATCGCCTCCTTTACCCAACCCATGGAGTAAAAGCGTTGCCTGTACTGTTGTACCGCCAGGAACAGGTGTTGCAGTTGGTGCAGGCGTATTGGTTGCTGCTATTGCAGTCGGTACGATAGTAGGAACTTGCGTTGGAATAGCAGTTGGAACCAAAGTCAAACCTGCAGTTGGTGCAACCGTCGCTGTCGGTGCTGTGGTAGTTGTTGGCACAAGTGTCAAACCAGGTGTCGGTGTGATATTCACAATGGTAAAGACTGGTGTCTTTGCCAAAACAGTTGTCCCATCATTTGGATGTAATCTGAGTTCAACTTGACCATATGGTGCAGTGTTTGGAACAGGGAATGTACAAGATCCTGAAGCTTTGGCAACTGTTGCTGTCTGGGAACAACTGACATAAATCCTACCGATAGGAGAACCACTTGCCATACTTGGTGTATAAAGGCCAATCCAATCATTTGCTGTTGGGTTCGATATATTTGACCACGTAACAGTAATTTGCTCACCCCGACTGACCGAAGTTTTGTTGACCGACAATGTAGCTGGTGTAACAGGAGTTGGAGCGTTGGTTGCTGTCGGTGCAGTACTTATTGAAGGAAGATTTCCTCGATAGAATTCAAAATCATCTGCGTAGAAGCTGTTGCCTGCAACTGCATTTTCCTGAACGACATATGCATCAACTTCTGATCTATCAGATCCTGTAATAGTCGCTGTCGTTTTTACTTCCTGCCAAGACGAAGATAAAGTTACGTAAGGACCAAAGGAATGCGTAAAAGATGATCCAGTCCACTGTCTGATATTCATGCGGACAGGCTTTCCAACAGCTGTCGTTGATCTCACCCATACTCGTGCGGAATATACTTCGCCAACTTTTGGACTTTTAACAGTATTCGGGGTGTCATCCATAGTATAAGCATCATTGAAGCTTCTTGTAGCCAAACATGATGCCGTACCTGTGCGAGCTACGCCTGTTATTCGGGTTAGTGTTCCTTGAAATGATGTCCAACCATCTGTAGAACTTTCACATCCTGGATTTAAAAGGAGATTGCCTGATTGAGCGGTTGTTGGAGCAACGCTCGTGACTGTACCTAGCGAAAAGTGTACATCGTCTAACCAAACAGTCCCTGTAGCCTTTCCCACTTGAAACCCGATAAGAGCGTTTGATTTGGTTTGTGAAGCTACAAATGTGTGCGTAAATTTTTGCCAGTTAGTTGAGAGTGGTACACTTTTCCGGATCAGTTCAGTATATGGACTGCTCCCATCCTGTATAACGACATCCATCGGCCTTGCCACTGATCCCTTTGCCCAAAAGATGACTGTATACGTTTGCCCTGCGGTAAGGGATTTACCATATTGTGCAAGTTCTATCTCCTGTGGACTCGAAGCTGCAGTGGTTACGTTGATTTGCGCAGATGAAACTCCCCCAACCTTTGTATCTGTAGTCGTAGCATAGGTAGCAGCTCCACTCCGTCTGTTAAATTGCCAGGAGCCGGTCCCTGATTCAAATCCAGGATTTGCAACCGTATTTGCAGCCAATGAGGCCTTACTCTGCGTATTTTGCTGCTGTTGCACACCATTGTTAATGGTCAAAAAGACACCGCCAACCAATGCAACAACGCCAACAATTGGAAGGGCTATTTTGAGTAACCTTGTATTTGAGCTTGCAGTACCTATTGGTTTCATTTCTTCCATAGTAAAGTTCTATTGCCTGAAAACACTAGCTATTATTAGTAGAGCAGATATTTGAAGAGTTTGTCAAGCTGTGAAAAGAGTCATGAAACCCTGAACAAGATCTCCAAGACTGCATTGCGTGTGACTGTGTTTTGCTTGCTGCAATATCAATTGGTCAAAAAGGCATTGCCTTTATAGAAACTAGCGCAGGAGAAGGTCAAAGAATGTACTGAGTTCTTCAATTCTAGCCGGTGCATAGGTTGGGAGACCTCCGTGACCCATGCCTTGCACAATAGTGAAATTAACAGGTACATTCTTTGCCCGGAGCGCATCATAGAGTAGTTGGCTTTGACTGAGAGGGACCGTGTTGTCTTTTGTACCATGCAATATACTGAAAGGCGGATCATCAGGCGTTACGTAGGTAACAGAGCTTGCAGCTCTCGCCTCATCTTCGCATTCAGGAGAAAGAATATCACAGCCAAGCAACCTTGTACCAAGTGCAACCTGGGTTGGTTGAATTCCAGGTGTTTGTGCAAATGCTAAGAAATCAGTTGGTCCAAAGTCGTCTACAACGGCTTGTACCGAACTTGAAACACCGAGATTAAGCCCTGTATCATACTGCGTGACACCACCAATTGTCCCGGCAAGTGCAGATAAGTGTCCACCTGCAGAGGAACCCCAGATACCAATTTTGTTCCCATATATCTTGTACGTCGCTGCATTTGCGCGTAAGAAGCGGATAGCACCCTTGACGTCTTCTATCTGTGCAGGAAAGGATGCTTCGTCTAGGAGTCGATAATTGATACATGCAACAGCGAAGCCTTTATAAATCATGTTTGGTGCTTGCTGCTTGATAAGGCAAGATTTGTCTTTACTGCCAGTAGACCATGAGCCACCATGGACGTAGATGATAAGCGGTGCGGGCCCACCACTGTCTGGTACGTACAAATCCAGCAGTAAGCGTGGACTGGCGTTACTGTACCGCAAATTTCCGTACGTAGTATATGTCGTTGCTGGCTTGAGTAATGATCGCCCGGTTGTTGCCGTTGGCACTGGACTTGGGACACTTGTTGGAACGACAGTCGGTGCCCTCGTTGGCGTCGGTTGAGGCGTTCCATCAGATTCATCACCACTTCTGTTACTCAATTCCCGGACAAAAAGGTTATAGTCGAATTGATTGACGTCACCATCGTCAGTAAGATCAGCTTTTTGTTTGTTGCCTGCCGCACAGCTAACCGCTGGACTCAGATCGCTATAACAGCCCATAAGGAAATTATAATCAATGATATTAATCTGATTGTCATTGTTCACGTCCCCGGAAACCAAAGTCAAACTTTGAAGCTGTATATTCTGTCCAGAGGCAATTGTCTGGATACCTGGAACCAAACCCCGCAAATGCTGATCTGTTTTGACCTTGACGGTATACTGACCTGTGCTAAATTGCGTTCCAAGATCAATTGTTCCAACAAAGTTACCATTAGTTGTATTAAATGATACAGGCCCCTGTTTGGTAGCCACTAATTGGTTATTGACGTCAAAGATTTCCATAGTAACAATCCGCTGAGGGCGTTGCAGATTGAAATTACCCATGGAATTTGGATTCGCACTATCGCCTCCTTTACCCAATCCGTGTAACTTGAGTGTCGTTTGCATTGTCGTATGACCAGAAGCTGGTGTTACTGTCCGTGTCGGGATAGTCGTTGGCGCGACAGTTGTGATAGCGGTTGGAACAAGCGTCAGATTAGGAGTTGGTGTATTGCTATAGATAGTAAAAACAGATGACTTTGCCAAAACAACATTCGTTCCAGCTGCATGCAACCTGAGCTCAGCTTGAGCCAATGGTACTGTAGTCGGTATTGTATATGTACACGAACCTGCAGCTCGTGCGACTGTTGCTGTCTGCGAGCAGCTTACATATACAAATCCGATAGGAGATCCATCTGGCTGACCTGGGGCGTATAAACCAATCTTATCTTGCGCAGATGGATTAGGGATATTTGACCACGTAGCGGTAATCTGCCCTCCACGTGCTACTGATGTTTTATCAACAGACAAGGTCGTTTGCGTACTCGTTGGTGACGCAGGAACATTTGTTGCAGTGGGAAGTGCTTGTACTTCTGAAGAGAAAACGACATCATCAATCCAAACAGTTCCTGTAGAATTTGCAAACTGTAACCCAATAAGCATATTTGATCGACTTTGAGGGGCAGTAAATGTCTGCGTAAATTGTTGCCAATTTGTCGTAAGCGGTACGGTTTTTCTCACAAATACCGCGAATGGACTATTTGCATCCTGAAGGACGACATCTATTGTTCGGTTATTTGAAGACTTTGCCCAGAAACTAAATGTATACTTCTGCCCTGCTGTAACAGATTGACCATATTGCGCAAGTTCTATTTCTTGAGGCGCAGTACTTGCACCAGTTACCGTGATTTGCGCAGATGAGTTACCACTTACTTTCGTATTTGAGGTAACTTGATAGCTTGCTGAACCGCTCCTCTTATTAAATTGCCATGAACCAGTGCCAGATTCAAATCCTGGGTTCGCTATAGTATTTGCCGCTAAAGATGCGTTGCTTCTCGTATTCTGCTGCTGTTGCAAAGTATTGACTGCGAAAAAAGTTGCACCACCAAGAACGATTACAGCTACGAAAGAGAGCCGCGCCGCTAAAGAAAATTTATTTAGAGTAGATACTTGCATAGACATGAGCAAATTCGCGAAAGCGCAATTTTGCTTATCTATAATAAGTAGAGCAGATATTTGAAGAGCTTGTCAAGCTGTGAAAAGTGATTACATTTTTTCAGGAGCCTGAATACCGAGAAGGTTAAGTCCCCGCTTAATTACATTACCAGTAGCAGCGGTTAAACCAATTCTAAATTGTTTGACATCAGTATCAGCCTTAATGATCTGGTGTTTCTGGTAAAACAAATTAAATGCTTGGGCAAGTTCAAAGAGATAGGTCGCCACAGTACTTGGAGAGAATCGAGTTGCTGCTTCAGCAACGACTTCATCAAACCGTGCCAGTAACCGTAATAATTCACGTTCCTCCATGGAGATTTTTGTTATTGTTTGAGTGAAATCAAAGGTCGCTATTCCATTTGCTTTCGCTTTATCTAAAATACTTTTGGTACGGACATATGTGTATTGCATATAAGGGCCAGAGTTCCCTTGCATGTTGAGAACCTCTTCCCATGCAAATGCAATATCCTGCTCAGGTGTTCTCTTAAGATCATTCCATTTGATAGCACCGATACTAACCTTCTCAGCAATTTCTAATCTTTCACTGAAATTTAATATGTGCTGCCTTGCTGCATCCCCTACTTTATTACTCGTCGTTATAACTTCTGTATCACGGAGATCACTTGTAAGATTTTGCAAATTCATCGCTCTCTTCACAGCTTCCTCCAAAACATCTTCCAACCAGATCACATTCCCTTTTCTCGTTGACATCTTCCCTTCTTTAAACCGGTACAAACCATGCTTTATATGCACTCTCTGCATCGGAGTGAACCATCCAAGCATCTCTTCGAGTTTGTAAAGTTGTCTAAAATATAAAGATTGCTCAGCTCCAACTTCATTTATAATCAACAGATTCGTGTCTTTATATGTATCCAAACGGAACTTGTCAGTAGCTAAATCTCTTGTAGCATATAAAGATGCTCCATCCTTTTTAAGTATCATAAGTGGGGGGAGTTTTGACCCTTCTGCAAATGAAACAATTTGTGCTCCTTCTTTGCCTTCTTCAAGTAGCTCCTTTTTCCTTAATTCAGTAATAATTGTAGCCATTTTATCCTCAAAATACGCTTCACCATATCCCCTCCCATTATTCTCAGTGAATGAAACACCTAGCTTTTGATAAATTGCATCAAACTCTTTCCAAGACCAATCAATACATTTTTGCCACAACCTTCGCGCCTCATCATCACCATCTTCTAATCGTTTAAACCAAGCCCGGGCTTCATCTTCCAGTGCTGGATTCGTATCTGCTTCATCATGAAACTTGATATATAGAGCAACAAGCAGTTTTACCGGACGATCAGCTTTATCGAGTTCATTTTCGTTACCCCAAGCTTTAATAGCATAAATCTGTTTGCCAAACTGCGTCCCCCAATCCCCTACATGATTATCGCGTTTGACATTCCATCCTGTTGCTTCCAATAGATTTGCAACTGCGTCCCCGATGATAGTTGATCGCAAATGTCCTATTGTGAATGGCTTTGCTATATTTGGAGAAGAGTATTCGACGACCACAGTTCTCTTCTTGCCAATATTGGGAAACTCGAATTTTTGAGCTTCTTTCATAAGCTTGTCTTGTGTAATCCAAAAATTAATAAACCCAGGCTTTGCCATTTCGATCTTTTCAATCAATCCTAAATCTTTAATCGTAAATCGTAAATCTTCCACAAGCTCCTCCGCAAACTCCATTGGATTCTTCCCAAGCTTCTTTGCCGCAATGAGTGCCACGTTGGTCGAGTAATCTCCATGTTTGGGATCGGCGGGATAATCCACCATAACTTTGGCGTCCGCAATTCCTTTGGTTTCAAGGACTTTTTGTATAAGCTGTGCAATTTCTTGTTTAAGCATTGGTATAGTATAGCAAATCCAAACAAGCGTGATATATTAATGCAAATCATTTATACCAAAATATCAGCCATAACCCAATGAACGGACAAAGTAGTTAAACATTTTTTGTAATAAGTATGTAAAAAATATCGTTTACATATTGCATTTTTGTGAAAATGTTGGTAGCGTGAAACGTAGGTATGAAAGTATTAATTGTTGACGACGACCAATTGACAGCTGCGACGTGGGCCATGGGGCTTAAAAGTGCGGGCATTGATGTTATTACTGCCAGCAATGGGCAGGATGGGATTAACCAGACAAAATCACAAAAACCTGATATGGTGCTCCTCGATCAGATCATGCCTGATATGCTGGGAAATGCTGTACTTTCAGCATTGAAAGCAGATCCAGAAACTGCAAATATTCCGGTCATGCTCATCTCAAACTATAATGAAAATCAAATGATGAAGGAAGCGATTGAAAAAGGCGCTGTTGATTATATCCTCAAATACCAAATCGAAACAAAAGATCTAGTCGAAAAAGTAAAAGCGCTCTTGACTGATTTACAAGGAAGCGCTCCTATGCCACAAGCTGCCCCCTATACACCACCGCCTACACCTGTACCAACGCCCGCGCCTACTTTTCCTCCTGCACCGACACAACAAAATCCGCAGGATCAAACCCTCACTCCCCCACTTCCTAATCCCGAAACACCTGCCCAAAACGAAAACAGCGGGTAAGGGTTACTGCCATGACCGATACTGCTATAAACTATCAGCAACTTTTGACGGATACGCTGCAACGACAGATGGTTATTCTTGGTTCCACGATTACCCTAGCCAAAGCCAAACACGTCAATGGTCTCTCTGTAGCCGATGATGGACGAGTTACATCTATTGACGGGAATCCTCAAAAAGTTAGCATAAAACTCCTCGAAGAATTTAGAGAACTCTCCCCCCTCATGGTCAAAAAAACAATGAAACCACTTTTGAACGCGATCCTCACCTCCTATGCAAAACCTGGTGATACACAACTAGTAGCAGAACAAAAGCCTGAAACAGCACAGCAACCTCCGGCCGAAGCACCAAGCCAGGATCAAGGAGAAAAGTCATGATTTTTGTTATCGCTATTGCAATTGGGGCAACTATTATCTTTGGCGTCGTGGCTATTATCTTTTCAATGAAAGAAGAAAAGGCAATTAAAAGCCTTGTTCAGAACGAAAAGAATCAAAAGCAACGTCTCTATGAAATCACCATGCTGAAAGAGGTTCAAGACCGCATCGGATACTCAATGGATGTTGAAAAAGTTGTTGATGTTATTACCGGAAGTCTCGATACGTTACTTAGCTATTCAACCGTTTCTGCACTTATTCTTGAGAACGACAGATTCATCTTCCAAGCACATGTCAAAGAGGGCGTCAGCAAGAATTATCTTGAGAATGTCAAAGCAATCATGGCACGATCATTTTCTGAGATGGAAGGCACTGACATTCCTGAGCGGATTGAACCAAACATTTCAGGTGTCGCACTTGATGATCTCAATCATTCCCCTCTTGCTTCTTACTTCAATATCCCACTCATCATCAATGACCGTGCAGTTGCTCTCATAACTGTCTCCTCAACTAAGCCTGATAATTACACAGAAGAAGAAATGACGACCTTGTACAAGATTGCAGCTATGGCTTCAGAAACTCTTTCCCGCCTTGAGAATATCCTGTCACTTGAAAAAGGCAAGCTCATGGCGATGATCGGAAGTTTGGCTGATGGACTCTTTATGGTTGACGTCAACGGACAGTTGACTGTAATTAACGACGCAGCCAAAGACTTCCTCAAGATTCCAAAAGATAATCCAACCACCATCGATCTTTTAAGCGCGCTTCCAAACACCTATGACTTCAGCGCCAAGATCCAACGCTCGATCAATCACAAACGGGTTATTGAAGAAAAAGAAGTCAACATCGACGAGAAAGTCTTTCAGATCTTTATCACACCAGTCTTTGACGAAAGTGTCACAACTGAAAGAAAAGTTATCGGCGCGTCAGTGCTTCTTCACGACATTACCCTTGAGAAATCTGTTTCCAAGATGAAAGAAGACTTCACAAACATCATGGTCCACGAACTCAGAAGTCCATTGACCGCGATCAAAGCAAGCTCAGAACTCCTCATGGCACCACCAGCTCCTTTGGCTGAAGAAGAGAAAAATAAGATCATCGGCCTTATCTCAGGCCAATCGCGAAAGATGCTTGATGAAGTATCACTCATTCTTGATGCCGCCAAATTGGAGGCAGGACTCTTTACGATCTCAAAGCTTCCAGGAGACTTGAAGAAGTTGATTAATGAGAGAATTTCAGTCTTTGCACCACAAGCACATGAGCGGTTTATCAATTTGGTTGTCGATATCGATCCATCCATTCCGAACTTTAAGTTTGATCCAATTCACATCGGACAGGTAATCAACAACTTGATTTCAAACTCGTTGAAGTTTACGTCCTCCGGAGGCACAGTAAGAATCATTGCAAAACCTGCAATCGGTAGCGTCGTCGTCTCAGTCTCAGATACAGGTGCAGGTATTCCAAAGGATAAACAGCATTTGCTCTTCTCGAAATTCACCCAACTTGGTGGCACACAAAATGGTGTCGTCGGTACAGGACTTGGTTTGTATATCGTCAAAGGCGTCGTCGAAGCACATGACGGTCAAGTATCTCTTGAATCTGAAGAAGGCCGTGGAACGACTATCACATTCACCCTCCCACTCGATGCAGCCGTCAAATCAGATGCACAATCACAAATCAACGCTGCCATCCCCCAAGCACACAAACTAATGAACTAAAGACTTCACGAGGACGCGTGATGCAGCGGTATTCATTGCTTCCTCGAACGCAGTATCTTTTTGCTTTGCAGGTATATCCTTCCGATCAAATATCACAATTTCTTCTGTCATACATCATCACCTCCTTTGATTAGGGGCTAGTAATAAGCATACGTTGGCCTAAACCCTAAACCCTAAACCCTAAACCCTAAACCCTAAACCCATTCTAATCCAGCACCCTTCTTCTGGCTTTATATCTCCATTATAAAATCACGACAAATCATTGCACAATCTTCCAATCACTCCCATCACTCACAAGTTCAATAGCACCCACTTGATCAGTTCTGAGAACCTTAATTTGTGCGGATGTAAATAACGCAAGAATCTTTGGATGCGGATGATTGTAGCGGTTCTGAGCGCCTACAGAAATGACTGCTAGCGTCGGCGAAAGCTGTTCCAATAGTTCAGTATCCAAACCTGTACCAGAACCATGATGCGGTGATTGCAAGACTTCAAGATCAGTGGGCATATATGAAAGGGCTTCTTGTAAACCTAAGGCTTGGCTATCACCGGTGAGCAATACATCGAACGCTCCATACTGCACGAGCGTAATAAGCGATGCGAACTCACGGCTCTCTCCAATCGTTCCTCCAGGACTGGTTTGTTCGAGATACTTTTGCGTCGGCCCAACCACACGCACACTCACCGAACCCAGATCCCACGTATCTCCTGCCAAAGCATACTGCATTGAAATCTTTTTCTCACCAATGCGCTTTATTAATTCTTCATAACCTGTTGTCTTATTGCGTAGATCTTCTGTAGCAAAAGCTTTCACATCATATCGTTCTAGTACATAAAACATGCCAAAGAAATGATCTGCATGGGGATGCGTCAAAAGCATCAGATCAATGCGACGGTGCCAAAAAGGCATATGCGCGGCCAAACAATTGAGTACACTTCTATCCGGGCCACCGTCCAACAAAATGTACTTACCACCTGGAGTTTTGATCAAAACAGCATCGCCCTGCCCCACATCACAAAAGATAATATGCATTTTCCCATCATTGAACTTCTGATATTGGTACCAGAAAATTCCTCCGAGTAACAGTAATGCTGCCAAAACACTAATTATAAATTTGCTCATTCGTGAAACATACTCATTTCTTACCCCATTTTCATGGAGTTTTGTTAATTGCTATGTATTATGTGTTTATGAATCCTGAAACGCTCAGATCTTATATGGAAGATGCACGATCGAGACGGGACAACGCTGAACAATACCGCCAATCATACGAACAACAAGCACAGCAATACGACAGCCAAGCAACTTCATATGAAGAAGAAGCCCAAACACACCGCAACTACGCACGAGACGCTCGCTCGCAAGCAACAGGCTATGAAGTAGAAGCTGAACAAGCACAACGTGATTTTGAATATTACAGCTCCCGTGCAATACAAGCTGAACAAGATGCTGAACTTGCCCGTCAGGCAGCACAAATTTAAAATTTCTCCAAAGCCAAACTCTCACGAAGCGAAACAGGTTTATGACTTGGCTTTTTCAACGTTATCCATGCCACAATGAATAAATAGTATCCAATCCCAAAATGCCACGGCACTGCGCTGCCATCCAAAACCCAATTGCTTGTGCCGAAATACCTGACAACAACTTCGAAAAAAACTAAAAACGGTAGGGCCAAAATTACGATTACCTGAGCAAGCGGCGGAAAGATTAAATTAAGTACTGCCGACAAACTGCCAACAAGCATGACAATGGGAACTACCCACAGGACAAGAGCATTAACCAGTAGTGACAACAATCCAAATTGCCCAAAGACGGAAAGCAGTAATGGCATTGTCCCTAGTTGTGCGGCCAACGTCGTACTAAGTGATTCGGTAAAGAAGTTCTGTGGTAGCGGGATAAGCGGCTTGATAAAAATAATACTCAGCGTTGCAAGAAACGAAAGCTGAAAGCCAAGATCGATAAGAAAGCCAGGCTGAAACAGTAGCATCATGTACGCGCTCATAAGTACAGCCAATGCTGCGAAGTGCTGTCTCCCAAAAAGACTTGCCCCAAATGCCAAGATTGCCATAATTGATGCACGAATAATAGATGGCTCAAAACCAACAAGAAAAACATAAAAGATGATCCCAAAACAGCCAAGGATCAAAGCCAATTGTCTCCGCAGAAAGGCACCCAGACCGAAGAGCAATGCAGCCGCAATAAACGTCACATTCATGCCCGACGCTGCAATAACATGGAGAACGCCTGTTGCCTGAAGCGCATCAAAAAAGTCATCGGGGAAATGCTCCTTGGCACCAAAAACAATTCCCATCAAAAGACTTGCTGAAGTTGGTGGCAAGGTATTTTCATATAATCTCTGGCTCTGAGATCTAATCGCACTTGCCAAACCAATAGCCACAGTCTCAGCATTTACTTGATGCGTCACTTTAGGATAATACAAGCTGAACAAGACCCGCCCATCGTCCAACTCTTTTTTCTGTAGATCACCTGAAAGCGAGAGCGATTGGCCATAATGGAGCCTTGGAAAAGCTTCAGCTGTGACGTAAATGGTTTGGTTATAGGCATCAGTAACCGCGAACTGCTGCCCACGGTTACTGAGCTCAGCCTCCTCCTGGAGAACAACTTCCAATCGAATCCCCTGCCCATCGCTATACTCCGGTTTTTCCTGGTAAAAGGCATGAAACCGCCAGCATAATAGTGAAATTAATAATAATGAAACAACAACCACTGTTTTTTTTATCATAAAGTTAAACTCGAAATCCGAAGCACGAAATCCGAAACAAATTCAAAAGATCAAAATACCAATTCTAGAAACTACTCCGATTTTCTTATAATTGATCCAAAGATATTCATCAGCTCTACTATTTCTTTTATCAATTCTTTTTTCTCTTTCTCTAGCTTTAGTATTTCGTTTGTATCGAGAAGTCTTAGCCAATATTTACTTTCTTTCGCCTCTTTACGAGAAATTTTAACTCTAAATACAAAATCTTTTTTACTTAAGGATTCATTGGCCTCTATGTAATTTGCTCCGACCGAACCTGACGATCTAATTAATTGCTTCCCATCTTCAATGTTCCCAATTGTTTTAGGCAATAATTTAGAGAATATTCTTACCCGTTTAGCAAATAGCAATGTCCTCTCTTCCAAATCATATTGTTTTGTACTTTTAATTTCTGTCATTTGAATTTGTTTCGGATTTCGTGCTTCGGATTTCGGATTTAGTAAACACTTATACTTTCTTTAATCTTCTCAAAAGTCGCCTGCCCTACAACTTCTTTATCGAGGAGCTCTTGAATATTCTGATAGGGTCTGTTGTCAATAATCTTGCCCGCAGTCACCTCTCCCACGCCAGGGAGCGTGTCTAATTCTGACTCGTCCGCTGCATTGATATTGATCAAAGCAGTACTTGTTCCAGCCACTGCTTTTGATGCCGCCGAAGAGTTCGTAGATCCCCCGCTAGACGTCACCATTTGCTCTCCAGCAACAGGTATGTAGAGTTTGGCTCCATCCGTAAGTGGCGCAGCTAAATTGAGGTTTTGCGCGACCTTCGCACTATCAACTGTCCCAGCCATCCCGCCCGCCGCAACAATTGCGTCTTGTACACGGCTATCACTCGTGAGGACGTAAACACCAGGATTGGTAACAGCACCGGAGACATCAACCAGAATCTTCTTGTCTTGCTTTGCTTCTGGATTATTTTTTGTAGAAACATCTTTCTGAACTGGTTTAAATGTGAGTTCTTCCTCAGATCCAGTAGCTGTAAAAAGAGAAACCATGCCAAAATCAAGACAAATCAAGCCTAGCAAACAAAGCACAATAGGTACGATGTGTTCTCTCGCAAAGGGTAAAAGCCGTTCCGTAAGTAGTTCCATGTCTCTAGAATACAGAGATATTATTCTTTTGTAAAGAGACTAAAATCTGTGTAGAAATACTAGGAGCTTTGAGGATTTGAAAAGTCAACAATGTCGCCTATTTGCGTTTGAGAATAAATATCTTCTGTTACAGAATGTCCTTGTGTAAGACAATCTCGTTCCACTTCCTCGATAGTTGGCGGAACCCTGTCTGGACATTGTGCTATATCTACGCCCCAGGATTCAGGATGATACGTAGGATATAACTGCCTACCGATTATTGTTATAGAAGTATATGCATCTTTATGATCCTTATCATAGACTACTCCTGTCTCAATGCCATCACCACATCCAGCAACTAAAACAGCACTCAATACAGCAGCTGAAGCTCGCAATCTTCTTTTTTTAATTTTAACTTGTGCACGTTCTGCAGAGCTATATCTTCCAGCTTCTCTCATTGTAAGCGAGATTATATATACTAAACTACTATGAGTCAATAAAATCTGCTTACTAGACCACAAAGTTGAGGATTTTGCCGGGGACGTAAATAACTTTTTTCGGTTCTGTTTGCAAGAATTTAGCTACATCTGTATGTGCTCTTGCCTTCTCTTCTATCATGGCCCTGTTGTCTTTGTCTGAAGCTGCGACCGCAAGTGTACCGCGAAGCTTCCCATTCACTTGGACTGCGATCGTTAATGTATCTTTTACGAGATGCTTCTCATCAAAGGATGGCCAAGTACTTTTGTGAATTGAAAAAGGATTACCCAAACTTTCCCATAGTTCTTCAGTCATATGAGGAGCAAACGGCGCAAAGAGCTGCAAGTACGTTTCTAATTCTTCGCGACTCACCCGCTCTTGTTTTGATAAGAAGTTGTACCATGTCATAAGCTTGGCAATGGCTGTATTGAATCGCAAACCTTCTAGATCTTCCGTAACACCCTTGATAGCTTCATGCATCATTTTCAAGCTTTCGCTTGAGAGTTGAGAATTGAGAATTGAGAATTGAGAGTTTTGAAAGAATGTCCAGACACGTTTGATAAACCGGTTCATGCCTTCGACCCCTGTATCTCTGAAGTCTCCGCCTTGATTAAACGGCCCGAGGAATAATAAATAGGTTCGCAAGGTATCCGCTCCGTATTTGCCGATATAATCGTCTGGATTGATGATATTGCCTTTACTCTTACTCATTTTCGCACCGTCTTTGATGATCAATCCATGCGCATAAAACCGTGAGAAAGGCTCTTCAAATGGAACATAGCCCATATCATGGAGTGCCATTGTGACAAAGCGTGCATAAAGCAAATGCAATACCGAATGCTCAGCTCCACCGATATACATGGTCACAGGCAAGAAAGATTGGCGCTTGATAGCCTGATCAATCTCTTCTTTAGTAGCCCCTGCAAACTCTTTTGCCCTCTCCTCAGGCATTGGAAATGGAATGTGCTCCAAGTCTGTAGCCAAATAACGCAGGAAATACCAAGCGCTATCCAAAAATGTATCAGAGACATCTGTCTCACGTCGCGCAGGTTTGCCACATCCAGGGCAATTGGTCTCATAAAATTCTGGATAATTAGCCAATGGAGATTTCCCCGTACCCATAGGCTTGAAATCTTTGACATAGGGAAGCTTCACAGGCAAGTTCTCTTCAGGATACCAGCCAGCCATATCAGATTTAAGATTTAGGATTGAAGATTTAAGATCTTTCTCAGGATTCTTTAATCCTAAATCCTTAATCTTTAATCTTTCATGTCCTTCAGCTGTTGTAAACCAAGATTTCCCATTTGTTGCACAATCTTCACAATAGATCATAGGAATCGGCGGCCCCCAATATCTTTGTCTAGAGATTAGCCAATCCCGCAAATGATACGAAACCTCTCTTCTACCATATTTATGGTCTTCAATATAATTCATCATTTTGTGGGTAGCATCGTGGATATTCATACCATTTAGGAAACCAGAGTTGATCATCTCTCCTGCCTCCTCTTGCACCTGCTCAATTGTTGTCACGGCTGACTGATCACCATCTGTACCCTTTACGACTCTGATGATGTCCAAACCAAACTTTTGCGCAAATTGGAAATCTCTTTTATCATGTGCTGGAACACCAACAAGTGCTCCTGTACCAAATCCTCCCAATACAAAATCCGAAATCCAAATAGGCATTTTGTATCCCGTTAAAGGATTGACCGCGTATGCTCCGGTAAAAGCACCTGTCTTTTCTTTGCCTTCGGCTACCCTATCAATCTCAGATTTGTGCAGGCTCTTTTCTATATAGGCTTTTACTACTTCGCGTTGCTCTTTGGAGGTAATCTTTAAGGCTAATTTATGTTCAGGCGCAAGAGCTATAAAGGTAGCACCATAGTTGGTGTCTGGCCTTGTAGTAAAGACGGTAACTGTCTCATCCATACCTTCTACAGGATATGTGATATTAATTCCCTCTTTCTTTCCAATCCAGTTCCGTTGTGCGATTCTGACCTTGTCGGTCCAATCTAACGTTTCAATGTTTTGTAGTAAACGCTCTGCATAATTGGTTATTTTGAAGAACCATTGCTCAAGTTCTTTCTTCTCAACCACCGAATTACAGCGTTCACATTGTCCATCAATCACCTGTTCATCGGATAAAACAGTCATACAAGAAGGGCAAAAATTGACCGCAGAACTTTTCCTATAAGCCAAACCTGATTTAAATAGTTGTACGAAAATCCACTGCGTCCAGCGGTAATAATCAGGATTATAGGTTTCAACCTTGTTATCCCAGGCAAACGAGTTACCAATTGCATGCAACTGACGATAGAAGTTTTCTTCCGTCCTTTTTGCATGATCTATGGGATGTGTATTGGTTTTGATTGCATGGTTCTCTGAATGGATACCATACCCATCGAGTCCAATTGGTTCAAAAACTTCATGCCCCAACATCCTTTGGAATCGGCCATACACATCAATTCCACCAAACGTGTAAATACTCCCGACATGCAGTCCCTCGGCTGAAGGATAAGGAAACATCATCAAATTATAATAAGGTTTACCCGACTTTTTAGCCTCAGTAGAGACATCTTTTGAAGCTAAAATAGAATTGGCAGAATCAAGCTGAGGCTGATAGATAGCCTCTTGTTGCCATTTAGACTGCCATTTCAACTCAATCGATTTAGGGTCATATTTTACGTTTTTAGTTTTTGATTTTATATTCTTTTCCGAGGCCATACCCTGGAGTATACCATACAATTTTAAACCAGAAAAGTAGTTTTCAATAGTACAAATTACTATAACAATTGATGTTTTAATATGCACTTAGATATATTCGTAAGATCTCCACTAATTGTCTTTTTAGACTAAATCCATTACGATTGAGTTATGCTTACCAAAAATGTAAAACTAAACACTAAAAACATAAAAAGAAAAGTTATATATAAAACCTTAATTATTAACTGCACTGTTTTATTTCTCGTCTCTCAATTCTTTGCCCCTCGTAGCGTTAACGGATTGGGATCACCTCTCATCGCTTATGCTGCTCTTTCTTCAGATTTAGATTATTCGATAGAATTTGAAGAATTAAATACAGATATTCCTGAGCCAACTCCAAAATTGAATATAATTGAGAATGAATTTAAAACGCTGCCCGCTGAAATTACACCTACATATAGTATAACCAGCACGAATGATACGTTTTCATTCAGTATTTCACAAACAGCAGTTGATTTTGGTGCACTTACCGCGACAAACCCTGTGATTAGAACATCAAATATACTTTTCTCGACCCCAACGTATGGTTCACAGATTATGGCCTATGCAAATCACCCACTTATGAATACAGAAAAAATTACTATTCCCGATTCCACATGTGATACGGGTATATGCTCACAGACAATTCCGGCAAATTGGGAGGATAACCTAACCTATGGTTTTGGTTTTAGATGCGAAAGTGCCTCAGTTGAGGTTTGTGGCAAGCCTTTTTCAGCCTCAAATAGCTTCAAGCACTTTGCAGATACCTCTGCTAACGAATTTCCCCAATCGATTATGCTGAACCAACAAGGTAAACAAGCCACATCCGGCAAGATCACCTATAAAGTAAACATATCAGGCACGCAACAGATTGCAGGCTATAGTAATACAGTGACCTACATAGCCATACCTAATTTTTAGTTTATGTACAAAAAAGCAGTAATTATTATTTTAATCACACTTCTCATCTCTCATCTCTCATCTCTCATCTCTCAAAAGGTGCATGCTGAAGGAATATCTGTCAAAATGTCCCCTTCATTGATCCAAATCAAGACTCAAGCACCCAATAGTATTCAAGCGCCAATTATAGTTGAAAATCTAAGCAATCAGTCAGTTACATTCAAAATCAGGTATCGACTGATTAATCCTGCTGCCTCTCAAAATGGCAAAGTGGTTTTTATGGATGACGCAAATGCAACAGCTGATATATTTCAGTATATAGATATTATTGATATACAAAATAATGCAATTGATACACTTGATCTTGGACCCAAACAGCAAAAACAGCTGCAAGTTCGAGTTAATTTACCACCGAATCACCCGTCAGCTGACTATTACTTCTCTCTAATCCTTGCTCATGACGTCACACAGCAATCGGATCAAAATAGTACAATAAGTAACAAAAAGGATCAACGGACTATTGCAACCATTCAAGGTGGAATTGCCACGAATGTACTTTTAGCTATTGGAGCACCAGAAACAGCCCAAGGATATATTGAAGAATTTTCAACTCCATTGTATAGACAAGATGGCCCGGTCCCTTTTACACTTCAAGTCAAAAATACTGGTCTTCATTACATAAGCCCTAAAGGACTTATTTTGATCAAAAATATCTTTGGTCAAACAATCGGACGAGTAGAAATCCCTGCTTCGGCTATTCTAGCAGGAACTACCCGTTCTTTGCTAGACAAAAAACAACTTACTGAGGCTATAAACCAACAAGATAAATCGGCTGTTATTTGGCCGGAACGGTTTCTCTTCGGATTCTATAGCGCAGATCTCAGCATTTCCATGGCTGAAGAAGGACCTTTTTATAATCAAACAATTCGCTTTATGGCATTTCCTATATATATAATCCTAGGATTCTTTTTCACCATTGCCTTGTGCGCTGTTATATATAAGCGTGTTAAGAAGAAAATAGCATAATCCTCATCTATATCAATTATGCTCATTGTGAGTCATATTTTAAATTTTATTGACAGCAATGTAGTGCTTGCGTGAAGATACCAGGCCTTAAATCGCAAATAAAGGGCAGTAAATAAAGTGATGCCGCGCAAACGACGAAAAGCCTGTTATATCAATCCAAATTATATCTATCACTCTCTTCTATACTGTGCCAAAATGAATTGTGTTTATCTTGTTTCATTTGTAATACATAGAATAAGTAAGCCGATGTATATACTCATCTGTCTACTTTCATGCATTATTTTTTAAAACAAACTATAACAATTACGAGAAATCTACTAAAAGTGACTGAGTAATGCTTTTTATTGCAACATATTTCCATTTTATATTAGATTGTTTATAATTTAATACTATACGCAATATATACTATTGGATACTTATATGGCTTATAGATATAAAAGTGGTTCAGATGGTAAACTATACCTAGATTACTATAGAACTCATTTACGGAGTTCTATTCATAAACTATAAGACTTATGGAGTGCGTGCTCGCTATTTTAGCCTCAATATAGATAATTTACTCTTTTTTATGTATATCTTAAAATAGTACCGACAGTGCGTATGGATAGGTTGATGAATTGGGCATTGTATAATTATTAATGGGCTTAAAAGGCATTTGAAGAGGTCGATTTTTACGCCATTGATCGGGAAATGTAATAGCGAATTGTTGATCTAGCCACGCTTGTTGGCCTAAGATAATTATCAGTCTGTGGCTAGATGCGATTATACAAGAATAAACTATAGAAGCACAAGAGAGGTAGATCTTTTCATATTATTACTTCATGTTTTTGCACAAAATATCAATCTGTAGGGCATGACTGCTAATTTATATGTCTAAAAAGCATGCAATATTATAAATATAAGACTATATCTTATACCGAATTAAGTATCGGTAAAGGTTACTATATATCATGTAGGCTTTATGATTCATTTGGCTATGAAATTTTTCTATGAAAAACCTGGTAGATCACACTCTTCAATTTATTGTGATGAGTTTAGCCCTAAATATGATTGTCGTTGACTGGAAAAAAATATATATGCAGTATTTATTGAGGATTCACGCAAAGATTTTCACAGATATTAAGAGGTATTATAGTTATATTTTTATAAATAGTTATCTGCCTCCACCTATCACATCAGTATACGCAAATAGGCTTCACAAGAGGCGCTGGCTATTGTGCGATTATACAACCACTTAAGTAGTGATTTAGTTATTTATCTATATATATCAGTATTAAATAACATTGAAAAAAGCTATCAGTTATACCCAAACTTTGCCAAGTTCACACATTGGCTACTTTAATGCCTCGATAACGTAATATGCCTACTCCCATTATACTCGTACTTTTAAATATTAACCGATACTAAGAGTAGACCCATATAAAAGCGCTTTATTTCAGCTTATTCAATAACTAGGCACACAATATATAAAAATCTGCCCATTCTGTTTTCGAAATGAAGTTTTCATAGCTCTCTAAATTTAGCCTCAGCCTTAAATATATGAACGAAATATATACATAAAATTCTACTTTTTAATAGGAATTGATCGGATCAACATTTCCTACAATTCCAAGGCTAACACATTGAATAGTACTAATAATACTTTATATATCTTAATGCATCAGCTTTTACTTTTACGTATTGACAGCCCAACAGCCTATTATATATTCTAAAGTTACTGCTAATTAATGCTGATGATAATCGGTATAATCAGTATAATCTTGAAGCTAAAGAAGAGCTTTCGTATTTTATTATCACTCTTCTTTTCACAATACACTGCCATGAACATAGTAAACAATTTTAGAGATCATCTTTTCACAGACAAAAGTAAACCGAGTAAAGTTACTGTGAAAAATTATCTTTCAGACGTAAGGAAGTTTTTACAGTGGTATGAAAAAGCACATGCTATTCCGTTTTCTCCAGATGCCCTATCTCCTGAAATCATTAGATCCTTTCAAACAGCACTTACGCAAAATGGACCAGATGCTAGCATAGCGGCTCGATCAGCAAAGAGATATATTTCATCATTGCGCAAGTTTTGCCGCTTCCTGAAGGATTCTGGGACGATTGAGGCTAATCCTTTTGAGGCGATGATTGATGCTCCAAAAGCACTTGAAGATCCTTGGCAAGTGAAAGCATTTAAAAACTCTCTTGTTACTCATGGTGCGAGTAAGCTTACCATAAAAAATTATCTTCATGATACTCAACAGTTTCTAGCATGGCTAGAAAAAGTGACCGAAAATACAGCGGCAACAGAAGAACAGCGATTTCTCCACATAGATGGCCTAGCGGTCCAGAAATATAAAGATAGGCTTATGACTGAAGCAAATTTCTCCTCTACTTCGATTAACCGAAAGCTTTCATCATTAAGGCGCTATATACGATGGCTGAGTGAGAGTGGTTATGTTGCAAAGCCAGCATTGGTTAAAGAGCAAAAGACACCAGAAGCTCCAGTCGCCCCTGTTATAGCAGTACCAGTAGCTCCTCTGCCATTAACTGCACTACGACAACTAGCAAAAGAAGAAGCGATTAAGAATGCAAATTCGTATTCAAGCTTTGCTCCTATCAGATTGGCTCAAAAGACGCAAAATGCTATCAATAAAGGAGTAGATTTGTTGATACTTGAACCTATAGTTAGCGCAAGCGAGGCTATTCAATATAGTTTTTGGAAGAAATCAAAGAGACAAATATTTGCCCCAGTCAAAACCATACTTGATGGAACCACTGAAGTACTACCGGTTATCTCAGAAGTAGCAGCTACGCCTAAAACAGCTATAACTATAAGCAAATTTACTACAAAAACTCTCTCTCTCGTGAATGGTATTGTGAAGATTCAGTCTAACGCAAAACCATATACTATTCGAAATATCTCAAAATCGTTTTATGCTCCACTTAGTATCTCTCTTACGCACCTCCCTTGGCACGAGCGGATGATACACCATATAAAGCATACCCGCCCAGCTTGGTATCTCAAATATCACACATACCCAATCTCTCACCATATTCATGTGGCTATTATGATATTTGCAACAGCTGTAGCTGCATTTAGCACGTATCAAGTTGCAGTTGGTAACCAGAACACAAATAGTGCGGCTATAGCTGCACAGCCAGTGGCGCCGCCGAGAACCCTGTCCTTTCAAGGAAGGCTATTAGACAAAACGAACACTCCTATCACCGCCCCAACCAATCTGCGATTCGCCATATATACAAGCCCTGCAGCTACAGGTTCAGCGATGGTTTGGCAGGAGCCTCAGGAAATCACTCCAAATCAAGATGGATACTTCACAACCCTTCTGGGAAAGAAGGCTAGCTTAACACAACAATTGCTCAGCTCTAATCCAAACCTTTATGTTGGGATTTCCGTTGGTACCAATAATGAACTCCAGCCTCGTCAACAACTTGCTACAGGGGGTTATGCCTCCAATGCACAATCACTACAGGGTCTGAAGCCCATTACGCAAACTGATGCCATACAGAATGTTATTTTAGCCTTAGACTCATCTGGTGACCTAACTATAGGTGGAACTGCAAGCCCGAAATTCCAGGCAACAGGTGGTCAATTCACACTATCTGGCCAATCACTACTTCTTACTACAAACCCCGGTTCAAACGGTAACATAGAATTAACGCCTGATGGATCGGGAATAATTGATATGCAAGGACCACTTCAAAATACTACAAACAATAACACAGTCACCGGCGTACCTGGCGCTGTTGAGGTAGCCGACCTCTTCGCTATCGTTGCTACCTCGAGTGGGCAATCAGCCCTTACTGTCAGGCAAAATTCAACTGGCGATATCATTAGCGGTTTTAGTGGTAACATTGCCAGATTCAAAGTTGATGGAGGCGGAGCTGGTATGTTCGCTGGAAGTCTTACTATAAACGGAAATACTATAACATCAAACGCTACCTCTTTCGGTATTGCTAACACAAACGTGATCAATCTCAGCATTGGAAATGCTGCTACATCTCTTTCACTTGGTGCCAGTTCAGGTGTTACAACAATTAATAATAATCTTGATGTACGGGGATCAACAAAGCTTAATGGTCCAGTAAGCACCAATGACCTACTAACTGCTAATGGTGGCATTACAGTAGCTTCGGGAAAAAAAATCACCTTAACAGACTTTACACCAGGCGCTATACCATTTATAGGAGCGAACAATGAATTGATGCAGGAGGGGGCGAGCTTCAATTGGACGACAGCGAACAAAGCACTCAATATCACAGGCGCGCTTTGTATCAAGAGTACAGCAGGCGTTTGCGCGGGAGCAGCAGCTGGGACTATCTATGCATCAAATGCTACCGTCCAAGCTGCTGACTTGGCTGAGAACTATATATCCTCACAACAACTTGAAGCTGGAGATGTTGTTATTCCGGAAAGTCTCGGTAATAATTTGGCAATTGTGAAGTCCACAGCCCCCTATCAGCAACAAGTGATCGGTATCATTTCAACCAAGCCAGGATTCACACTGAATTCTGACGCCAAAGGTGATGCTGAGCATCCAAATGTCTACCCATTGGCATTGCAAGGTCGTGTCCCGGTAAAGGTATCAACGATGAACGGTGCGATCAAGTCGGGCGATCCACTCACCTCTTCTCCTATTCCTGGCGTGGCAATGAAGGCTACCCAGACTGGACAGATCATCGCCCGTGCTTTGGAAGACTATGCAGCGAGTGATCCAATGACCATTGGCAAAGTCACAGCCTTTGTTAACATCTCATACCAAGTCCCGCAGTCCCACCTCACAGATGCAGGAGATCTCTCACTGGCTATTGCATCGGGAATTGCAACGGTCAGTGAAGAAGAAAAAACGCTTGAACAACCACCCACTCTTGCCGCAGCAAACGGTATAATCGATGGTATTAAGTCGACCCTACTTGAGGCTACTCAGATCAGTACAGAAACATTGACGGTAACAACCAACAATTTCGTTCTCAATGGTATGCAGATTGATGACTATATTTCGGGAATTGTCCAAGAGATCACCGGCACAAATGCCGCAAGTAGCAAGTCAAGCACAGACATTGTGAACTCTCTGGATAATAAAGACTCAGACTTTGCAAAGCTTGCGGTTATTGAGCCAAACGCAACATCTTCAGCAAGTACAGCAAATATAGCCACGAAAAGTGCGACGGTAGCAGATCCAATTGTTCCTGTTGCCGTAGCATCATCCGCGAGTGGTTCGTTTGATAGTATATATAATAGTATAGGGACCATCAGTGCAGCACCGACGATAATTACGCCAGCACCAACACAAGCCCCAATTCCGCAGAGTTCAGCAAGTGCCGATTTGATTGGTAGTGAAGTTGATGCGCTCTTAGCTGAAACGCCAACGAACTTTATGGATACTCTCCAAACTCCATCAGAACTCGGGCTTGAAAAGTTGGACACTAAAGAGATCACTGTTTCCAACACGCTTTCAGTTCTCGGCCGCACTACCCTTTCAGATGTCGGTATTACGGGTAAGGTTACAATCGGACTCATGAGCATTGAAGGTTTAAACGATGCGGGAACTGCAAGCATCAATACGTCGGCCGGTCCACTGATGATCCAATCAAATGGTTTTAACGGCGTTGATTTTCTCAATGGCAAAGTTGCTATCGACACCTCAGGAAATCTCAAAGTCAATGGTAATGCTTTCTTTGCAAAAGATGTTACCGTAAAGGGCAAGTTAGCCGCAAACATTATTGCTCCTGTTCCAGGGTCTGATTTAACAGTCCAAAACAATAACGGTGCAAGCGTCGTCAGTGTAAACCAAAGGGGTGATGTCTCAGCTTCGGGAGCTGGAAAATTTGCCAATATCAATATTATCCGTGGAGCTCAAGCCGATACATCGATAACCGAAACAAACGCTAACGGATCAGCAGGTAAGGGTGTTATCAAAGCCAAACAAAAAGAGCGCACTATCTTTACACCATACGTACATACCCAATCGCTTATCTACGTCACCGCAACATCAGATACCCAAAAGATGAGTCTCTATGTGGCCCGCCAAAAGGCTAACGACCCATCAAATGGTACAAAGGGATCCTTTACAATGCAAATCCCAACAAGTGTGAATAAAGATATTAGCTTTAATTGGTGGATAGTAAATTAGGGGCAAGGTTTTAGGGGTTAGGAACTAGGGGTAATTATAATTCATAAAATTAAAGCTCTAACAAAGTATATAAATATATACTAAGCACTAACCCCTAACCCCTAGACCCTAAACCCTAAACCCTAATCCTTACTTGACAGGCATTTGTCCAACTTGGTAGAGTTTAAAGAGAGCCATCTAACCCTATGTCCGAAGCGAAAAAAAATATCATTTCTTATTTCGATAACATGACTCTCGTCGTGGTAGCAATTCTCTTTGCTGTTTTCCCACTCCTCTTTCTTAGTTCAACAACCGATGCTTTCGTTCTGCCAAAGCAACTTTTTCTGATTGGATTGACATCACTCGCCTTAATCATGTTTGCACTGCGCACTATTGCTGAAGGCAAATTAAAGATCCGCACTTCCCCATTTGACCTTCCAGTGGCGCTATTTGCGGTCGTTGCATCATTATCAGCAGCCTTTAGTGTCAACCGTTATGACGCGTTCATTGCATTCACTCCGCTTCTTTTCGTCATACTTTTATACTTTGTCATTGTCAATACTGCCAAAACGGAGCGCCAACTCCTTATTCTGCTTGGGGCATTGACACTTGGGGCTGTTGTTTCTTCACTATTAACAATCTTTTCGTTCTTTAATGTCTATTTGCTTCCATTTGAATACGCAAGAAATCAAGCATTTACAACGTTTGGTTCACTCCTCGATCAAGCACTCTATTTAGCAATTGTATTACCTATTGCAGGCTACTTCGGGTACAACTACCTTACTGCAATGAATGGTGAAAAGAAGAGTGTAAACGCGTTATCCACAGCAGTCGAACCATCACATTCACAAAAACCAAAAGGCTATCTTACAGCTTTTGCCGGGAGTTTTATTATCATAGCTATCGCATTAAGTTTGACTGTCTACATGCTCTTTACAAGTCAAAAACCTCTTATTCTTCCGTTTGATACAGGCTTGCAAACAGCTATGTCCGCCATCTCTCAAGGCTCTACAAATATCTTTAAAAGTTTGCTGCTTGGGAGTGGTTTTGGTACATATATTAATGATTTTACCCAATTCAAGCCTGCAGCATATAATGCAAATCCAACGCTTTGGGCGTTCACATTCTTCAGATCAAGTAGCTTCTCTCTTGAACTCTTGGCGACTACTGGGCTTCTCGGACTTGGAGCATTTGCATACTTAATCTTCACTATCGTTAAGCAAAAGAACTTTTTCCTTCCATTAATCCTAGCTGTGATTGCTGCAATCGTTTTCCCTTTCTCCTTCACATTGGTAGCGCTCTTCTTTATGTTACTCGCGCTCTTCGCTGTTGTGTGCATCCACAACAATCCAAACAAGTTTGGTGAGGCTGAAATGTACCTCGTTGCTTTCAAGAAGTTCTTATTCGCAGTCAAACCTGAAGGCGAAAGAGTTGAACAAAGCCCATCTGAGAGAAAATTCAGTAAGATATTACCAATCGTATTCGTTATCGCGACTGTAGCGCTGTTGGCATTCCCACTGTACTTAGTAACACGATTTGCATTATCAGATTTGATCTTCCAACGTTCTCTGGTCGCTGCTGCACAAAATGATGGAATCAGAACATATGAGTTGCAAGCAGAGTCGATTAATACATTCCCGTACAGAGATATCTACTACCGTTCGTTCTCACAGACCAATCTTGCGATAGCAAATGCTCTCGCTGTTAACCAACAGGGAGCATCACCAAGTGCTGAAACACAGAAGAACATCCTGACATTGATCCAACAATCAATCAATGCCGGCCGGAATGCTGTCACAATCTCACCTATGACATCGTTCAACTGGAACAATCTTTCATCAATCTATCGAAGCCTTATCGGATTCGGTCAGAATGCTGATCAATTTACCGTCCTGACATTGAACCAAGCTATTGCGCTTGATACAAATAACCCACAACAATATATTGATCTTGGTGGTGTCTATTATCAATTGGGACAATATGATGAGGCTATCCGCCAATTCCAAATCGCGATTAACCTCAAACAGGATTACGCAAATGCATATTATAATCTTGGCCATGCACTTGAAGAAAAAGGTGAATATGCACAAGCGCTCAGTGCGTACAATGCAGTCAAACAATTGGTCTCAGATAATAAAGAGAATGTTGCAAAAATTGACGCTGATATCGCGAACTTAGCCAAGAGAGAACAAGGCCAAGGTGAATCTACGCAAACACAACCAACGGCTAGCCAATCAGCAAGACCTACAGTAACACCACAAGCACAGCAGGATCCAATTGATGTCAACCGTCCACAGACAACATTACCTGAGAGAAATCCACAAGAAACCATCCCAGGTCCAACAATCTCAGCACCAATCCCATCCCCAAGTACAGCAACTCAAGAACCAAGCAACTAACGTAGTTCTTAGTTCTTAGTTCTTAGTTCTTAGTTCTTAGTTCTTAGTTCTTAGTTCTTAGTTCTTAGTTCTTAGTTCTTAGTTCTTAGTAAAAGATTCTAACTACTAACTACTAACTACTAAACCCTAAACCCTAAACCCTAAACCCTAAACCCTAAACCCTAAACCCTAAACCCTAAACCCTACCTATCTATAAAAAAGTATACTTTATTATCTATTAAACTATAGAAGTGCATCAAAGCTTATGTGGCTATTGCACAAAAAAAACGCAGAGCTTTTGGCCCTGCGTTTTTTATTTGTTTGCGAGTTTAGAAACTACTAGTAATCGGACGTTTTTTTGTAAACCAATAAAAAGGTTTCAAACAACTTGATTGCCAACCGTTAAGCAGGCGCTAGTGTTCAGCTCATAAGCATTGCTTATTAGCCTTGTTGTTTTCTAAAACAGTTTCGGCAAAGAACAGCCTTATCACCTCTCGGTTGAAAAGGAACTGTATCTTGTGCGCCGCATTCGCCGCAAGTGATTGGGAAAGATTGTCTCTGACCACGATCACCTCCGCCTCCTCCACCGCCTCCGCGGTTTCCGTCAAAGTTTGCTCGAGCTTTCGCGCGACAATCTTTGCATCTGAGAGGTGCGTTAAAACCTTTTTGTTGGTAAAATTCTTGCTCGTCTGCAGTCCATTCGAACTGGTTACCGCAGTCTTTGCATTGAATATTTTGATCTTGTTGTGCCACTTATGATTCACCCCCTTCCTTTTTTCCGTTGGATTCATAAGTGACTTTGAGGTTTTACCTTGAAGTTTCTTACCTAGAATACCGGAATTACTACCATTCCAAGTAAATTGGAACGACAGTCTGAGTGCATTATATACCAGTCAATGATCATTTTGCAACAGATTGGCATGTAACCGCTCAAGATGTACCAAGACTTTTATTGTTCGAGCGTAGTCGAGAACTTGAGCCACGACTTCTCGATTCGGCTTTAGCCTCACTCGAAGAATAACGTTGGGAACTATTACATGACTATTTGCCGAGGATGATTGCAAAGTCTGCATTGGTAGGTTTGGATTCACCTTCTGGAAGTGGGCCAACCTCCCCATTAAGGGTCTTGGCCAGAAGCACTGCTCCTGCTGCTTGCTTGCCAGTCACGTCGACCACAGTAGTTTTGGTGTACGTATCTTTGGCAGCATTGCCTTTGGAAACAACGATTACTGTCGGTAATTTGGCTTTCAAATCCCTTTCGGTAGTTGTCGACAAACCGGTTACGGAAGTCCCGTTATAAAGAGCCACACGAAGCTCAGCAGGTACCGGTGCGGAACTTGCACTTGGTGTTGCTGCGGCAACATTGATAGGTCCAACTTCTACCACTTTTTTCTGTACAGGATCATAGAGCACAGCTTTTTGTGCTTTTGTATAAATCAGCACAATATCGCCATTCTTGGCCTGGGCGAAAAATGATTGTTGCTTTAATGCATTGACATCAGAGACCGTCGCAATCTGCGGCTGTTCGTTTTGTGGCAGCACAATGAGCCTTCCCACTTCATCAACAATCTTTCCAGTCTCTTGCGCTGTTGCCTTTTGAGGATCTTTGAGAAGCGATTGGGAGTTTTGGTACTGCATAAAGTAATAAACCGCAAATCCAGCCGCAACGAGAACCAAGATACTAAAAGAGATTATGACGAGTAGTGACTTCGATGCAAAACCCTTTTGAACATCCCCTGCCATATAATTGGTAGCTTTGGAATTGGTGATCTTAACAGTGGGCATACTAGCATTATGAAAGAGTGCTAAATCCTTGTCAAGTTACGTTCGGATACTTGAACGTAACAGGCTTCGTTTATGTAACGAGAAACAAAGCCCGGCACGTTTCCAAATCCTCAGCCTGTCCCCACCACGTTCATAAAACTGAACTGTGGCGTTTTTACCCATGGCATTGGATGATTATGGTTTTGCACGAGTGTACTGCTCAAACTACCATTATGATACAAAGACCGCCTGGTGCATTCATGTAACTGAACGTAGCCCGATGGCCCGATCAAAATGTCTAATACACTGGTGCTTGAAAGAGAATTGAGATATCATTGAGCATACTTTGCCAACGAGTTCGAAATAGTTCCATATTACTTATCACCTCCTTTCACAACAAGTTCTTCTGCCCCTATCACCGCAAGCGCACTCCATGAGAACGTCAGATCTTGGGTGGCAGGTTGGGAAAGTACGATGGAGAATCCATCAATTGAGCGTGCAGCGATGACATATGGCATAGCCGCAGCAATAGCTTCTTGTGATGTTTTCTGTTCGCAGACAGCTTTGCTTGCATCCTTATCGCATGTGCCTTCTTCTGATAATTTTGTAAATGCTTCGTCATCAAGTTTGGTCGTGACAGCGCTTGCATTAATGATAGGTTCGCTCTTGTATGGTTTTGAGAACTTCACTTCAGCTTTGTCTGAACCCTTTGCGACAGTAACGTAGCCTGCGGTGTCACTATTGAAGTATGCTGTTCCGCGGTAGAATACATCACTATGGAAGATAACATCACCAAAGAAGTTGGCCAATTTATTGACGATAAAGTTACTGACAGTCAGCGTATCAACGACATTGAGGATGCCCTCAATAAGACCATTACCTTGGACTCTGAGGTTCGCTGAGACGGTTGCTAAACCTGCAACTGAAAGATTATCCATCGTCGAAGATTCTGACACTACAGCAGAGTTTGATGCCGTTTCAGTTGGTACTATTAGTGCAACTTCAGCATCGTTACGTGCTTCATTAGTCTGCGTTAGTTTTGCTTCCATTGAAGCAACTTTATCTTCAAGAGCCGCAAGCTTGTGAGAAAGTGGCTCTAATCCGGCAAGTAAAGCATCATCAGGCGTTTGCATCCCTGTTTGCTCACCCACTTCATCCTGTACAAACAATTCTTTCATTAACTCGCCTGTATCGTATGCTTCTTCAACGCCCACAGCACTTTCTGTAAATGCTAGTGGTTCCACCTGATCTGAACTTAAACCATCGACAACAGCAGCATCATCCTGCCATGTTCGGAAGTAATCGAGATCAAGGTTGGAAGCTGCTCCACCTGTACGCTCCTGCCAATGGATTTGTGGAGCTAAGTTGCTTGAATGAATGTTTGTCGTACTTCCAGAACCGCATTCTGTAAAATTGACCCCATCGGAGACGTTGTTATCGACAAAAAACTTAACATTTGTTGAAGAACGGACCTCAATCATGAGTAAAGCAAATTGTGTCGTTGAGATAGTCTGTCCTGTACAGACTACTGTTGTAGAAGTACTCGCATTTCTTGTAATACCTACCCAGGTATTACCGAGCGTTCCGGCATTATCGTTTGAGAGACCGATAAAGTTCGTCGGTGCCGCAACAACACCATCTGTTGAATCACCCAAACCAGCATAAACTGCACTGTTGGCATCAGCTTGTGAAGGTCGGATCTTCATCACAATAACAGGCAGATTGGCCACGTTATACATTAACTTTGCGTTATTTAATGAATCATCAATCATTGTCATACATCCTCGCCCGGCAGTACTTGCAGCGATACGAGTAATACCATTAACTGTATCTGCAAGCGTTGAGAAAGTGCAGTTCACACCATTTCCATACGCACCCCAACCTCCACCATTTCCCAAAGCAGCACCCGCGGCACCAGTTGTATCTGTTCCAGCATTGGTAACAGTGGTACGTGTACGATTGAATTCTTCAGCAACCATACTATTGAAATTAATGAATGCTCCTGCGAGAACTGACGCACCAAAGTTGGTGCTCAAGTCTTTGATCTGGACAAGTGTATTTGGTGTTGCTGCACTATCTACTATCGAAAGCT
>JACDET010000017.1:0-329 GCA_013816255.1 Candidatus Levyibacteriota bacterium | reverse complement strand
AGCTCTGCTGTATTGTCGGTAGCTCCCAAGCGGATCACCGGGGTTGTATCGTCAAGTGCGATATCGGCATCTGTTGTAGCGTTTGACCATCCCGTACCAATTCGCAAACCACGCTCTAAAACAGTTGCATTTCCGCCAGCAAGATCGGCTATGTTTAACCCATGCACAATATCTGCATCTCCTGTGCTTGCGGAAGTCGCAGCAATATTGAGGCCGTCTACAGTATCTGCGGCTGCGTCATTACCCAAGGTAAATGTGATGCCTTGCAGTGATCCTGTATCGGTAACCAAACCGTTTACATCGAGCTTCCGAGTAGGATTACTTGTGCC
>JACDET010000054.1 GCA_013816255.1 Candidatus Levyibacteriota bacterium | reverse complement strand
AAATTTTGCTGTCGGGCCGAGTCCCATCTCATGCATCGCAAAAAGGATACGGCGGTGAACAGGTTTCAAACCATCGCGGACATCAGGAAGTGCACGAGCTACGATAACAGACATCGCATAATTCAAATACGATTTCTTCATCTCGTCGGTGATGTTCGTTTGTTGGAGTTTGCCTATGTTGTTATTATTTTCTTCCATTTTTTGTCAGTATGTTATTTGGAGAAGCCTTCTTCGTTGAAGCGAGTAATGCATTCGCGGATAATCTTCTTCGCTTCATCAATATCCCCCCATCCGAGTACTTTGGTTGTTCCTGGCTTTTTGAGATCTTTATAGTGTGCGAAATGAAACTCGATTTGCTGTTTCCAGCGCTTTCCAAGATCATCAAGTGTATTGATGCTATCGCCACTATTGCGATCGTCAACCGGTACACAGACAATTTTGTAATCCATCTCGCCATCGTCTTCAAAGTTGAAGATTCCGATAACTTTTGACTGGACGAGTACACCTGTCGGGATTGGTTCATGGCACACAAGGAGGACGTCTAATTCATCGCCATCTTCATCTTTGGTTGCAGGGATAAAACCGTAGTTGACTGGCTTTGCAAAGATTGCCGGTTCCGCGCGGTCCAAGATGAAAATGCCGTGCTCGCGATCGTATTCTATTTTGAGAGATGACCCTTGTGGGATATCAACTATTGCGTTGACCCAACCTTCGTCAACATTCCCGGGAGTGAGTATTTTATTAAAATCTGGCATAGGTTCAATTCTCTCTTATTATAACACTAAGGTTAAAAACTGTCATGCTGAATTTATTTCAGCATCTCCAATTATATGAGATCCTGAAACTAGTTCAGGATGACAAATTTAGATATCCAATTCTGCGGTAATCGCATTCGTTTGGATAAAGTGTTTTCTTGGTGGGACGGCGTCGCCCATGAGCATTGTGAATACTGCGTCTGCGTCTTCGGCATCGTCGATGTTGATTTGTTTGAGCATACGGTTATCTGGATTCATAGTTGTTTCCCAAAGCTGATCTGCGTTCATTTCTCCAAGACCCTTGTAGCGTTGGACGGAGATATTGGCATTGCCGCTTTTCATTTCTTTCATGCCAACTTCTCGTTCATGTTCATTGTATGCATAACGGATTTCTTTGCCCTTTTGAAGTTTAAAAAGTGGTGGCATAGCGACGTAAAGATAGCCACGGCGGATGATTTCTGGTAAATGGCGGAAGAAGAATGTTAAGATCAGGGTTGTGATGTGTTCACCGTCGACGTCGGCGTCACACATGATGATGATGCGGTGATAACGGATTTTCTCCATGTTGGTCGTGTCACCAATACCTGTACCAAGAGCAATAATCATATTCTTCACTTCCTCATGTTCAATCATCTTGTCCAAACGTGAACGTTCGGTGTTAAGAATCTTACCCTTAAGCGGTAAAATGGCCTGGAATTTACGGTCACGGCCTTGTTTGGCTGAACCGCCCGCACTGTCTCCTTCGACCAAATACAATTCAGAAACAGCTGGATTTTTTTCCTGACAATCAGCGAGTTTACCTGGAAGCGTTGACCCTTCAAGTGCGCCTTTACGGATGACAGCTTCTTTGGCGGCTTTTGCGGCGAGGCGAGCTTTGGCAGCGAGGAAAACCTTTTCAAGAATTCTACGTGCATCACTTGGATTCTCTTCGAAATGAGTTGTGAGCGCTTCTTTGACGATAGTGTTTACAACTGATTGGATTTCAGAGTTACCGAGTTTTCCTTTGGTTTGACCTTCGAATTGGATCTTGTCTTGCGGCATCTTGATGAAGACAACTGCTGTCAAACCTTCTTTGGTGTCATCCCCTGTCATCGGGTCGCTATCCGCTTTGAAGGCACCTGACTTCTTACCATAATCATTGATCGCGCGGGTCAAAGCCATTCTAAATCCTGTCAAATGGGATCCACCATTGACAGTATTGATAACGTTGACATATGATTCGACGTTTTCGGTATAGGTATTGTTGTATTGGATCGCGACTTCGACTTGGACATCACCATCTGTTTTGTTGATGCTGATGGTTTTGTGCAGACCATCTTTGTTTTCATTTAATTTTTCAACGAGTGAAACGATACCGCCTTCGAAGTAATAATTAATTTCTTTAACCTTGTCGCCTCTTTGATCGATGAAGTGGAAGTAGAGCTTTGGTACGAGATACGCGCGCTCTCGGATGATCTTTTTGATGAAGTCATAATCCCATGCATATTTTATTGGTCCATCATTAACTGCCTCTTTGGATACTTCAGCTTCTTCAGCGTCTTCTGCCACTTCAGGTTTGACAATAAAATCTTTAAAGATAGATGCATCAGGGTAAAACGATGTTGAAGTGCCTTTGGTTAATTTGAGGACTGCAGGATATGTTTGCATTGTTTCTTTGACGACTTCGACTGGACTTGTTGGGATACCTCGTGCGTATTTTTGTCTTGTGATTTTGCCGCCACGTCGTACTTCGACAACAACCCAATCAGAAAGCGCGTTCACAACAGAAGCACCGACACCATGAAGTCCTCCTGAAATCTTGTACGCGTCTCCACCGAATTTTCCACCGGCATGGAGCTGCGTCATAACGAGTTCGAGTGCAGATTTTTTGTGGATCGGATGCATGTCTGTTGGGATACCACGACCATCATCACTGACTGATGCAGAGCCATCTTTATTGAGAACAATCCAGACGTTTTTGCCGTGTCCGCCAAGTGCTTCGTCAACAGAGTTATCGATAATTTCGCGGAGGGTTTCATGCAGACCGTAGACATCGGTTGAACCGATATACATACCTGGCCTTTTTCGTACTGGTTCAAGTCCCTCAAGGACCTGAATTTGATTTGCGCCGTAGTCAGAAGATTTTGTAGCCATTGATTAATCTATTATACATAGTCTGAAGAGAATATCAACTAGTTGTATTTTAGAATGCAATTTACACGTCATGAGAGCGCCGTGAAGGCAATTATTTTGTTGTTTTGGAGGATTAGATGTTTAGATACATTTCAACACCAATTTCGACTTGTCTACCTAGCACGAACCAGGTTTATGTAACATTATACTTCAAATGAGCGAGGTAGTTAGTATATTAAACTTGTAATCCTAAAACTTCATAAGGGTTTAAACAAAGTTATCATCATCAGTCCAGCCTTCCGGGTCTGCCTTAGGACGCATCCATTCCTCACCTTGAGCTATAGTGTGAGCAACCCATTGCGGATCCGAATAATTATCAACGCAGGTCTGCTCAGTCACTATATCTCGGTCTATCTTTTTAAGAGCTGCTTGTAATTCATCTCCATCAAGTTTACGCTCAACAACAGCTTTGTATCGTTTAAGTACGTTAAGTTGCGCCTTTACAAACGGTAAATCATTTGCAAAGTCAGTAGTACTCTTAAACGAGTTATCTCCAGTATAAAAGCCTCGATTTGCGATCATATCAGCCACCTGACCAACCACTGACCCTAATCCTTCGGGAATATGGTCTTTACCTCTCTCTTTATCTGAATCTATATCAATTATTGTATATCCATCCTCGGGGTCATAAAAGAAGTTAGATGGCTTAGGATCCACCCCTATACCACGTTCACGAGCTATTATCAGCGTATCAACCAGTTCACCAAGCTGTTCATCGCTCACATTATAAGTTTCTTCAACCGTAAGACCGCCTACTTCCTTGCCTGGTGGAATCTCAGCAATGGTTACGCCATCTTTATAAGAAGCAGCTACTATTTGTTCAAAATGGGAAACACCTTTGACTAGAACTGTACCACCGACGTATCGATCAATAGTTTCTGCACCCTTGGATGGGTCACGCAAAACTCGAACAGCATAATTCTTGTCATCTTCGGTAATTTTAAACACATGAGCGGAAGAGCCGCGACCAAGAATCTCAAAACCAGAGAAGCCTTGAACAAAGTCATCTGCAGGAACATCAGCATGTACAAATGCGGGGTCTTTACTGAGAGCTGCTACTCGATCTAGTTCATCTTTCAATCGTGCTATGGTCGGCTCAAAATGTGAGTAAGCCCTGAGTATATCGGCACGTCCTTGTATCGGTTCATACTTGGAGCCATCAACCGAGCGCAAAAATTTCAAATACTCCTCGGCTGTTGCTGCTGTTCTTTCAGTGCCTTCTGGTACTTTGATCTGTGTTCCGTTTTCATCTGTATGGTATTCATGAGAGTTAGTTACTCTCTTTACATCAACTAATCTCCCTGATGCTATGTCACCTATGTTATTGAAAATATGATCCTTATCATAATCGTCTCCAACTGTTTCGGCCGTAAATGCAGCTACTTGTGCTTGGATATCTTCGGGTGCTTTGGGCCTTGTTACAATTTGATCTTTTTCTACAAGCTTACCATCTGCAAGATCTCTTAAATCAGTCAATCTGTCAGAAATTGCCTTAGCAATATTTGGACCGGAAATGTCTTTTACGATTCCATCAGGAACTTTTTGTATTTCAGCTTGTTTTGGAGTGCTAGCTCCTGTTTCTTCAGCCATTAATTATTGCTCCTTTGATATTGTACTTTATATATTATATTTCTATTATCTACAATAGAAGTATGGTAGTCAATAATTTGTAGCGTAGCTGTTTAGGAGTCGTCAAAGGAGGGGAAGATGCCAGTATTGTCTATAATTCCTTATACGAAATCCGCTTGTCAAACTGACATCTGGTGTCATCTAGCTTCAGACATCAGGAATATGTAATTTCTTGCCCTTCTAGTTGAATGGTGCTGGCAAAAAATATATAATTGTCAACATGTATAAAGATATTATTCTCAAAATTCTTGAGGCGACTGATTATGCTGATGATCGGGAGGCATTTGTGCAGGATTTCATGCGGGTTATCAGCTCACAGGCTTTGATTGACTTGGTGCAGAGTTTGCCGGCTGATAAACAAAAAGAAGCTGATAAGAAAATTGCTGCATCAGATAGTCAGGCAACGTTTGCGAAAACAGTGAGTGAATACTTCACTGATGAGCAAGTAGAGACTGCAGTTGACGATGCATCACGAAGAGCTATCACAGAATGGTTGAAGGCATTGAATACTACTTTAACTGACGAACAAAGAAAGAAGATACTTGTACTTTCCGAAGAAATGCAAAGAGATGCAGAGTCCTCATCTAGATCCTAAGTTAGCTTTTGCAGTGTGAAGGCTGATTTATGAGTGCTTCGTCCAACGCCTTATTTAACACATTTGTCCAAACCACATGTCCCCGTTCGTTGGCATGATATTTATCTTTGTAGAAAAGCGTATGATCTTTTCTAAATGGTGGACCGACTTCTTCATAGATTGGGGCGTAGGTTAACCCTCTTTCGGCGATGATTGGTTTCATTGCTTCAGTCACATTCTTGCTGTGCCAAGATGCGATCCAATTAAGAGGCGGATAGAAACGGAGAATGGTTCCCATATCAGGTGATCCGGTGACAACAATCTTTGCATTACAATTTGCAGCGATGACACGGTCAAGGGTTTCGGTCAGTCCTGATTTGATCTTCTCAGTACTCGTCAGCCGTACGACATCATTGGCGCTCATTGAGAAGATAACGACATCAGCTTTGAACTCTTCGGCAAAAGGTACTTGGTCATCCAAAACTTCTCGAATCTTGGCACCAGATATACCACTGTTGATCATCGTGACTTTATACGTTTCTGCGAGATGCTCAGCAGTCTTTACGGCAAAACTCGTATCATACGTTGTCCCTTGCCCAGCCGATGTACTATCACCCATGATGAGGTATTTGATCGTGGGTCCATTTGTGCCAAATGTTCGAGGAGAACGCTCGGGATTTTTGTACACTTCATTTTCACCAAGTGTTGCTAGAAAGACTTCAATAACAATGAGGATAATAAATCCGATGATAAGACTGAGGAAAATTATGAGCATATGTTTCATCTTGTTTGCATGAGAACGCTTACTTATGCTTGCGAAGATTGCGGGTCATGTACAAGATAAATGTAATAACTATTGCATTACCCAATACTCCAAGAATAATATCTGCTAACTGTATGTGCATATTATTTTTTTATAAGTGTTCTTCCTGCCCACCAAAAAATTGAACTTGCTGTTAAATTTAATACTACCAAAATAACTTTATTCAGGTCAAGCTGGAGCACAATGATACTTCCCCAGAAAACGCCGAATGTTACTTGAGAACAAGCAATGCAAACGTTTGCCCAATACTCGCGTTCATTTTTACTATACTTAGTTCTCATAAAAATATAGTAACTTTCTATTTCCATCTTGTCAAGATTTTTGCTATTATCTCTCTATGCAAGTAGTCGGTGATCTCAAACAGAAAAAGTGTGTTCCTTGTGAAGGTGGTGTGAAGCCTTTGACGCCTGATGAATATGGGGCTTTTCTGAGAACAGAACTTACAGGATGGCAGGATGTGGACGCGAAAATGATTGAGAAGGAATACAAGTTCAAAGATTTCAAAGAAGCATTGGATTTTGTCAATAAAGTTGGATTACTCGCAGAATCTGAGGGCCATCACCCGGATATTAATCTCCATGGGTGGAATAACGTAACATTAACCCTCTCAACCCATGCAATCGGTGGTCTGTCTGAAAATGATTTTATATTGGCTTCGAAGATTGATCAATAACTCACGCCTACTCCTCAGGTTAGAACTCACTAGGCTTTTTTCACATCACATGCCAAAACCCCTTCACCAATCTGCACTTTTTGCACTGCTCCTAAGCCCCCTAGTTCTTTCGTGATTTGTGTTTTGAGAAGGCTATCGATTTCTCCAAGTTTTTCTTCAATCACTCCTCTTCCAATACTCTGTGTCCATCCTTCAGTTATGATGTCATCTGGTTTACGGACAATTTCTAAGCCTGTATCTGTGTTTTGGAGAATGATATTAAAAGTTGCAGTTGTTCCTTTTGAAGATACTTTGCCTTTCAGCACTAACTGTCTTTTTGAAGGATCTGCATTGTCAACAATGGTTCCACTGAGTGGTTCAAGGATATTTGCGGATTCTGCAATCTTTGTTTGGAGGAACGGTAAGAGGACATCTGGCGAACTTTCAAAGGTAAGCTGTTCACTTGTCGTAGTCTTCAAAGCCTTTTGCATTTCCTGACTCATATCTCGAGCATCAGTCAATCGAACCGTTTCACTTCCAGTTGGCGTTGGTTCTGATGTTTCATCAGTTGTTGCTGGTGTGGCTCTCCATGCGCTGCTTTCGGTTTGGAGCTTTTCTCGTAAATCATTTGCAGCCAATGAAGCTGTGTTTCCAGAGGCATCAACCAACTTTACAAGTGCTCCACCTTTTTCTCGTAAGTTAATTTTCTGAACAGTAAATGTTTTGCTTGTATCTCTTTGGATAACAGATAGTCCAAGTTGAATAGTATCTGCAGTTGCTCCTGTAATTTTTTCACTAACAGCAGTTCCAGTGAGAATTTCGTCATTGTCACTCTTCATTTCACTCGGTACATTACCAGAGGTTTTTGTAATTGTGTATGCATTTCCGTCTTCTCCAATAATACGTTTTCCAACAAGCTGATTTGTATTTCCTGATTCTTTGAGCTCAAGTCCTGTCTTTACTGCTGTATCAATTTGATTATAAACCGTATTTGCTGCCTCAGCACTCATTGTAGCCAACCCTTGTCTTGCACGTTCGCCATTTGTATCCGGTGTGCTCAACGTTGTTAAAAACCTTTTAAGAGAATCAGGGTTTATCATATACATAGTGAGAAGCTCTGTAAGATCTTCTTTTGCTTGTTCATATGCAGGGTTTTCTTTTTCTTGATATCGTTTTGAACTTCCAAGAAGCGAAAGCCCTTCATCAGGTGTTTGTTCACGAACTAATTTTATATACCTGAATACATTATCAAAATCTTGTGTTCTTCCTACAAATAATTTAGATAATAATTTATGGTTTAGCTCATGGGTAAATGTATGGATTATTTGATCTTGGTAATCAGTTAAGTCTTCAAAAAATTGTGCCTTCGTAGCAGCATCAAATGGCTTGGTACCAAGAGAAATCCCAGCACTATGACTTAGGGATTCCATAGTAGAGGGATCAAGGTCTACAATGTCAGAGGTAATGATTCCATTTCGAACTGCAACTTCCCAGGCCTTCCCGGCGTATTTCGTTTTGCTATCTACATGGCTTAAAAGTATACTCTTAAACTTCTCAGGATCTCTCATTGCCAACTCAGGCGTTAATGGTTCATCAGGTATTGTTTCTCTTTGTTCTGGATTCTGTGTAGGTTGTTTGACAGGTTCTGTTCTTGTTGGTTCTGTTTGTGGTTTTGTAGGAACAGGGACTTGCATTTTGTCCCACAATTTTTGAACTCGGGTTTGCTCTGTCCCGTAAATTGGACGATTCATTTCAAGAACGGCTTTATCTACGGCTATATTCTTCACAGATTCTGTTTGGCTGAGTATGCCTTGGGTGAGTGCGAAGTCTTTCACAAGAAGCGCGACATCTGGGTCTGAGCCAAAGACTGAGAGCATGGGTTCTATAGCTGTGAGACGATTTTATAATGCTCTCATATCGACTGAGCCGTCAGCTCTTTTGCAATCACGGGAAATATCTTGTACGAATTGACCGATATTGCTTTTGTCATAATCAACATACTTTACCCGGAAAGCTTCAA
>JACDET010000053.1 GCA_013816255.1 Candidatus Levyibacteriota bacterium | reverse complement strand
CTGTTAACCATGTCAATGTTGCTGTTGCAACCCATCCCAACTCAGTTGCCAATGTTAAAGCATATACCAAAGCCATAAGGCCACTAGTTACAAAAATTGCGCCAGGGACATCAAGTTTATTGTTTTTGGATTCCTTTTCTTGTACAGGAATATATTTTTGAATTCCCAGAATCGCCAAGATTCCAAATGGGACATTGACAAAGAAACACCATTGCCACCCTAGATATTGCGTCAGGATTCCGCCGAGAAAAACACCTGCAGCTGCTCCACCAGATGCAACTAATGCCCAAATACTCAAAGCATTATTGCGTTCATGTCCTTCATCAAATGTTGTCAACAAAATTGACAAAGCAGTCGGCGCCATAAATGCTGCTGCCAATCCTTGGAACGCGCGAAAAATGATCAATAAAGTGCTTGAGTTAGACAAACCGATGAGAAGAGAAAATAAAGTAAACCCTGCAATACCAAATATAAGGACACGGCGTCTACCAAATAAATCAGCCGTTCTTCCACCAAGCATTAAGAATCCACCAAATGTGAGGATATAGGCAGTCAATACCCACTGTAAAGATGCATCATTAAATTGCAGCTCTTTTTTGATAACAGGAAGAGCGACGTTCACAATTGCACTGTCCAGCACAACCAAAAATATGGTGAGAGACAATAACAATAAAATAATACTTTTAGAGTTTTTAAATAGTGACATACGATATATTATTCCGCTTGCAGACGAGACGTATAGGTCAGGAGAACAACACCTGAACGGAAAGTTTTTGATTCTTTCAGTTCGAGTTTGTTTGCAACTTCACTTCTGAAAAGTCGTTTTCCTTGACCGAGAATAACAGGGTACACCAGAAGTTGTAATTGGTCAACAAGACCCAATGCAAGAAGAGTATTAACGAGTTCTCCGCTTCCAAATACCAAGATATCACGACCATCTTCTTCTTTTAACTTTGCAATCCCTTGCGCGAAATTATCACTGAGTACATGCGTGTTATTCCATTCTGTTTTTGTCAAACTCTTTGAGACAACATATTTAGGATAGTTATTCATCCGCTCAGCAAATCCTGTTTTATCAGTTCGTCCAGGCCACGCCTGCGCAAAACCATCATATGTTATTCTTCCCAAAAGGAGTGTATCACTCAATTCAAGTTCCTCCTGTTTGAATTTTGCTATATCATCATTCCAATATGGAAAAGACCATTTTTCAGGCGCTTCCATAATCCCATCAAGTGACATAAATTCTGTAACAACAATTTTTCTCATCAATATCCTTTCTCATCTATTCTACACCCGTCATTCCGTTTAGTCCAGAATGACGGCGTGTAAAACATATATTTATCCAAGTGTTTTGGCAAGTGATTCCAGACGATCCCATGTCTCGGTTGCGCCATCTTCCATACCTGATCCGACCATACCTTCGAGGTCTTCGATAGTATTGTAATGAGATTCAGTTCTCAACCTAGTTTTACCATCTTCATTGTCTTCAAAAAAGACAGTTTCAGTGATTTCATGACCTGGACCGATTGGTTCAAAGTTAAAAGTCCACGTCAGTGATTCGTTTTCTTTCAGATCTTTGTATTCTCCGTAAAAAGCATACGTGGCATCTTCACCTTTTTCGTTCTTTCCTTTATGAATATACCGCCATTCTCCACCGACGCGGACATCCATTTTTTCAACAATAGTCTCGTACTCTGCAGGGCCCCACCATTGCGGAATAAGTTGTGGGTCTGTATGTGCTTTCCAGAGAAGTTCTCGTGGAGCATCGAAGACACGTTCCATTGTTGTTACTTTATTTTCTTTATCGATTACTAAATTATTTTTTGACATACTTTACACCTCCTTTCTTTTTTTTGTTTTTCACTGTCATCCCCGCGAAGGCGGGGATCCAGAACACAACTATTTTTGTGAAGCTTGATTCCCGCCTTCGCGGGAATGACAATAATTTAATTATTTTCCATCAAATGCTTCTTGAAGTTTGTTTATATCAATCTTCTTCATCTGAAGCATTGCTTGCATTGCTCGTCCTGCTTTTTCTTGTTCAGGACTAGATAACAATTCTCCTAATTGCTTAGGGATTATCTGCCATGAAAGACCATATTTGTCTTTCAACCAACCGCATTGTGATTCTTCACCGCCATTAGCAATCAGCTTATTCCAGAAGTAATCAACTTCTTCCTGACCATCACAGTCGACTGAAAGTGATAGTGATTCATTGAATTTGAACATAGGTCCGCCATCAAGTGCTTGAAAGACTTGTCCTTCAAGTGAAAAGAAAGCTGTTATGACTTTTCCTTCCATATCTTTCATCGGACCGATTTGCTGTCCTTCCGGATATCGTTGAATACTCATAATTTTTGATTCTTTTTTATCTGCTCCAGGCCTATTGTTGAATGTGTCAATGTAAAGATTCATTGCTTCTTCACACTCTTTATCAAACCATAAGCATAATTGAATTTTTTGTTTTATATCTGCCATATATATTCACCCCCCTTCCTTGCCTCGCCGTAGTCCGCAAGGACGTAGGCGGGTCTTTTCAGTTTTACTATCCCAAACTCTCCTCAAGTTTGTCCAAACTTGAATTCCATCCAGCTTCCATTTGACTGGCTATCATTGCATTCATTTGTTCCTCAGTTTCCGGTTTTGGATACTTAAGAACTAGCTCTGTTTTTCCGTCGACCGTTTCATTGAAAAGTACCGTTACAGTCATTTCATCCGGGAAATTCTGATCTTGACCAAAGGTAATTGGAGAAAGTTTATTTCCTTCTTCATCAGAAAAATAATCTGTGACGACGAGCTTTTCGTTTGGAACAATCTCTTTATAAACTCCCGCACTGTACATAACTTTATCCCATTCAGATCCGGCTGGTCCTTGCATAGCAAAAACATATTTCCCGCCAACCCGGAGATCTACGGTAATACTAGGAGCACTAAAACCTTCAGGTCCCCACCACTGTTTTATCATCTCAGGATCGGTCCACGCTTTCCAAACTAGTTCTCGTGGTGCATGAAACACACGGGTAATTTCGATTGCTTTTAATTCTGTCATTTCTTTCCACCTCCTTTCGATTTATTCTTTTCTCTTTCTAAAAGTGCATCTAAACGGGAATATTTTTCTTCCCAATGTTTCGTAAGTTTTTCAAGCCAACCTCCCATTTCACGCATTGGTTCAGGATTAATTGTATACATGCGCTGTTGAGCACGTTTTTCCATTTGCACAAGATTCGCTTCTTTCAATACTTTAAGATGTTGTGATATTGCAGGGGCGCTGATAGGGAAGCGGTTTGATATATCAGTCGAAGACAACTGACCATTTTCAGCGAGAATTTCAAGAATATTTCTCCGTGTCGGCTCAGCAATCGCTGCGTACATATCCATACAAAGATAATAAAGCATAACTTTAATTAAGTCAATACTTAATTAAGATTGTAGGCATATTTGCTAGAAGAACCAGGTTCTTACTAGGTAGAGGAGCAGGATTTTATTTATTTGTATCGAAAGCAACTGCAGAATTGAGAAGCGTTTTCAATGCTTGTTCATTTACTTTATCACCTTTATAAAAATCGATCCCCCTAGTTTTCCTTGCTTCTAAACCTGCATTGAAGAGTTTGTGTGGATCTTCTAAAGAAGCTCCTTGAAAAAAATTTATTTTAACATGATCTTTGAACGATCCGAGCGCTACAACCATACCATTATGTATAAATACTGGTGTACCCCATTTAAATTCTTCAGTAATTTCTGGATCTATTTCATGAACAAGTTTGCGCAAACGAGTAATCAAGGCTCCACGCCAGTCTGTTAATTCAGAAATGTGTGTGTCAATTTGTTTTGATGGAGTCATACATTTAGAATAATCCGATAATTAATCCAATTATGCTAAGGAGGACAGTATTATATCCGCCATTGATTAGAAAGAGTTTAAATGGTTTGTGTTCAAACATGTAGTTTTGTCCAAATGCCAAAGCAACCCAACCAAAACCGGCTGCAAATCCTGCAAACAGTCCGAACATCGCATCAGAATCACTACCGATAAACGCTGCAAGGTTTAAAGACATAACAAGCGTAATCAGGTATGAACCAATAATCCTTTTTGCGACACCTTTATTTTGCTGAGCAACTGTAACACCAGCTAATTTCTCCCAGATTTTTGCGAAAAAAACAGAATACCAGAGATACCCGAGAACCAACCCAGTTAATGAAGCAACAAATGCGGCAACAAAATTAATTTCCATTGTTGAGCTAATTATAGCAGATTTTTATATTTGTCAAGATGTTTGAGTAGGGGAGGTGATTATAGAAGAAAAGCGACGACAGCTATAACAGCTGCTGTAAGTATGGAGAGTCCGAAGATTTGTTGGGCTTTCTTTTTGTCTTTTGCACGGAATTCTGCTTTTTCGACTGAATCATATTTGCCGACACTCTTTGCGACATTATACAAACCGCTATTGCCATAACCCGCACAGAATTTAAATGTAGCCTGGTACAATCCACTCGCTGCTATCAAAGCAGGAAGAAAAACAAGTAATCGCAACCATGGAGGTGCGTTAAAGAAAAACAAAATGGCTAAAAGCGCGACACTCACAAGACTCCACGTTATCCCAAGTTGTCTTCGATTCTTTATTTCTTCAGGTCCAATGTTACAAACTCCTGGTATATACTCAGCCATATATTTATTTTACTTAATTTAATTACATAATACAAGAAAGGATTTTTAAAATAAATTAGAACTTGCCTAATGCTGTGAACATATATAGTATGAGAAGCATGAGTGAAATAAAAATTGACCCTACGTGGAAGAAAGCTTTAGCATCGCAATTCAATCAACCATATTGGGAGACACTTACGACACGTATCCGTGAAGATTATAAGACAAAGACTGTTTACCCACCAGCCCCGAATATCTTTCGAGCATTTGACCTTTGTCCGTTTGATAAAGTAAAAGTTGTCATCGTTGGTCAAGATCCGTATCATGGTATACGACAAGCAAATGGATTGTCATTTTCCGTCAATGACGGCATACCGCTCCCACCATCATTAAAAAATATATATCAGGAGATCCAAAATGATATAGGCATTACTCCATCTCCTTCAGGTGATCTGACCCGTTGGGCGACACAAGGAGTGTTGATGCTTAATAGCGTTTTAACTGTACTAGCAGCTCAACCAGCATCCCATGCCAAAGTCGGTTGGGAACAATTTACTGATGCAGTTATTCAGTCATTACATGCTGAACGTAAAAATATTGTCTATATACTTTGGGGGAAATACGCGCAAACAAAAGGGTTGGTCATTAATCAAGAACAAAATTTGGTGCTCACATCAGCACATCCGTCACCGTATTCAGTAACAAATTTTTATGGTAATCATCACTTCAGTCGCTGTAATACCTACCTTGAAGAAAATGGAATAACGCCAATTGACTGGCAATAAAGGACATTATTTTTTCAAAGGCAGTGAAAAAGAAAATGTAGAGCCTTTACCAGTATCACTTTCAACCCAAATTTTACCACCTTCACGTTTGATTATTTCACTTGATATATACAGCCCCAAACCCAATCCGGGAAACGTACTTTCCTTCGGTCCGCTTACCCTAAAGAATTGGTCAAATACTTTGGCTTGTTTTCCTTTCGGGATACCTACACCTGCATCCTGTACTGATAGTACAATATTTTCGCCAATAGTTGTTGTTCTCACATAAACCGCATCGGCGTGAGGAGAATATTTTATTGCGTTAGTAATAAGGTTAATAACCACTTGTCCAATCCGTTCTTTATCACCGAATATCCGCTTTGTCTGTGCAAACTTCTTAACGATATGATGGCTCTCAGACGTCCGCTGAATCTCTTCTACTACTTCATCCACCATTGCATTAAAATCGAAATAATCTTCCTGAAATTGCATTTTCCCTGATTGAAATTTGGTCACATCGAGGAGATCTCCAATAAGGTTACTTAATTTATTTACTTGCGCGTCCATTTTCTTTAGTAGATCCGCAGCTTTTTCATCACCATTTCTTCGGAATTTTGCCTCAAGTGCTTGTCCATATGCTTTGATACTTGTTACCGGTGTTTTAAGTTCATGACTGGCAATACCGAGAAAATCATCTTTCTGCCGTTCAAGTTCTTTTTGGTCATGAATGTCAGTATTTGTGCCAAACCATTTCATAACTTTTTTCTCATCAATCAACGGTAATGCTCTCCCCAGATGCCATCGATACATGCCATCGCTTCTTCGTAACCTGAAGAATACCTGATAAGGCTTTCCTGTTTTTATTGAGTCTATCCAGATAGGTATGGACTCTTTCAAATCATCCGGATGGACCATTTTCTGCCACCCTGCGCCAATGATATGTTTGGGGCTTTTATCAAAATACGTAACAGCATATTGATTGATATAATCAAGTGCGCCATCTGGGGCTGCGGTCCATACTTGTTGTGGCATTGAATCGGCCATAAACCGCAGTTGCGACTCATTTTCAGAAAGCGCTTCTTCAGCCATTTTACGTTCTGTTATATCTACCAATACTCCGGTAAACCTGTGGGGCATACCTGTTTTGGGTTTTTCATTTTTGCCTCGCGCTAGCACCCAACGTTCTTTTTTATCTGCTCCTATGACCCGGTAATCTACTTCATACTGTTTACCTGTTTTGATTGCATGTCCGATAATCTTGGTCACCCGTTCGCGATCATCAGGATGCATTGCATCGACAAAGACATCAAGTGATAGCAATCCCTGCTCTGCTTTTTTTGGATCAATGCCAAAGAGTACCGCGAGTGATTGGCTTGCTGTTACCTGATTGGTCTGAATATCCAAAGTCCAAGCGCCTATCAAACCGACAGAGAGGGCTTCTTTTAATTGCACTTGCGTTTGCTCCAACGCTCGTTCAGCCCGTACACTCGCAGTTATTTCGATGACAATCGCCAGAACTCCAGCTGGTTTACCATTCTCATCAATAATTGGACTATAATTTAAATTCATCCAAACGTCTTCCGGGACATTATTGCGATAGAGAGTCATTTGTTGGTTTTTATAGGAGATTGCTTTGCCCTGTAAACCTTTTGTTAAAATGTTTTTATTAAACTCTGCAACTTCAGGCCATCCTTCAATAACTTTTGATCCCAACAGGATTGGATGTCTCGCCCCAGCAAATACTGAATATCCATTATTGTAAAGCATTATGCCGTCTTTCCCCCAAAGCATGACGATAGGGACAGGCGACTGCAAGACGATATTTATGGCTGTACGCAGACTTTGTGGCCAGGTTTCAACTGATCCCAAACTTGTTTTAGACCAGTTGAACTCTCGGATACGTTCACCCATTTTTCCACCACCGACAATATATTTTTTATACATTTTATTCTTGTTTCCAGGGGTGGATGCGGTTGGGGATTTCTTCTTCATGTATATCGCCTTAATATAGCAAATGAACCTATTGAAAACAATGAGCTAAAACACAAAAAAGAAAAAGCATTGCTTAGTCTGTATGAATGCTTTTCTGGATTTGCACGGCGTTTTTTAAAGCCTCAAGTTCTTTCATAGTTAATTCGCGATACTTTCCAGTTTTCAGATTGCCAATAGCTATTGGACCAAACGCTACACGTTCTAGCTCCAAAAGCTTTATACCAACTGTCTCACACATTCTTCGTATTTGTCTATTGCGGCCTTCGTGTAATGTAATTTCAAGCAGAGACTGATTATGACTTTCTTTGATGATCTTCACTGTGGCCGGTGCGGTAATGCCATCATCCAAAAGTACACCGTTCTGTAACGCCCGCATCTGCGCCTTATTCACAAACCCTTCAACTTTCAAACGATACACTTTATAGACATGGTATTTGGGGTGGGTGAGGTGATTGGTTAATTCGCCATCGTTGGTTAATAAAATTAATCCAGTCGTATCTTTGTCCAATCTTCCCACAGGATAAATCCGTTCGGTTGTAGGGATGAACGACGTGACATTTTTTCTCCCAAACTCATCTGCTACTGATGAGATGATACCATTAGGCTTATTGAGCAGATAATAGACAAGTTCAGGTGCTTTGAGTTTTTTCCCGTCCAACCTGACATCGTCTTTCAAAGGATCCAAACGCACGCCCTGCTCTTTCGCCCGCTCACCATTGACCGTAAGGACACGCTCTTTCAAAAGCCTCTTCACATCACGACGCGCACAAATGCCCAAGTTTGCAAGATATTTATTTAAACGTATTGTATACTCTTCCATACAAGGTATTATAGCAATATTCACAATAAAGGTAAATTTGCTATATTTGTACGTATTATAAAACACAACCATAAACTTGTATTAAACCTATAGTTTATGATATAATAGATACGTGATTACATATCACATGCACTATTATGCTTGGAGAAAAAGGAAGAATCATTGATCAACAAACTGCTCAACTAGCAGAAAAAGATGCTGAACTCGCAAAGCTTCGGCCATTTGCTGGACCAGCTGAGCAAATGCTTACTGAACATACCAGATTGTCTACTTTGGCAGCAACAGATCCGGCGAGTTTGCCTACAGATTTATATTCTGCTGCTGTAGAAAGTGTACGCGCAACGTACCACGCAGATGTCGTACAAGCAGCGGCAGCAGCAATCCGAGCTCAGCGGGGAGATGAAATCAGAGCCGAAGTTCTCGGGCAAGAAGGGCCACAAA
>JACDET010000052.1 GCA_013816255.1 Candidatus Levyibacteriota bacterium | reverse complement strand
GATAATAAGCGCAAGCAGTGATAAGAACAAACCAATTATCCCACCTTGATTACCACCATCTGGAGGCATAGTCCCAGGTTCAGTTGCACCTGGTGGGTTACCACCAATTGGCGTAGGACCCCCTGGATTGGAGGGATCAACTGTCGGTTCAGTCCCGGGATTTTCTGGCTGTTGTCCAAAAGTAGTTGGTGTAGGTATCGTTGTAGCCTCTGGCCCTTGTCCTGGAGGATTCCCACCACCTGAGACTGGAGGAACTAATGTCGGGCAACCTCCCAAACAAACAGGACTTGGGACAGTCGGATCAAGTGGTCCTTCAGTAACAATTGGCATGCGTGTCGCAGTGGTAGCAGGTGGTTGTCCAGGATTTGTTGATTGTGGTTGCCCGAGAGCTGTGTATACCCAATGTGCCGTGGTACCGTTCACTTGTGCAGCTACCGCTGCCTGTTCATAGGTTGCGTTTAGTAATGCAGCGTTATCTGCAGGGTTGGATTTCCATACAGCAAGTATTTGATCAGCATTAGGAGAGCCGACACTGACAATTTCCCCAAAATTACGTGTGTATGTCGCTCCACAATCTGGAAATCTCGCATCAGGCAATCGTCCAAGTGAATCTATATGACTCACAACACCTGTTTTTACCATATCGAGCCCTAACCATGTTGCTGCTTGATTCATGTTATTCTGCCAAACAAGCTTATCCCGTCCTTGTTGGACGCGGTATTCGTTAATTTTATCAAAGAGCGTTCTTTCTTGCGCTGTAATGAGCATTTGTGGCGATGTTACGGCACAATCGAGGGCAGCAGCACGAGACCGAGGATCTTGTACTTGTTGCAGTTGAAAAACAGCTAAAGTCAGCGTCAAAAGAAGCACCGCCATTGTTGCAAGAAGATTAATATTGGGGCGTTTAAATACTGTTTTCTTTACAGTTTTTGTTGTTTTTACTTTTTGAGCCATTCCTTATTATTTACTCAAAAGCTACAAAAATGCAAGGATGGGTTTCTTACTAAGAGAGCATTGATTGCGTATATGGTAAATACGCTTGATGCTATAATCAATATATATGAAAATTATTTCCCATGATAGTGAAACACCAGCCATAAACCAACAAGTCATAACCGCATGCGCTTTTATTCATCAACAATTTGATGGCATTGAAAAAGTATTTTTAGCGAGAAGAGCTTCGACAAAAAAGTTTTTGCCAAATGTCTATGAACTCCCCGGTGGACATATAGACTTTGGGGAAGATATCGTCGATGGACTCAAGAGAAAAATTAAAGAAGAGTTTGGTATGAATATAAAAGTTGGAGATCCTTTCTCTGTATTTACCTATGCAAACCCTATAAAAGGTTCACATTCTCTAGAAGTTATTTACTTTGCATCATTTGTTGATGCTATTGAGAAAATAAAACTTCATCCTGAAGATCATTCTGCATTTGGCTGGTTCTCAAGGGAGGAAATAGCAAAAAAAGTAATTGATGCCAATAAAAATGCTGAAGATAGTGAAATAAAAGGAATACTCAAAGGCTTTTCTTTACTTGGAAAGCAATCATTAGATTTCGCAAGCTTTACTTGAGAATCGTTAAGATCAGCAACAACTTTAGGGCTCCAGTAATCATTAAACAATTGAAATTTTTCGCCGAGGTTTATTTTTTTAGGCTGAAGCATAAAGTAATTATACCTTTTTTTATGAAGATAGTGCCCCTTTTTTTATATATTCTTTGATAAGCGATTGATAAGGAACATTGATTTCGTTTGCTCGTTCTTTTACTCTATTCAACAAGTATTCAGGAATTCTAATAGAAATTGATCGCGTGGTAGGTTTTAAATTTGGAAAACTGACGCGCCCAAAATCTGACGAGTCAAAATATTCTGAGAGATCAAGATCAGCCCAGAATTTGCGTTCTTCGTCTTCGTTTTTAAATACCGGTACATTAAGTTGTTTCTTCATATAGGTGTTTCTCCTTTTTATTAATATCTCTAGCTGATATTATTCTGATCTTCTTATTTCGCTTTGTAAACGCAATATATAATAACCTTTTCTTTTTTGTAAGCCCTAAAAGAATAAATCTCTCTTCAACTCCAGAATGAATTCTATCTTTGAGTACTACTTTTCCTTCATCAAAAAGTACTTCTTCTGCTTCTCTATCTTCAACCTTATGCTTTTTATTTTTCTCTATGTTACCCTTATCCCACTCAAATTCAAATATACTCTTACTCGTCTTCATGTATATACTCAGTTATACATAATTAGGAGGATTATGTCAAGATTTTATTAGAATATCATGGATATTGTTCGAATCGTGGTAGGGTATTAAATAATTTGAGGCTAAGTTTAACACGACACCGAGGGTGTCGCGTTTGGTGAGCCCCTCGAGATTCGAACTCGAAACCAATACCTTAAGAGGGTACTGCTCTACCGTTGAGCTAGAGGCCCGTTCGTGACAGTTAACTCGTAATAATTGACAGGTAACTGATTTTAAACTTCTCTATTTTACCAAAATAAGCACAAAACATCCAATGGGTAAAGCTAGAGCATGTCAATTATCAAAAGTTACTTGTCAACTGTCAGCATATATTGATTCTTACCCACGAAACCTATACTATAATATAGAGGAGTAATAGTCACGAATTCTATGTATCGCCATAAACCTGCCAAAAAGCACATACTTATCTTGTTTTTTAGTCTGATGCTTCTTGTCGGTGGCCTTGTACTCACACTCAACCAAACTTCACAACAACAGGAGAATCGGTCTTTGGCTGCTGGAGGAGACTGCTCAGCATCCACCGCACAACTTACTACCAAACAACAAGAGCAAGCGCTCTTTGATCTCATCAATCTGTATCGCACTGCCAATAACAAACCTCAAATTGTATGGAGCACGCTTTTGAAAAAGCCTTCAGCCTGGTTAAGTAAAGACATGCTTACTACACGTAATTTAAGTCATACTGACTCATTGGGACGAGAACCTTTAGCCCGGTTACTCGATTGTGGTTTCCCAGCGAACACTGCATTTGGTGAAAACATAGCAAATGGCGCACCAAGTGCACGGGAAGTTTTTGATGCATGGAAAGCATCTGCTCCGCACAATACGATTATGCTCGATACGAAATATACACAAGCGGCTGTCTCTATGGAAGTTGACGCAACCGGGGAAGTTGCTTTTTGGGCAATGGATTTCGGAGGGCTCCAAGGAGTAGGTCCGATTACAACATCTGAGCCAGGTACAGCAAACCCAACTGTTATAATTGCAAACCCGACAACAATCGATGGTTTACCGGCACCAACTGCCACTGCATCTCCTGGAACGACAACTATTCCAAATCCTACCAATCCTTCATCGAAAGAACCCACACCAACCGCGGCACCTGTTGGCGTGGATGTACAAATAGCCGTCAAAGTGAAGATTGCGGGAATAGGCCGGGATGGGAATCTTACTCCAAAAAGATTAACAAGACGAGTTCAAGCAGTTATTTATGGTGTGGAGAAAGAACCAATCACGACAGGAACCGCTTTTCTTTCCTTTGATAATCAAGATTACTTTACAGGGGTAATCCGTCTTGGCAAAGTCACACAAGGTACCTATCTTGTAAAGATAGTGAGCGATAATTCATTGCAAACGCTGGCCAAACCAGAATTCCAAACACTTCTTATTGACCGGGTCAATCCAATTCCACCTGTTACGCTCTATCAAGGAGATTTGAATAAAGATAATGTCATAAATATAGATGACTTCAACGCTGCCTTACCATGCTTTCAGGATAAGCGTTGCGAAACACCTGACTTAATTGATTTTAATGATGATTCTGTAGCTGATGTAAAAGATTATAATCTTCTCCTTCGGACATTTACACAACAACCAGGAAATTAGAAGCTATGGCCAAAAAGCAAAATACAGTACATTATTTTAAATTACTCACACAATACGGTGTGCATATTTGGGCAATTCTTATTATTGCCAATGCCACGCTTGCATATGCATTCCATTTTTCAACCAATGCAGCATACGACACTATCACATTACAGGAAAATGTTGGACCTGACGAAATCACAGAAACACCTGAGGCAAGTCCAACGGTAACAAACAAAAAATCAAAAGATGGAGGTCCGACACTTGACCTCACATTTACCATTCCTGGTGTGGGCAGTGGTGGCGGAGTCATGACTCCTGCCCGGCTTAAAAGAAATGTCACAATATTTTTGTATGGACCGGATGATAATTCTCTTAATAAAACGGTCAAACCACTGTACGTTATCCAAGACACTGTCGACTATGATACCAACACCGTAAGCCCGACGTATACAACATATGGTAATCAAACACTTGCTCTTGGAAAGGAAATAAAACCCGGCCGCTATCAAATAACTTTCCGTACTGATGAATCACTCCGAACAATAATTAAAGAAGATCCAAATAGTATTGGTGGGAAAATATTTGAAATTGATAGCAAAACCAAATTAAAGCGTACTCCAATACAAACAGTCTTGATGGGAGACACCTTACCCAAAGAAGGTGATAATATCGTTGATATCAGTGACTATAATGCCTTTGTAAATTGTTTTGGAGAACGAAGCACGACATCCTTCTGTACAGGAAATAATTATGGAGACTTCGATGATAATGGTGTTATTGACGGCGTCGATTACAACCTCTTATTACGTTCCTTTAGCGCGTTACTCAAACAAGGTCAATCAATTCCCCAAATAACAACAGCGCCAACCGGACCGCAAAGAGTTTCACGCTTATCGAATCAAAATACACCAGCACCTACTCAAGGCGAAAGTGAAGCGAAACCATCTCCATCCGCAGCACCAAAAGCAAATTCGGGATCAGCGGGCAATGTGATAGGAGGTATTCTCTTCTTTATCTTCCTGCTTATTGCCGGAGCTACTGGTTTTGTACTCTTTAAGAAAAATGAGAAATTCAGGAATTTAGTGAAAGCAATCATCCACCGTTCACCGACAGGAACACCAAGTGCAACCGCAGCTGATCACAATGCTCCACCTGCACTAGATAGTACAACTGCAACACCTCCTGCTGACCCTGCTGCTATTGCAGCCTCAACTGAAATGCCGATTGCTCCGTCTGATACATTGGTACAACCAACAATTGAAACACCCCCTTTAGAGCCGGCACCTGTTGATCCAGTTACCCCAACCGAAACTCAAACTCCACCAGCGGATGGAACTATTGAAAAAGATTGTTACATCAAAAAACGTTTACCTGATGAAGCAGGAACTGGCTTTTGGGTAACCTTAACCGATAATAATGGAGCACTTGAAGGACATTTCACAGGAGCAGATGTCATTGATGGTTTTGCCAAAGTAAAAGGTATTATGAAAACCGAAAATGATAAAACTTTCCTCGAAATTTCAGAAATAAAAGCTGAAGAATAGCTTAAGCGGCAAGATCATAGTTTTCGCGAGTATTATCTCCTGATAATACCAACGCCACATGTTTTTTGTCTGCGTCTATACCATTAGATTTAATAACTACTGCAGGTTTGTTGCTTATTTCATCTTCAGCTGCTCTTCTTGCCTGAGCTGCTGTTACAAGAACATCACTTAAAAGCAGCGGCGTTCTCCAGTCTTCAATGGACTGATTTGATCCATCAACCTTTTTTCCAACTTGGTATATTAATGTACTATTCGTTGGCTTACCTGGAGTTTTTAATTTTTGTGCAATTTCACTTAAGGGTGCTTGCGCATCCCATTGAAAAGCTGGGAAAGTCTGACCTATAGCTGCATCCCACTCAGCCATTCTATTTTTTTGTATAGGTTCATCGATTTTAAATTTAACTTCTTGATCTTTTTTATCATGTGTTTCATCCTGCGTTTCTGGCTGAACATTTGACGCTTTTTCATTATTTACTGGTGCCGCACTTTGTACATCTACTTTAGGTTTTGTTATTGATTGAGGACTGGCAAAAATAACAGTTTCTGCTGTGATAACTGACTGTTCGCTCACTTCAGAAACCAATTCAGTCAACGGCACTCCTTGCGGTTGCATGATAACTTCAGTAGGTTGTTTTGTAACTGGTGCAGGAACTTCTCTTTGTAAAGGTACTATTGATACTTTTTCAGCCAGAGCAGGACCTTTTGCCAAAATAGTTGGGTCAATTCGTAGCTTCTGTTCAGTAAATCTGATAGCATCTGCAACTGTCGAGATTAACCCAGCTCTCACATATCCTCTGGCAGTCTGCAATATCATTCTGTTTTCAGCTTCCAGCTTTTTTGCTTTTGTTTTTTCATCATCATCTAACTCGGCTCGAAGAAAAGCAAATTCGGATAATGCATTTGCATTCACTGATACACGCTCAACCTGTGCTCTTTCAGATTTTATGATGGGTGTAGTGTCAGGCATGGCTGGAGCTTTGACTTCCATTTGCTGATTTGGCATAACTCCCGCGGAAGCGTTCTCACGGACAACTGCTGGTACTATTTTTTTTGTAACCACAGTTGTTTCTGTTCGGATAGAGGTTGGTTCAACTGGTTTTATACCTTCTTTTGTAGCAGCAGGTGTAACTGGTTGCGTGGTAATTGTTGCTCCTTCTTTGGCAACGACTGTAGGTGTTGTTTGAGAAATCGATTGTAGTACTTCTGAACCAACTTTGGGAGAAGTTCTTACACTCACTACTGGTTTTGTTTCACTAATGGTAACTGTTGCTATTTTGGGCTCCACTATAACTGATGGTATAGCTCTAACTTCTGACATACTTTCTTGTACTGGCTGCACAAGACCAACTGCTTCTTTTTTTAGTGTAACTACTGGTCCCGCTTCAACCTTTGCAGGAGCTACCACAGTTTTGACGAGATTGACTTTTGGCCCTTCTATAGCAGGAGTACTGGGTAATTCCCTTTTTGCCAAATCACTTTTTTGTATTCGTAGCACTCTTGTAAGATCAATCTTTTTTGCTTTATCAGAAACAACTTTTACAGCTTCTCGTACACCAACTTGAGGAATTCTGAGAGAATCGATCTTTGGCATTTCCGGCAGATTAAGAATAGGCATTCTAATTGACTTTACTTTCTCCAAAATACTTTTTGTTACTGACGCCTGAAGAGCTTGCGGTTTAGCTTCTTGTTGCGATTGTATAGGCTGTACTATAGCTTCTTTTATGAGTGAAACTGCTGGTCCAACTTCAGTTTGTACTGGAGCTTTGGTTAGATTTACTTTTGGAACTTCTATTGTAGAAACTGTAGGTGTTTCCTTTTTTATCAAATCAACTTTCGGTGCTTTCACTAATGATACGTTAGTTGCCTCTACTACAGAAGGTGTATGTAACTTTTTTAGGAGATCAACTTTAGGTGCAGGAGTACGATCAGCTTTGGCTACTTTTCGTAGATTAACTTTGTATTCTTTAATCAGATTCACTTTTTCAGCTTTCGTCAGATCAACTTTTGGCGCTTTCACCAGATTTACTTTTTCTGAAGGATTTTTTGGTGTAACATCTGGTCCAACTGCCCATGGAACTGCTCTATCCAGGTTTTGTACAGATACCAATCCTTTAGGTGTTACTGTAGCTGCTTCAGGTCTGAATGGTTGAAGATTATTGAGCGAGAATGGTCTATCTTGTGCGCTTTCTTGGGATAGTACAGATTTTAATGCAATATTGCCTGTTTTTGGAATTTCTGTAACTCCTTTCGAAAGAGATACTCTTTCAACTGTATGAAACGCTGGTCCTGGACCTTTAGCTAACGCACTCTGCTCAGATTTATATGGACTATTATTAAATGACAGCGTTGGCTTTTCACTTTTACCCAAAGCCAATGACGGGCGACTTTCAGATTTGCCGAAAGCTGCAAGTCCTCTTGATGAAAACCCACTATCGATACGTGACGCGACAGATGGACCTGATCGCTCAGCTACACTAACTCCTCCGCGAGATCCACCAATTGAAACTCCGCCCCTAGAGCTTCCTGCTGACGGTCCTCCGCCTCTTCCCCCAAATGATCCTCCTTCTGCTCTTGCCATATATATTCCTCCGTTAGTTAGTAACTAACTGCCTGGAGTATACGCTTCAGCCTCGAATCGAACTTGACAGCAACATTACAAAAACCTTATAGAAATTTGCCTGTTTTTTGTAAGAAGATGTCATTATTTTATAAGGAACATGTCAAGAAGTTACCCTAAATCTGGATATACTGAGACGAGAAAGAGAGATGCTATGATTTTTGAGAAATACTTCAACACAAATAAAGAAACCAAAGGAGCGAAAACATGGATGACATTGTTGCAAACGAGAGAAATAGAAAAGAATAATTTTCAAGTCACTGGCGACATAAAAGAGGCAAAAATATTTGCAGCAGCTATTATGGCGGAAGTTATACTGCCAACGCAACCACAGTTCCCAGAAAATGTTATCGAACCAATTGTCATTTTCTCGAACAATCATTTGAACAACCTAAATGTTGCTTTTTGAATATCTTAGTGCAATGTCATTCTGAGCGAAGAGAAGAATCGTATAGTGGCGAGATCCTTCGCTCACGTTCAGGATGACATTTGAGTTAAGAGAGAAACTTCGTCAAATTAAATGAAGTCCTATGGAGATCTGACAAACCAAACTTCCCAATTGCCTCTCTATGCTTTTTGGTGCCGTATCCTTTGTTGGTCGAGAAATCATACGCTTCATATTGTGGATGCAAAGCATGCATTAAAGCATCCCGGTGGACTTTGGCGATGATTGACGC
>JACDET010000051.1 GCA_013816255.1 Candidatus Levyibacteriota bacterium | reverse complement strand
TTCCTCAAGCTCGTGTTTGTACTTTTCTGAGAGCGCCACCTTGATAATTTCAGATTCAGACAGGATGCTATAGCGCTTTTTCAGATACGAAAGGACGCGATCAAGTTCTTGGGTGCGAGCGATACGAATGTGTAATTGTGCCATATAGTGTCATTTTATGACATGTAGTGTCTTTTGTCAATGCAAAATTTCCTCCCTCTTTTCTTCTAGGTCTTGTGAAAATGGAGAGAGGTGGTAGAATGTTTTGATTAGCGTATAGGAAACAGAGCGTTCAGCGTAGAGAAAAGAACTTCTAAACGCTATACGCTCAGAATCCTAAGCGCTCAATACATATGAATTACACCAGAAAAGTTTTATCCAATGGCCTCAGAGTTATTGTCATCCCTATGCCTGCTATGGAAAGTGCGACTGTGCTTGTTATGGCTGCGGCTGGTTCGCGGTATGAAACGCCGCAGAATAGTGGTATCTCGCACTTTCTTGAACACATGGCATTCAAAGGCACAGAACGCCGGCCTTCAGCTATGGATATTTCATCATTGATTGATGGCATGGGCGGCGAGTTCAATGCCTTCACGGGTAAAGAGACCACTGGTTACTACATCAAATCAGCCAAGAACCGGATTGATACGTCCCTTGATTTACTCTCTGACATGCTCCTGCATTCCAAATTTGATCCTACTGAGATTGAAAAAGAGAAAGGCGTGATCCAAGAGGAAATAAATCTCTATGAAGATATGCCAGCGCGCAAGCTTGGGGACATTTACGAGCAACTTCTTTACGGCGATACACCAATGGGTTGGGATATTGCAGGCAATAAAGAAGTGATCAAGGCGATCACACGGGAAGACTTCGTCAAATATATGGGCGAATTGTACAGTGCAAGCAATCTGACGGTGGTTGTCGCAGGAGGTATTGATGAGCAAGAAACATTTGCGATGGTTGAGAAATACTTTGGTCCGATGAAGCAGTTTGAGACAATTACATACCCTTTAGTATCAGATGCACAAGACAAGCCTGCGGTTCTCATCAAACAAAAACAGACTGAGCAGATTCATATTGCGCTTGGTGTGCGTACAGTGAGCATAAAATCAGACAAACGCTATTCTTTATCCGTCCTTTCAGCAATCCTCGGTGGCGGTATGTCATCCAGGCTTTTCCATGAAGTCCGTGAGAAAAGGGGACTTGCGTATTACGTCCGCTCAAGTTCAGATGAATATGCTGATGTAGGATCTTTCGTCTCAACAGCGGGCATTGATCCGAAACGCGTTCCTGAAGCAGTTGAAGTTATGGTTGCAGAGTATGCCAAAATCGCACAAGGGCAAATGGCACTCGCTGATGAAGAGCTCGCCAAGGCCAAGGAATTCCTCAAAGGTCACTTAGTACTGGATTTGGAGGATAGCCGGTCTGTAGCGGGATTCTATGCTCACCAGGAGCTCCTTGAAGATGTCATTGAGAACCCAAATGATGTGATCACGCAAATTGATAATGTGACCCGCGAGGATGTCGAAGCAGTAGGAAAAGAATTTTTTGTCGACAAAACACTGAACTTAGCCTTGATCGGTAACTTTGAGGATAGACAGAAGCTAGAAGCTCTGTTAAAATTATAACTTAGCGGCTAGGGCATAGGTTCTAGCGTCTAGTAAAATTCACTATACGCTAGAAGCTAAACGCTCATAAAAATATGGAACAAACAGTAGTACTCGTCAAACCAGATGGCGTCCAAAGAGGACTTATTGGAGAAATCGTTCAACGCTTTGAACGCAAAGGCCTTAAACTTGCCGCACTCAAAATGATCTCTTTGAATGACGCACTTCTTGAAGAATGGTATGTCCATCACAAAGATAAGCCTTTCTTCCCAGGTCTTAAATCATACATGAAATCATATCCCGTGGTTGCTATGCTTTGGGAAGGTATTGATGCTGCGACAACTGTACGTACAATGATCGGTGTCACAAAAGCACGTGAGGCTATGCCTGGTACAATCCGCGGTGATTTTGCAATGAGTCAGCAGTACAATTTGATCCATGCATCAGAAAGCCCTGAGGCTGCAGAACGTGAGCGCGCAATTATGTTCAATCCTGAAGATACATTCGATTGGGAAAAAGTAGATAACATCCACGTATACCTCGACGAAGAGCGCAAAAGTTAGTACCAATCTTCAGTAAGTCCGCATTTCCGGGTTTTTTGTTTTCATTACTATTTGTGTTATTCGTTGATGCAAAACTATGACAGAAAGAAATCTATCATCATTTAACGAACCACGGTTCCGCCCCGACGGTGCCTTCAGTGTTGTGGAAACAACAGCTCGCGGGCTTGTAGCTGGGGCTCTAATTGTAGTCTTTGAGGTAAGTACTGTTGGAGAGAAGATACAAGTACCTGGTGCAAAAACTGTTAGACGTCGACTGGAGCCTATTCTTTATACCCCTAAACAAAGACAGAAGAAAAGTGAGAGTGAAGCTCCTAGCTCTAAGAGCTAAAGCTTATTTTTGTGCTTCAGCTGTCAACAAATCAATATAACACCGGACTGCACGGTCTTTTACTTTAATCACTCCATTATTCAGAGGAATAGCCTGCTTTTTGCCATCAAGTGTGTGAATCGTAATTGATTCTTTGAGTACAGATATAAAGTTGGCATGTTCAGGCAGAACATCAAAAATGCCACTATCATTTTTGGAAGTCAACGCTTTGACATCCCCATCAAAGAGAATCTGCTTCCGGTTACGGACCATAAGATGAATTTTTATAGTAGACGCTGTCTGCTGTGGTTGCTCTGACATATTAAGATTTAAGATTTAAGATTTAAGATTTAAGATTTTGAATAATGCATTCTTTAATCCTATCTCTTTAATCTTAAATCTAATTTACGCTTGTGCTTCTTTTGCTTCTCCTATAAACATGAATTTATCTTCAGTAAGGTTATCATAGGCACCATTGAGAAGATCTGCTGTGTCTTTGATCGTTTGTTCAAGCGGAACGAACTTCCCTGGCCGTCCGGTTTGTTTTTCTGTTGTGAAGAAGCTTTGGGTGTAATAGGCTCTGAGCATCTTAGCTCGTCGGTAAAGGAGTTGGTCTTCAGCGTTCAATTCACCTTCTCCAATCAGCGATACAATACGTTCTAAAGAAACTGCCTTTTTCAGAACACTTTGTGCACGAAGGGCAGTCGTATAGTGTTCGCGGCTGACAAATTCAGGCGCAAGCGCGCTTGATGTTGATTGGATGAAGTCGATAGCTGGGAGTTTGCCTTCCTGATAAATATCACGCGAAAGAATAATTGTCGAATCAAGGAAGGGGAGAATGGATTGGACGCCTTGATCCAAGATATCGTCATTGGGGATGTAGATCGCTTCAATGGATGTGATTGTGTTTTCGCGGGTACTTGAGAGTCTTTCATGAAATGACGCCATCTCAGAGCTCAAGGTCGCTTGATAACTGTCTTCGGACGGAATCGTATTCATAAGAAGTGAAAGCTCATTACCAGCTTGAGCAAGACGGAAGACATTATCGGCAAAGAATAATACATCCTTTTTCATAACGTCCCGGAAGTATTCAGCAAGCGTGATAGCTGTGGCACCGGTCAAAAAACGGATAGCTGGATTCTCACCCATGTGACCAAAGACGAGACTTGCATAGGGAAGTACGCCACTTGCTTCAAGCGACTCGACAAGTTCTTGTCCTTCACGGGTGCGCTCTCCAATACCTGCAAAAACTGAAAGTGTCTTATCATTACCGCCATTTGGTGAAACTTGGATGACATTGTGGATGATTTCCGTAAGCAGAATTGTTTTTCCGACGCCGGCGCCTCCGAAGAGTCCGATCTTGCCGCCTTTGAGGATTGGGCAGAAGAGATCAATGCCTTTGATCCCAGTCACCAAAATTTCCGTTGGAACAGCAATATCAGTATACAGCGGAGCGTCACGGTAAATTGGCCAGCTGTCTTTGGTTTGGATTTGTCCACCACGGTCACGAGGATTGCCGAATAGGTCAACGACACGGCCAAGCATTTCGGGGCCGACGGGAATCGTGACAGGTTTTCGTGTGTTAATGACATTTGCTCCACGTGAGATCGTCGAACTCGCAGTAAGCAGGAGGCAATAATAGCTGTCTGCACCGGTTGACGTGTAGACTTCTAGTTTGGTCAGCGGATCTTTCTCCAGTACCAGAATATCGTGCACAGTAGGTTTTTCTCCCGCGAAGGATACCTCAACTACTTGACCCCGAACTGCAATAACTTTACCTGTAACAAGACTCATATAATTTAGCGTTTAGGTTCTAGCTTCTAGCGGCTAGTGATTAATACTATTTAATTATAGAGCTTCCTAGGCGCTAAACGCTAGTCGCTAGAAGCTTCTAAGCAAGTTTCCACAAAGATATTCCCATAAGTGCTTCTGTTTGCTTTTTGTTCATTAATCTATGTGTGGCAAAACGTTTTTCGAGATTGACGGCTTTTAACTTAACATTGATATTCTCACGCGCAATATCAAGTGCCGTGATACGCGAAGCATAACGGGCGAGTTCTGACTCGGTCACTGTCTGATGAATAATACCTGCAAAAATTTCACCCTCAAAAAAAGCGAGGATTTTTTCCAGAGAAGGCTCAAACAAGTAGTGTGCCTTTGGAACAACCGTACCCGATGCGTCTTTACTTGAACCTGATACATCAAGGGCTGCGACAGTTTGGGATGACAAGCTTTCAAAGCGGGGATAGAAGATGATAACGTTTTCGTAGCTTACTAAATCTTTGGTTACTTTTTGTAGTGCATCATCATTGTTCTGCTTCTCCGAGAAAGCATAAAAGTTAAATTCGCGTCCAGGGAATTGGTCCGTGAAGAGCTTACGACCAAATTCACCGATAATAATTGGTTTTGCATTATGGGAATCAAGATAGATAGCAAATTCTTTGTATGTTTTTTCAAGAATTTTGCTGAAGAATCCTGAATTGGCTGACAGGAAAACACATGCTGTTTGTCCATTACCGCGTAAAAGTGAGGTTTGTGCTTGCTTTGCGAGTTCTGCGACAGATTTATTCTGTTTTTTTGCCACAATATTCATGACTTGCTCTTTATAGGAAGTTGTCACTTCACGGTAGATTTCAGTCAGCTCTTCATTAAGGTCACGACTTTCCAACACCTGGCCACGAATAGCACGCATTTTCATACTGGCAATTTCTTCAGATGCACCCACAATATCTTTAATGCCGCTTAAGTCTTCGATTTGGGTGAGGATGTTTTTTATGTAATTCATATTGATTAGCGTCTAGCTTCTAGCGGCTAGGGTTTAGTGATTATTTTTCTAGGCGCTAGAAGCTAGAACCTAGAACCTAGGCGCTCAGATATTGGCCACTGCTACTGTTTGCACTCCGAGAACGTGTAATAATTTTTCTTGCCGCTTTTTGATAAGTTGCAGCATATCATTGAGCGTTTGGGAGCTGTTGATGACATCTTTTACCATTGTCTGTGCTTCAATAGTATTTTCGTAGGTATGGGTTATGGTTTGAATATCACGCTCCATTGTTGGAGTGTCATTCCAGTAATCAATCCAGAGAATACCAAAGATAATAATTTGTAAGTCCAAGGCTTTGACGTCTGCCGCCCCTTGGGTGAAATATGCAAAGATACGCTCAGCAACTGCCATTGTTTTTTTGATACCTGTACCAGCTTCGGCCGAAAAATGACTGAAATTTTCTAGCCGCTGATGGAGTGTCAGAAAACTTACAAGCTCACGGTGCAAACTTAATCGTAACGGTGTTTGGGTTTGGCGTCCGACACGACTGACAGAAACAAACGGGTTTATCGCCGGACGGTTTCCCTTGGCAAACATTTCAACGTCAAAGTAGATATGACCGTCAGTCATAGACATAAGGTTGGTTTGGATAAATCCTGCGATATCTCCTTCAACCGATTCAACGACAGGAAAGCAGCTGATTGCATGCTCACTCCCATTGGCCAGGACAAAGTTACCAGCGCGCTCAAGTAGCCGTGCGTGCGTATAAAAGATGTCGGCAGGGTAGGCATTTCGGCCAGGGAAACGTCTTCCGATAAGCATGATTTCGCGGTAAACTTTGGCATGGGTAAAAAGATCATCAAGAACCAAAAGCACATCATGGCCTTCGTCCCTGAAATATTCAGCCAAAGTCATAGCCGCAAAGGGTGTGAGATAGGTGATACCAGATGGATCTTCAGAACTTGAGGCAATAATAATTGTGTTGTCAATAATGCCTGATGCTTTAAAGTAGTTTTCGATCTTTTTAATATCAGTTTTTTTCCGTCCAATACCAGCATAGATACAAATCGTCCCAAGTCTGGCTTGTTTGAGAATAGTTTGGTATAAGAAACTGGTTTTCCCCGTCTTGCGGTTACCGATGACAAGCTGTCTTTGGCCTTTACCCAGAGGGACTAAAAGATCAACCATTGTGACACCTGTTTCAAGAGGACTCGTGATACGCTTTCTTGTGTTAATACCACTCGGATCTATATCGATTGGACGGGAAACCTTTGGTTGTTCAATAATCTTTCCGGCTTCAAGTGGACGCGCAAAGGCATCGATTGTTTGTCCCAAAAGTTCAAATCCAACCGGCATTTCTTGTTTTCTTCCGGTACGCGTAACTCGTGTACCTGCTTTGATTGAGTATTTAGAGAAGAGCAAGATTTCAACTTGAGCGCGGCTTAAGGAGAGGATGACGCCGAACTCACCGGTCTCAAACATAACAATTTCCTGCAAGGTTGCCTGAGGCAAACCACTTACATAGACGATTGAATGGTTTGAAGCTTCGACAAAGCCGACTTCTTCACTGGTGGTTAGGTAGTATTGGAATGATTTCATATTATTAGCGCCTAGCTTCTAGCGGCTAGGGTTTAGTGATTAATTTTTACTCGACGCTAGACGCTAGAACCTAGCCGCTTAGCTCAACAGTCCCACAATTTCATCTCTCTGGATTTGGAACCTGCCTGCTAGTTTTTTACGGACTGAATAATCTTTATATTGTCCGTCAGCGATAAGCAGTGCTCCACCGACAATTGTTTTATCAAACTGTAAATCAATAATTGTATCTACTGTGATATTCTTTTTTACCCAGTCAGAAAAAATCGCTATTGCTTCTTCATTTGGTTGGAATGCAAGTGTCAACTGTACGACGCGGAGTGTGCGAAGCTTGTCTTTTAAATCTTCAACATGCTTATGCACAAGGGATTGATTCTCATGGGTGACTGGCTCTTGGAGATACGAATCCTTCATAACTTGTGCAAGTGCAGGAGGTAAATTATCAAAAACGCGCTGCATTTCGTCATCATTTTTTGGAGCAAAAAAATTACTCGTAAAATCTTCAAGACAAATAAACACAGCAGTCATCTCCGACTTAAGACGGATTTTCTCAGTAATATGATCAAAAAGGGCAGAGTCTTGCATATATTTTAGGGGTTAGGGTATAGGGGCTAGGGGCTAGTCGATACTTACTAAACCCTAAACCCTAGCCCCTAAACCCTATTTAAACACTTGTTCTTTCTTCGCTGTTTCGAGCGCTTCGAGAACGAGTTGTTTGTGCTTATCAAAGGTGATGCCTTGGCTGAGGACCATTTCTGATACACGATAAAGAATTTTATAAATATCTTCATCAATCTTTTGATATTTTTGTTTCTTATAATCCTGTAGTTCCTTTTCAATCTGTAAATACTCCTCATCAATCTTCTCTTTAACTACTTTTTCTGAGTTTATAGTTTCCTTTTCAAGTGTGCCACGGAACTCTTTGAAGTCGGCGAGGACGTCTGATTGGATGTCTTTGGTCATTGATTTCAGAGCGTTCATATCTTGCTCTTGGATTTGTGACAGTAAATCTTGATATGCTGACTTCATTTCAGCAGATGCTGTCTCAAATACTGCTTCCTGATCCTTTTCTAGTTGCGCGAGCTTTTCTTTGAGTGCTACATTAGAATTATCTTCGTACGCTTTACTGCTGGCGAGGATTTCGTTTGCATGTCTATTAGCCTCATCAATCAGTTCTTGTGCCTTCTCGTGTGCGTTCTCCAAAAGCTTAATTGGTTTTTCAGACATTTGCTCTTGGAGGTGCCTATTTAGTTCTTCACTTTGGTGCAGTTTCTGTCCATTTTTTGCATAGGCAAGTGCCATGACAAGAAGCACAACAGCAAGAACCGTTACGGCAAGTGCAAGAAATATAAGTAAGATAGGATCAATGATCATATGTTTTAGCGCCTAGCTTCTAGCGGCTAGGGTTTAGTGATTAATTTTACTCGACGCTAGGTGCTAGAACCTAGGCGCTTTACTTTATAGTACTAGAATCAAATATGCTATGGCAACACCAAAGAACATAATTGCGATCGTGACCACACTGTTGATAAAGACACTGAGGAGAATTGCTTTGCTTGCGAGTGGGTTGCGGCCGATTGCTTCAACACCGCGGTTTGATGATTTGGCAAAGAATCTAAAGCCAAAGAAGAATGAAAACAAGGTTATTACGCCCGCGATAACGTAGCGTACAAACCCAAGCGGACTTTCAAGAGCAGCTGTATAGCCCAAGTTGAACGTACTCCATATGTTGCGGGTAATATCGTTGGAGAGTTTGGCAAAGTGGGGATGGAGTGTTACCAAAATGGTGCCAATCTTTTTGGGATCGTTACTACTATAATCTGAATCAGCAGTTCCGAGTACAAATCCATTATCAGTCGCACGTTGTCCGACGCCCGGTATGTCAGAGGATGTCACAAAATCTCCGCTTTTGATACTACCGTTAACCGATGAAACTCTTACTTGTACCTGACCGACGCTGATAACTGGAATATCCTCAGGTGAGGTTGTATCGCTCAAATATAAAGCAGGTTTACGACTGACAACGCCAAATACTTGTGGATCATACGCTGATGCGGTTTTTCTGTAGCCTTCAGGTGTTGCACTGACGATATCTC
>JACDET010000016.1 GCA_013816255.1 Candidatus Levyibacteriota bacterium | reverse complement strand
CACCGGAAGAGTAGTCAGAAAACTCAGAACACTCGAACGGATCAGATTGGTCAGACTCTCTGAAATTCAGAGAATCTGAGTTTCAGGCACTCCGAGTGTTCTGGTTTGTATTAAATCTGTATGGACAATGAGTCAAAATGCTACTTGCAAAATCAAACCAGTTCAGTCTATAATATAAAACATGGCTACCAAGCGAACAACAAAACGAACAACCTCTTCTTCACCTGCGAAGACAAGTGTTGCACCAAAAAGAGCATCTCGACCCTCACGATCATCTTCCCGGTCAACCACGAAAACAACTGTCGTTACTGACAAGCCAGTCGTTAAAGAGCAAGAGACAAAATCCGCAAGTACATCTTCTTCAGCCAGTACAACAGCAAGTAGTAAGTCAAATGAATCTCCAAAAATTCGTAAATCATACATTGCACTTATCGCAACTATTTTGCTTCTTGGTGCGCTTTTATATTACTTCCGCGGACTTTTCGTTGCAGCTGTCGTCAATGGTCAACCAATTAGTAGACTTGAAGTTGTCCGCCAAACAGAAATGCAAAGCGGTAAGCAAACACTTGATACACTTGTCCGAAATGCACTTATCGAACAACGTGCTAAGGAGCAAAATGTTACTGTATCTGAACAAGAAACTACAGATGAGATCAAAAAACTGCAAGATAATCTTTCAAAGCAAGGTCAGAATCTTGAACAAGTTTTAACAGCACAAGGAATGAGCCAAGAAGATCTTCGTAAGCTTATCCGTTTGGACAAACTCGTTGCCAAAATGGTTGGTAAAGATGTCAAAGTAACTGATGCAGAAGTTGCAACATATATTGAACAGAATGCTGAAGCGCTTCCACAAGATACAAATGAAGCAGAATTAAAAACTCAGGTTACTGAACAACTCAAACAGCAAAAGACAAATGAAAAGGTACGTGTCTGGCTCGCAGACCTGCAAAAGAACGCAACAGTTAACTACTTCGTACAATACTAGACTTCTATTTCTCCGTCATTCTGGGTTGTCCAGAATCAGTTGATTGATCCCGGATGCGCCTTCGGCTTACCAGGATGACGAATATACATTTTCATTCACTTTCGACAATTTCTTCTTGACAACTCATCCTCACTTTAATGTACTATAGATATAGATCAGATTATTTTGATCGTAAGGTGGGTGATTTATAATGAAAAAAACTAAAATAAAAGCTTCTAAAGTTACAAAAGCGAGAGCAACAAAAAGAAAAAGTAGTATTGGTACAGCACTGTACGCAACTGAACATGATTTTATCATTATCGCGGGTGGGGGATTAGTCGTTTTGATGTTGACTGTCTTCTTATTTATTCAGTAGTGTAAGGTTTGACTGTTTGTATCTCTCCAAGTGAAGTTGGCTATCTTATTTCTGTTTTTGAGATTCTTAAGATATTGCCGTAAAATTTTATACATATCCAAATCAAATGTTATCTTTTTCATGATATCATCTTTCATATTTCCCTCTGCATCTACCGTGATATTTCCTATATAGCACCAGTTATCAATAATAAAGTATTCTTTTTTCCCTTCAAGTGAATCTTCCTGAATCGTTATCGGACCTTTAAATGGCCACGGGAGAACCTTTGATCCTGAGAGTGATAATGCAAAACGCAGATTATACACTTCCGGCCGTTCTTCATTGACACATGCGCCTTTACACCGTTCAAGTCGGTGTGCAAAACATGCACTGGTTGTTTTCTCAAGACCAAGGAGTTTTTCACAAAGTGCGAATTCGCGAGCTTTATCTGCAAGAAAAGCTTTTGCTTGTTTGCGGGAGCGGAAAAAGCCCAAAAAGTTTTCAAGATTTTCAGGCGTAATTGTGGTAATTGGTTCAAGATAACATTCATTGTATCCATGCTTATTTTTATGACTTCTGAGTGCAATTAATTCATGTTTGATTCTTGAACGTTTATTATAGATAGGAAGCAATTCTTTAATCATTTGCGACTCAAGAAAAAGCGCACCAAGTTCGCCGGCGGTTGTGATTGTTTCTATACTTTCAATTTGTTGAGAAATTTTCATTTCGGTTACAGACGCGAGATCGGAGGAGAAGTGGCTCAATACCCGGTTGCGGATGTTGATACTTTTACCGACATAGAGGGGGATAAGATTTTTGGTCTTGAACTTTGTTTCTGATGATTTTATGTCTCCAAGCTTTAACTGTTCAGTGGTTTTGTCATCAGCACCGTAAAAGATGTATACACCTGGTTTATCGGGTAATTTTTCCAGTTCTTCCATTGGTAATTTAATCGGAAGAGAGGGTTTCTTCATTGTCTTGGCAATCGCTTCAAGAAACATTTCTTTGGGCAGCGTCCGTTGGATGTGGTTATAGAATTCGTAGAGTACTTGGGCGTCATCAAATGCCCTGTGGCGGGTTTCACATTGCAAATTGCACTCACGTATGACCGCGTCAAGATTGTGCCTCGGCCATTGGGGGTAGAGGAGTCGTGAAAGTCTGACTGTGCAGAAATGTTTGGCATTATACGTAATATTTTCCCGCATCAATTCATGTTTGAGAAACCCATAATCAAACCGTACATTGTGCGCCACAAATGTGCAATCAGCAAGGATCTCGATTATTTCATCTTTAATAGCACGAAATGTGGGAGCATTCTCCAGATCTGATCCTGTAATGCCAGTCAATGAAGTAATTTCTCTGGGGATGGAGGTTTGAGGATTGATAAGTGATTTGAACGTTTGGACAAGTTCACCATCTTCAACTCTGAGAATACCAATTTCAATAATACGATCATAAGCAGATCGCATACCAGTAGTTTCGACGTCAACGAAGGCTAATTTATTGGGCAGCATGGGACAAAATAGTAGCAAATAAATTACTCGAATGCAATCTCAGCAATTAATCTTGCGTAGATGGTATTGGTATGGGACAATGCAATTGCTTATGAGAGGCATAGAATCATTTTCATTCAGGCGAGAACAGAGTGCCGCAGAAAAAATTGGACAACATCTTCGTATATCCGAAGAGCAAAATGGGGTAGACGAACTATATGGTACACCTAATGGAAGAACTACATTCAAAGAGCGCTTATCACATGCCCGGAAAGAATATGATTTGTTCATGTATGAGCATGGTCGGGTTATTGCTAATGCATCCACAAGTGCACGAAGAATAGGTGGCTATGTCGAAGCTGGATTAATTTTAGCTGACAAACCTAAAATAGCCCAAGCAATAAATGTACCTATTTCAGCAACCGATCTCATCGATGGGTATTCTGCCCGAAAGCATAAAGACGGAGCTACAGTTATAGGTGGTATAAAAGATCAAGAAATTGATAAGGAACGGTCGCTCTTGGTAGAGTTGGCTTTGGTTGCAAAAGGGAGGATGAATTGGAAACATTTTGCGTTACGAGTGGGATCTGATTGGGTTATGAACAAAGTAGTCAGGCCGTTTTTTGAAGAGAGAGGAATTGATACAAAAGCTGGATTAGCTGGTAAAGCTGCTACTACATTGGTTTCAGCAGCTGAATTTTCAGCGATGGGAAATAGCAATCCTGAAAGTATTCAGCATATTGCAACTGGTGCAAAGGTTGGACGAGTTGTCATCTATACTGCGCAGTGGGGTGCTGCATTACGGAAAAACAGAATGGTTGCCACACCACAAGAAGCAATGGCTGCTTAAATTATGCAGATTCTTGATTGAGGGTTTCGAGTTCTTCTTTGGCATCTGGAATATCACCTGCAAGGATGATTGGGAGATTTTTCCAAGATTTGTTTATTCTATGATCTGTGAGTCTATCTTGTGGGAAGTTGTAGGTTTTAATCTTTTCAGATCTATCTCCACGGCCGACTTGCGTTGATCTAAGGGATGATATCTCATTTTCCCGTTTGGTAATCTCTATTTCCCAGAGTTTGGCACGGAGCAGTTGCATGGCGATCTCCCGGTTCTGTAGTTGTGAACGTTCGACAGAGGTTGTGACAACGATACCTGATGGTTTGTGTTTGAGTCTTACAGCAGTACTCACTTTATTTACGTTCTGTCCGCCGTGACCACCTGAGCGAAAGGCTTCAAAATCGATGTCGTCATCACTTATGTGTAAGTCGATATCATCAAGCTCAGGAAGAATGGAGACTGTAGCAGTTGAAGTATGCACGCGGCCTTTCTTTTCTGTCGCTGGAATTCGTTGGACACGATGCACGCCAGCTTCATATTTGAATGCACCAAATGCACCTTTACCGACAATCTTGATGACGTTTTCTTCAAGCTGTTCGACGTGGTACCCTTTTCTTTGACCTGATCGTGTGTACATCCGCATCAATTCTTCAGCCCATAATTTAGCCTCATCTCCACCGGCTGCTCCACTGAGCTCAAGCATGATGTTACGTATGTCATAGCTATGTTCATCTTTGGTATTGGACGCGGCGATACCATCTTCAAGTACTTTCTTCTGTGCTTCAAGTTCTGCAATCTCAAGTTCTGCCAGTTCTTTCATAGCAGGATCTTCCAATAATGCTTTCGTTTCTTGGATTTGTTTGTCGAGTTCTTCTATTTGGGTATAACGGTAATCGTTCATAATAATGATTTCAGATTAAGGATGTATGATTTAAGAATTCTTTAATCTTATTTCATAAATCTTAAATCTTGGTTGGAAGTTATGCAAGGATGAATAAATAACATAAGCGTGAAGATGTATAACGTGAGGTTGCTACTTAAGGCCCATGAGCATTTCTCGGAGAGATTTTGCGCCGTCTTGTCGTTCTTTTTTCTCTTCAACTTTCTTTGTAACGGTTGCTTTGTATTCTGTAGCTTTTTTCTGTTTGTCTGCGAATTTCTGGATACGTGAAGCTGCATCGACAAACCTTTGTTCACCTGTATAGAATGGGTGACATTTGTAGCATAATTCGACGTTGATTTTTTCGTGTGTGGAACCTACACTAAATTTATTACCGCAAACGCAAACAACTTGAGCTTGCTCAAAATATTGTGGGTGTGTATTTGTTTTCATTGATCCTATTATACAAGAATACTACGCTCAATTCAAGCAGGAGGTCGTATATGCTTTTTGAGCCTATGAAATGGGTGATATTGTAATCTACCTTCAGCAATGTAAATACCTAAAAATACGAGAAGAGAACCAAAAAGATAAGTAACTGTTATTTCTTCACCCAAAAGGGGCATGGCAATCATTGCAGCGATAATAGGATCTATATATGAAAAGATCCCGACTTCATTTGCTTGGATATATTTTAATCCAAACGCTAAGAGAGAATATGCGATAACAGATGAAAAGACTGTTCCATAGAAAAGCCCAGCTACTCCTTGTTGATTTAACCCTTCAAGGAACCCATAGGTGTACGTTTCATAAAGTGCAAGAGGTAAGAGTGCCGTTGAACCGATAAGAAAAGTCCAAAAGGTAAGTGTTAAGAGATTATACTTTGTAACAATCTTTTTTATCAGTAATGCATGAATAATACCTGAAAGTGTAGCAAGGAGAAAGAATATATTGCCGAGTATTGATCCACTGCTTCCTGCTTCAAGAGCAGGTCGGAAAACAATAAACATTACGCCCATAAGACTTACGACTGTACCAATTATCGTTTTTGTTTTTAATTTTTCATGCAAGAAAATAAAAGCAAAGATAAGTAAAAAGATTGGGCCAGTAGAACCGATAATAGGAGCATTAATACTTATAGCCATTTGTAATCCCAAGAACCAAAAGGAGACAGTGAGCGTAACACCTGTAAGAGCAAGGGCCAGTACTCGCAAGTAATCTTTCCGTTGAATTTTAAGCCGGTTTGCCACAAATGGAAAAATGATAAGCGTCCCAAGAAAAAAACGGATGTAAGCAAATGTGAAAGGTTCAAGATTTTCTAATGCCCACTTATAAATAGGGAATGATGCTCCCCATATAATATTGCAAAAGACGAGAGCTATAATTGCGAGTTGAACTTTGGACAGTTTCATAATCAGTGATTAGGTTTTAGTGCTTCGTAATTAGTATAGACCAGTTGAAGAGTTTGCGGAATAGAACAACTAATTGGCTTTGATGTTGGAGATTGCTTCTTCAATTGTGACTTGTTGTTGTGTGCGGGTTTTCATATTCTTTAGTGTGACATACTTTCTCTCTATCTCCTCAGGTCCAATGACCACAACATAAGGAATATTTTTTTGATTAGCGTATTTCAGTTGTTTGTCCATCTTTGTCGTCTCCTCAAGCCAGAGTTCTGTTGTGATACCGCGCGCGCGTAATGTTTGAGCTACCTCTATCGATGCCTCTGTATATTCTGCGCCAAAGACTGTAACAAGAACAGAAGCTGTTGCAATGAGGTTTTCAGGGAAAAGATTTTGTTCGGTCATGGCTTCGATGATGCGGTCAAAACCGAAGGCAAAACCTACTGCAGGAAAGTCTTTATTACTAAAGAGTCCAAGCAAATTATCATACCGACCGCCGCCACCAACTGATCCGACTGTGTATTGTGGGATCTCTACTTCAATGATCATTCCTGTGTAATAATCCAGTCCACGCGCGAGCGTTGGTTCAAAGACAATTGCGCTTTCATCAGCACCCATCTTCTTGGCAGTTGCTATGACTTCTCTGACAGAGTCGGGGAGTTGTGCGTTTTGTACTTTGTCCAATGCGTCCTCTGAAAATCCTTTTGCGACTAGTTCTTTCTTCACACCATCAGCACCGATCTTTTTGAGCTTATCAATTGTTATGATTGCTTCAATAGGCAAATCGCCAAATACTCGGCGGTCATTGATGAGTATGCGGTATTCCTGGAATCCTAGCACCGTAAGTGCTCGAGCGACAAGCGCGACTATTTCACTGTCAACAGCGAGAGAGTTTAACCCGACGCTATCAATATCGCATTGGAGAAATTCGCGGTAGCGTCCCTTCTGTGTATTTTCAGCCCGCCAGACATTTTGGATCTGGTACCTTTTGAATGGCATTGGTAAAAGTGGTTGCCCATCAGGTGTTGTCGCCGAACCGTATTGCGCGACGACACGGGCGAGGGGGACGGTTTGGTCATAACGCATTGCAACACGTCTTTTTCCATTATCTTCAAAACGGTACATCAATTTTTCGCCCTCTTCACCGTATTTACCAGCCAATACTTCTTCGTATTCAAGCGTCGGAGTTTCTAATGGCTCAAATCCAAATGTCTCAAAAACCGTTTTGAGTTGTGAAATAACAAATTGTCTTTTCCGCGCATCTTGCGGCAAAAAATCACGGAATCCTTTAAGTGTTTGGGTTTTCATAACAGCTTTATAATAACATATTGTTGCGGATATATGAAGAAATAGTTATCACTTTGGAGTTGTTACTGCTTCTTTGGCAATGCCCCCACCAACGCCGGCAGCATATGTTGCTGTGCTTGTTGCCACTACCGTAAGAGCAAGTGCAAGAGCTTTTAATAATCCTCTAAGAAAACCAAGCCGCTGAACCTCTTTCGTGTCACCAGCTTCTTTTGCCTGTTCTATCTGATCATCAAGAGCATCTGCCTTTACATCTGCTGCCGCTGCTGCTCCTTCAGGTCTTACGATTTCTATGTCTGCTTCAGCCGATGATGTTGCTTTGTTGAATTCTGCCGCGAACTGTGGATTGTCCACCATCATTTCAAGCAATTTCTTTCCGCCTTCACTATTGATATCAATTCCCATACTAGCCAATTTCTGTGCTCCCTCAACCAACTGCATTTTTTCGGCACGAGCCTTTTGTTCAGGAGTCTGTTCTTTATCTGCTTTGTCTTCACTTCCAGATTCAGACGATTCTACAGCCTCTCTTGCAACTTGTTCTGCTTCGGCTACAACTCCTTCAGGTGTTGCTTCTACCAGTGGAGGATTTTCATTCTTTGCTTGCTCAGGTGCAGTAGGGGAAGCTTTCGCTGCTTCAACTGGTGGAGTGGTTTGTGCTTCAGGAGCAGGCGTAGTTGTTTCTGCTCCAGGAGTTGGTTTTGCCTCAGGATTAATCTTTTGCGCATAGGCTTCAGCTTTTACTTTTGCTCCATCAGCCTTTTGTTGTAAACGATCTGCTTTAACTTGAACCCTATCTGCTCTGTCTGCTTTGCGAACAGCCACATTTTGTTTGTGTTTTTGTACACCTGCTTGTAATCTATTTCCCATTCTAGTAAAAACTCTTCCCATAGGTCCTGCAGATTTGATCCTTTTAATGCCATCTTTATATTGTGCAGCCTCTTCATCAGTGAAAAAGCGATCAGGGTCTCGTGTTGCATCTGCTGGCGACTCGGAATCATCAGTGGAAGAATCAGGATTTGTGTTGGGAGCATCTCCTTGCGCAGGTTCAATTGGTTCTGCTGCATCGGTTCCATCTCCAGTGTTTTCACTTTGTGCATCGGGAGTACCTGGAGCGCCATCTGTAGAAGAGTCAGGTTGTTCTACACCACCTGTTGCAGCATTTTCAGTAGCTAATCTTTGTGCAGTATCATTTTCTGCTTGCGCTCTTTGTCTTGCAGCGTCTGGATCTTGGCCATCTGCTTTGGCAACAGCTGCAGCCATATCTGGATTTGCCCCCGCAACATTATATTTCGCTCCTTCAGTTGTGGAAGTTTGATTAACACCGGCTTGTTCTTGAGCGATTTGTTCTCGGGCTCGTGCAACGTTTGCCGCCATATCGGGATTCATACCAGCTCCTACTCGATGATCTGCTTGATTTCCATCGGCATTTGATTGTTCCCCAGATGATGTATTGGCTGCGGCTGCATCAACAGGAGGAGGAGCAGCTTCAACTATTGGATTATTACTATCCTTAAAACCGGCAAGCGTCAGTTTACCGTCACTAGGTTGTGCTGCTTCTCTTGGCCCCATGCCATTACGATTGGCTTCTGCTCTCCCAGCAGGAGTATTCACATACGGACCGCTCCCGTCCGGGCTCAAGAGGTTCGTCGGAGTATCAGTTTTATCCACAGTTCCATCTGCAATATCTTGTAGTGTATCTTCAGCAGCTTTTGGATCAGCATTTGCTTCATTAGCAGCTCTATTACTTTCTATAGCAGCTATAAAAGTTTTAACAGGAGAATTTTCACCTTTCATGTCTCCCATTTGACTTGCGCCGTCTCCGCCTTTTACATCAGCACCGGAAATATCAGGCGTTCTTGTACCTGATTCTACAGGAGGAGCTGTTATTGATGATGGAGTTTCGCCAGCCATTAGTTGGCTACTCCTTTCGCGACATTGATTGCGTGTTCGATTTTGCCGTCTTGGATGTGTTGGCTCATAAGGGTGAGTTTTCTTTGCCGATCTTCTTCTTCAAAAGGTTTTGCATATTTGAGATACACGCCTTTGGCTTCGACATGGGCTTTGCTGAGTTTGTAGAGTTTATCCAGAAGATCTCTTTTGTCTTCCATCGGCAAGAGCGCCAAGAACTCTTTGGCCAATTGTTGTGCTTGATCTTCGGTCAAAAGCTCAGCTTTTAGATTGGTGATGATTGCTTCAAGTAATTCTTTTTCGACATCTGTGACGATTGATTGCATTGCGGGATCGGCCATACATTTACTATAGCGGAGAATTGTCAACGAATGCAAGTATGAGTAAAAGGTGGTATTATAGAAATATGTATAGATTAAATAGAGACCAGATAAGGCAAGTGGCTGAGTTTGCTTCAAACCTAAGCTTAGTGTTCTTAGCAAGTATTTTTAGTCCACTTTTTACCGGCGTTGACAGGATTGATATTTTTATTGTAGTATGGGGTTTAATAATAGCTTTCATTTGTCTAGGAACAAGCTTGTTATTATTAGGAAAGAAAAAAAACGTATGAATATACTTATTGGACCACTCGAAGCTTTCTATATTTCTGGAACTATTATGTTGCTTGCTATTGCTATTCTTGTTTATCCTACACTTAAGTATGGTCCAAAAGAAGAACGACCGCACCATAAATCTTCGCATAAATAATTTATATTTCAATCAGATTTCTTGGAGAATGGGTAAGTTTTATGAGCTGGTTATCCTTTATAGCAAAGAGATCTTCAATTCTCACACCTGCGGTTTCAGGCAAATATATACCAGGTTCAATTGAAAATACCATACCATTTGCAAAATGCCAAGGAGCTTTTGGATAGAGTCTAAATCCTTCATGTACTTCCAAACCTATTCCATGTCCGAGTGTATGTGGAATCGATGGATATCCTTGCGACATTATATACTCGCGCGCAACTTGATCAATATCTTTCATAGCTATTTTTTCAGGTTTGGTCTTTTGTAATGCCTTCTCCAATGCCATAATTGCTCGTTGTTGTGCTTCTTGTACTGTTGTATAAATCCGTTTCTGTTCAGCGGTTGCTTTGCCATAGAATAATGTCCGTGTCATGTCTGAACAGTAATTTTGATATTTCACTCCGAAATCTACGAGCACAGACATGTTTGATTTTAATTGATCTGCACCTGACAAATGATGGGGGACAGCAGCGTTTTTACCAAAAGCGACAATTGAATGGAATGAAATGTCTGTCTGCTGTTGTTTGATAAATAACTCAAGTGCATTTGCTAGCGCTGATTCTGTTATGCCAGACGTAAGCTGTGTTTGTATATACGTAAATGCTTTGTCTCCGATTGCGCAAGCGCCTTTAATTGCTTCAATTTCATCATCATTCTTTATTGCACGAAACATTTCTAAATCGATAGGTTGGAGAGTTGTTGCAACAGAGGATAACGTCGTATATTCTGAAACACGTAAGTCATTATCTTCAAAACCACAATCATTAACGTTATTTTCGCGGGCAAGATCAGATATGATTTTTGCAATTGTATTCTTGGATGACCATTCGCGAACCTCAACATGTGTCACTTGTTCTTTGACAGCAGTGAAGTAGAGTGCATTGGTTATAAGATATGCATTGTGGTGCGTAATAAAAAGATACGCATCACGATCTTCTGTAAAGAAACCTCCATATCCAGTTAAATAATAAATATTTGGTACAGATGAGATAAGTACTGCATCGAGGGATTGTTCTGTGAGAATTTGTCGGAGTTTTTTTAAGCGGGATTCCATGGATTAACGGGCTGGTGCTGCGTTTCTATTGGTTGCTGCTGTTGGCGTTACTGGTGCAATTGATGCAGCTGGGCTGGCTGTTGTTGTTCCTGTTACTACTACTCGTGGATCTTTAGGTAGGTCAATAAAATCAACGAGCCGGTCTGCTGCGATGAGATTGGCATCAGCTTTATCAGGGGAACCGGCAAATGTGATTCTATCACCAACTGCAAGACGGGAGAATCCATATTTAACCATGCCATCGGCTTGAGCATATGAAAAAAGTTTGGTTGCAGTATCGATATCGACTTTTACTGATTTCTGTTCAGGAGTTGTAACAGTGATTTGGAAAGCCTTTGCGTCAATCGCGGTAATCGCTCCACTATAGATTGTGGGAGGTGCATATGTCTTGATAAACCGTGCCAACATACGCTTTGATTGTTTGTTATAAATTCCTAAAACGCTTATCTTTGCTCCACTTGTTATATCAGACAAACCGAATGTACCAGTTGTTCCAGCTGACGCAAATTTGGTAATCTCATCAACATCAATAAATCTTGTATTACCAGCGACATCAGTTAATGTGATTTGATTTCCTTTTACTTCAGTCACTGTTCCGATCATTCCTCGTTTTTCAACTAAATTAAGTTCAGACACGCGTGAGGCGATTTTTTCTTTGAGTTGATTTATCTGATCATCAAGCTTGCCTGCAACCCCATCTGCTTTAGTTGGAGCGGGAGTAGTATTTGTTGTAGCATACGCTGGAGCTGTGATAAGTCCAAAAAGGATTATTGTGAGTAGATAGATGTATTTTTTCATAGGTAACTATTTATTGTTCGAGTGAGCGTTAGCGAGTCGAGAACTTCTCGATTCAGTCGTTCTTACTCCTTCACTCGAAGAATAAGAATAGTACTAAAAACTTTCAGTTGAATAGGTGACAACTCGGCTTTCTTTTTTCTCTTGACCGTCAGGGAAAATTGCTGTCACTTGCAGTATACTTGTACCATCAGGAATTGACTGTGTCAAGGTAAAATCTCCATTATCAGCAGGCTTTACAACTTGGTCTGTTTCTTGTGTTGACACCGTTATTGTTACGCCTTTGGCAGTTTTTCCTTTAATAGTAATAACTTTTTTATCAAAGACCTCTTCATTTTTTGGTGACTCAATACTTAGTAGATTTGTATCAGGTTGTGTTGGTACTGCGGATGTTGGGACTGCTTGTTCCTGAGCAAGAGGAAGAGATTCTTCGGGAGCGAGTGTCTGTGTTGTTTGATACAAATAGAAAGCAAAACCTGCTGCGACGAGGCCAACAAATACAGCAACAAAAGATAATATTACTTTTTCAGCTTTCATGGGAAGGGTAACTGAGGTTATGATACGATATATGCCAGTTCTTGTCAAGAATATTTGATGAGTAATAAGGTTGATATATCAGCACAATCTAGAGCAATTACTATACCACTCCGCAATCATTTTTAATAATCTGGTATAGTGCCTCCGTAGCTTTCAAAAAGGATATTCTGTTAAACTATAGCTATTGAAACATGACAAATAATTGCTATGAGGCATAGCACAAAATCATATTTTGAAAGCAGAGGGGTGCATATGGGCTCTTTGCAAAATTCTATTGAAGTGGTATAGTATCTTAACTATGGAAATTGCTCTGTTACCGAAATCAGCACTACGTATAAAAGGAAAGTCTGCATCCTTTGTTGTTAACCCGCAAGAACCAACTGCTACAAACGCTGCCTTACTTCTTGATGATACGATTGAAGACGTACTCACCGATGAAGCTGTCACTATTCAAGGTCCTGGAGAATATGAAATCGGCGGAGTAAAAATTACCGGTACGAGGGGAGAGAAAGGCATCGTTTATAGTTTGCAGGTGGATGGAATAGATGTCCTTGTTGGCAAAATGAGTACGTTGTCCGCAATGCAGCACAAGCTCAAAGAACACAGTCTTGTCATTAGCGAGTGCAATGAGTCAGGAGACGGAGCATTTTTGACGTCACTCGCTACAAGTTCACTTGTCTATTATGGAGAAAAAGCAAAAGAAGTTACACAAGGATTTGAAAGTGAGAGTCTTAAGCAAATGAATAAATATGTAGTATCACCAGGCAAGTTGCCTACAGAAGTAGAAACAATCCTGCTTATATAAGTTGAGAAATGAGAATTGAGAGTTGAGAAATAGAAGTAGTTTCTCATGAATCTCTCATCTCTCATCTCTCATCTCTCAATTCACTATGGCAATCAAAGTTCTTCCCCACAATGACGAAGCTGAAGAGAGCGTTTTAGGCGCTATTCTTATTGATAAAAACGCGATTGTCCCAGTTTCTGAAATCCTCAGGACTGAAGATTTTTATAGTGATCTCAATGGTCTTATTTATGGTGCGATGCTGACACTTTCAGAAAGCCGTAAAGCAATTGATCTTGTCACCCTTACTGAGCAACTCAAGAAAAATAAAGATCTGAAAAAGATTGATTCGTCCTATCTTACCGATCTTGTTGAGAAAGTGCCAACAGCCGCAAATGTCAAACATTATGCGGATATAGTCAAAGAAGACTCGACAAAGAGATTTCTTATTTCGGCGGGTGTCGAGATCGCTGAGCTTGGGTATGGTGAGAATAGTGAAGTGCGCGACATTCTCGATAAAGCTGAATCTTCAATCTTTTCGATCTCCCAAGGTCACATGACCCGCGGGTTTCTCCCAATTAAAGATACGTTGACAGATAGTTTTGACCGTATTGATGAATTACAAAAAGTAGGAAGTGGACTTCGGGGTGTCAGTACAGGATTTCATGATCTTGATCATCTGCTCTCAGGTATGCAAAAGAATAACTTGATCATTCTTGCGGCCCGTCCAGGACAAGGAAAAACCGCTTTTATGTTAAACATCGCCCAAAATATCGCTGTCAAAGACAAAAAATCTGTCGGTATTTTTTCTCTTGAAATGAGTAAGGAAGAATTGGTTGACCGTTTGCTTGTGGGACAAGCAGATGTCGATGCATGGAGACTCAAGACAGGCAAATTATCTGAGGAAGATTTTGGCAAGATCTCAGACGCCATGGGACAACTCGCTGACGCGCCAATCTTTATTGATGACACACCGGGACTTAATCTGGTCGAAATGCGGAGTAAAGCAAGACGTCTACAAATGGAGCACAACTTATCGCTTCTCGTTGTCGATTATCTGCAACTTATTGATCCCGGTAAGAAATATGACAACCGTGTACAAGAAGTCGCTATGATATCACAAGCCTTAAAAAATCTCGCGCGTGAACTCGGCATCCCGGTCCTTTCAGCGTCCCAGCTTTCCCGTGCGGTTGAACACAGAGGAGGGGACAAGCGCCCACAACTCGCCGACCTTCGTGAATCCGGTACAATCGAGCAGGATGCAGACGTCGTTATGTTTATATACCGCCCAGAAACAGAAATCGTCACACCAATGATCCCAGTCAAAGTGCTCGTAGCCAAACACCGAAACGGTGCAACAGGGGAGATAGATCTGATGTTCCAAGGTAATAGAGTACGTTTCATGAATATCGAAAAACAACAACAAGACCCGGCATAGTTGCCTCCAGATCATAAATTTGCTTCAATAGTAATATGAAAGAAACCCCAGGTAGCCTACCTCAAGATGGTTTTGGCACCGGTGAATTTAGTGCAGACAGATTATTAGATCAAGATCGGAGGAGAAAAATTAATACGCTTGCTGTAAATTTACTGCAGTTACGAAATCCAGGCAAACAAGAAGCTTCCGAGCTTTTCCTTTCAAGAGCTGATATATTATCTGACCAATCCCTGGGTACTATCTTAAGTGTGCCAAGGCCGGAAAGACAAAGTTTAAGAAATTATGATGATGCAATAAAGATTGCAAAATTTTACTGGGACAATCCTGACATTACCGATATCCCTACAAAAATAGTTGCTATTGATACTGCTGTTCAAGACCCATTTTTGACTGAAGACCCAGCTGAAAAAGTATTAGTTTTCCTTGACGCAGCTGCATCTACCGATACTGATTATGCCTATAAATTTGGAGAGGTAGGCACAAGAAGACGTCGAAGCGATGTTAAGCAAACTCGACCTGACGTTTATATCAGTAGTATTCCTACGTTTACGCATCATAAATCCGGAGAAGTACTGTCAGTTACTGTAACCGGAGCGGATAATTTAATGATTCAAGGACCAATTAATCTCGATGGTACAGAAGCTACTTTCAGGAGTGAAGGAAGTATAGCTATTATGCCATCAAATTCAAGAGATGCTATTGGTGAGTCAGCAGCATATACCAGGATCGAAGGCAGGAATGCTCGATTGATTACTACAGGAAATGTCACACAATATGACAATACTCAGGTGAGTGTTCGTTATGTAGATTGTACGAAATATACAATGTTAGGAGGTCAATTGTTAAATCCTTTAGGTGATACTGCAGTAATTTCTTTTAGTGAAACATTTGATTATCAAGGAGGAGATGTGGCTGAACCGCCTCATGTATCTTTACAGGGACCGGGGTATTTAGACAAGGTAGGAACAACATCTGTTGATAGAACAATATTGGCAAATAGGTTAGGTTTACCTGTTGATGAAGAAGATACAATTGAAGACAATATAGACGGTGATACCCCTCCGCGCACTCAAGAAGCATGGCAAGAGTTAATGGATGAAGAATATCCTGCTATGGTAAAATTTCCTGTATCTGATACAAATACAGAGTATGGAAGATATGTTTTTGATGTTGGGACACAAGAATTATTTGAGAATTATGCACATTTTCTTGGTATAGCGTATGCTTCTGGGTGGACGCTTGAAGTTTCAGAAGAATCAAATAACAAAAAAGCAGTTATTCTCAAGAAAACCAAACCTCAAGATCAATAATTTCCAAACTTTCAACGTTATCTCTGCTACAATTACAGTACCCAATATATGTTTGAACAACTGAAAAAAGCGCTTTATTTTCCAATTGCTTCGTATTTTAGATTCTTTGCCAAGTTGCGTTTGCAGCGTTGGAATCCGAAAATTATTGTTGTTACCGGTTCTAATGGTAAGACGACGCTTTTGCATATGTTGGAATCACAACTTGGGGAGAAGGCGCGGTTTTCGCATCACGCTAATAGTGCCTTTGGCGTGTGCTTTGATATTTTGGATTTGCACCGGAAGACGATGCAAACGAGTGAATGGATTAGTTTGATTATTAATGCACCTCGCAATGTCTTTAAGCCACTTCCAAAAGAAAAGATTTATGTCGTTGAAGCAGATGTGGATAGACCATATGAAGGAGTATTTCTGGCTACATTGTTACAACCTGATGTCGTTTTGTGGGTGAGTACGGGGAGAACACACAGTATGAACTTTGACTCACTTGTTACTGAAGGCGAGTTTGAAACGGTTGAAGAAGCTATTGCATATGAATATGGATACTTCCTAAAGTATTGTCGAGAACTTGCAGTTATTGATGGGGATTCAGAATTGGAATCTGATCAGGTTTCTCGCACAAAAGCTGTGATAAAAATTATTACCAAGAAAGATTTTCTTAAACAATACGCAGTAAAAAAAGAGGGGACTACGTTCAGAATGCAGAATGAATCCTATTCATTCACAGGCCTTTTGCCTGAAGAGATATTTCTTTCAATCGCTATGTGCAAAGAGGCAATGGAATATTTGCAATTACCTTTTGATCCAACGTTTGCTTCTCTTCAATTGCCACCTGGTCGTGCAACGATTTTGAAAGGCGTTAAGGATACTGTACTCATCGATAGTACATACAATGGCAATCTCGGATCAATCAAAGCGATGCTTGCTATGTTTGAAAAATTTCCCGCAAAGGAAAAGTGGCTTGTGCTTGGTGACATGAAAGAGCTTGGGAAAGAAGAAAAAGAAGAACATGAACTGTTGGCCCACATGATAAATAGTATGGATGTAAAAAGAGTCATTCTTGTCGGGAAAGCAATTACAAAATATACCTTGCCACTGATTAAACAAAAGATTCATGCCCCCGGGTTTGAAAAAGCGCCGCAGGCATTAGCATATTTACAAGAACATATGAGTGGGGGAGAGGCGATCCTTTTTAAAGGCTCACAATCGATCTATCTCGAAGGACTGATTGAACCATTGTTAAAACACAAAGAAGACGCGGAAAAATTACCACGGCAAGAGCAGTTTTGGAATGAACAGAGGAAGAAGTTGGGATTTTAATTTCCTGTCATCCTGAACTCGTTTCAGGATCTCCAACACAACTTATTGGGGATGCTGAAACGAGTTCAGCATGACAATGCTTGATTTCAGGAACGACGATTTAGAAACGAGTTTGACTCTTCTTTCTAGAAAATGTATTATTGCTAGACATGAAAAAGATACGTGTTGCACTCCTTTTTGGTGGTAAATCAGCAGAACATGAAGTCTCTCTGCAATCAGCAAAAAGTATTGTCGAAGCAATAGATACGGATAAGTACGAGATAGTTTTAATTGGCATCGATAAAGAGGGGCGATGGCTTCTCAATAATCAAAGCGCATACCTCCTCAACGAAAATAATCCCAAGTTAATTAGTCTTAACAAATCAAATAACGAACTCGCTGTTCTTCCAGGAGACAAAAAGCAAATGGTGAGTTTGAGTGATGCAGCAATTGATAGAGTCGATGTCGTTTTCCCAGTTCTGCACGGAACGCTCGGGGAGGATGGGGCAATGCAAGGGTTACTCAAGATCATGGATGTAGCGTTTGTTGGGGCAGATGTTCTCGGATCCGCAGTTGGTATGGATAAAGATGTAATGAAAAGGCTTCTGCGTGATGCGGGTATTCCAATTGGGAAATTTATCACGCTCAAAAGAGGGGAGTCTGTTTCGTTTGCAGACGCACAAAAAGTACTTGGACTTCCGATGTTTGTGAAGCCTGCCAATCAAGGTTCATCTGTAGGCGTCCATAAAATACATGATGCATCTGAGTTTGACTCTTTTATAAAAGACGCATTTCACTATGACAATAAAATATTGCTTGAAGAATTTATAGACGGACGCGAAATTGAATGTGCGGTTCTTGGCAATGACGATCCAAAGGCTTCAGTACTTGGTGAAATTATCCCACATCATGAGTTTTATTCGTACGAAGCAAAGTATATTGATGCAGATGGTGCGGGTTTACAAATACCTGCCAATGTACCAAAAGACTTAGCTGGAGAAATGCAGCAAATGGCTATCAAAACGTTTAAGACATTAAATTGTGAAGGTATGGCGCGGGTTGATTGTTTTTTAACAAGGGACAAAAAGATTTATGTAAATGAGATCAATACACTTCCAGGGTTCACCAAAATCAGTATGTATCCAAAACTTTGGGAAGCAAGTGGCGTCACATATACAGATCTTATTGATAAGCTCATCATGTTAGCAATTGAAAGACATGAGCGTTCCAAAGAACTTAAAACATCATTTTAATATGGATATGTTTTCTCTTTTAAAAAGAAAGTACAAGCCGCTTAACCGTATTGAAGTTTCCTCTCTAGCTTTACATCACAATTATAATTACTTAGCCCAAAGTTCAGGCTTGGCAATTGCTCCTGCTTTGAAAAGTAATGCATATGGACATGGTTTGGGGTTGGTTGCCAAAGCTTTAGATCCAGTTGGTGCGCCCTTCTTTTGCGTTGATAGTATTTATGAGGGATATGAGTTGCTGAAAGAAAAAATCAAAACTCCAATTCTTATCATGGGTTATGTTGATCCAGATAATCTTAAAGGTAAGAAATTGCCTTTTTTGTATGCTGTCTCAACGAAAGAAATGCTTGAGGCAGTCTATAGATATCAACCACACGCAGGAATACATATTTTTGTTGATACAGGGATGCATAGAGAAGGAGTGCCGATGGACGCCTTGCCAGCTATTATTTCACAAATACAATCGATGAAAGGAGTACATATTGAAGGACTCATGTCGCATTTTGCAGCTGCGGATGTATATGGTGATTTAACAAAAGAGCAAGTGAAGAACTTTCAGATTGCACAAGTGCTCTTTCATACATCAGGGATACAGCCGAAGTGGATTCACATGGCGAATTCTTTAGGAGTGCTGCATTATAAAAAGTATAGGGGTAAGATCGGTAATCTCGCACGACCAGGCATTGCTACATATGGTATTGATCCATTAAATAAAAACACAGTCTTACAACCTGCATTAACATTTAGTTCAACGCTTGTGCAAATAAAAGACTTGGCAAAAGGCGAGTCATCAGGTTATGATTTCACCTTTACTGCCAAGAAAGATATGCGCATTGGGGTCGTTGCTGCGGGGTATAATGACGGCGTGGATAGACGGTTGTCAAATGTTGGTTTTATGAAGATTGGCGAAACGTTTTGCAAAATTTTGGGAAGAGTGAGTATGAATCTTACCATGATTGATATAAGTGAGATAAAAGATTCCAAAGTGGGGAACAAGGTATATGTTTATACAAATGTAACATTAGCCAAGAACTCATTCAATGCAAGCGCAATTATGGTAGATACAACTGCTTATACTTTGTTAGTGCAGCTAAGTCCATTGACAAAACGAATAGTGGTATAATTTGCAAAATTTGTTACAATAGAGAATATAACGGAGGATATATATTATGGAAAATAATAACCATAGTGGGCCAAAAGAATATGGTTCTGGAATAGGCATACTGAGAAAGGATGCTCAAAGTCTTGATATATTGGTTGGAAAACCAAAAGATTCTCCAGTGGTTGACGTTAAACCTGCGGGTTTTCAAGATGCTTATTTTATAACAGAATTGCGAAGAGAAGAGTACGGAAATCCTGACGGTTATTTGACCAATGGTGCTGAGACACAAATAGATATGATAGGCAATTTTATAGTAGAGACGAATAAAAATGCAGCAGCAGGAGATCCACGTAGTTTTGTAACGTCTGTCCGAGAGAAAAAAGCAGGCTATGTTCTGCTTAGACCAACCGGCAGTGGACATGTAGAGATTGAAGATATGGGTGTTAAAAAAGAGTTTCGTCAAAACCTGAAAGTAGTAGAAACTATGTTTGATAACTTATTAAACCAAAGAGTAGGTGGGGAACGTGTTACTTATGACGCATAGGCAAGGGAAAAGTCAATTATGCATGCGCTTAAATCTCCTGCTCTTCATCGCAGAGTAAGTGATAAGGGCTATGAAGTTGTATATTTAGATGAAGTAGTCAAAGATAGGGATGAAAAATATCACCGTATTTCGTTACGTCCTAAAAAAGAATAGTAATAACAAGTCTTTTCATGTATTATTGAGTTCATGAAAAAGCTTATCCTCGCATCTGCATCTCCCCGAAGAAAACAATTGTTAAAGCAAATTGGTTTGGAGTTTGAAGTGGTACCAAGCAATATTGAAGAGAAGTTAAATCCACGGTTAAAACCACTTCATCAAGTTGAATCGTTGTCACTCCAAAAGGCACAAGCAACTGCAGCTATGAAAGAGGCAAAGGACGCAGTTGTTTTGGCAGCGGATTCTATGGTCGCGATCGATGACGAAATCATGGGTAAGCCAAAGGATGAAAAGGATGCAAGAAGAATGCTAAAAAAGTTAAGTGGCAGAGTACATTCGATTGTCACAGGATTCACATTGCTTGATACGACAACAAAGAAGACTGTGACAAGGTCAATTGAGACCAAAGTGTGGTTCAAAGCACTTTCAGCACAAGAAATTCGGGATTATGTGAAGAAAGAAAAACCTTTTGATAAAGCCGGCGCATATGGGATTCAAGAGTTGTCAGCGATCTTTGTTGAAAGGATTGAAGGAGATTATCCCGGAGCAGTTGGATTACCACTATTTGCTTTGGCGAAAGAGTTGAAGAAGTTTGGGATTAAGGTACTGTAATTTCTCTCCGTCATTGCGAGGAGTGAAACGACGCGGCAAACTCTGTTAAAGAATTTAAAGTAGAGATTGCTTTGCCATTACATGGTCTCGCTATGACATACTATGAAAAAAAACTACAAGGCACTCATGCTTGATTTGGACGGGACGACTATTCCAAATGAAATGAAAGGAGAACCATCGCCTTTGGTTATTGATGCTATTGCTCAAGCTAGTAAAAAGATTTATGTTGGAATTTGTACTGGTAGAACGTACAAATGGGCAATTCCTATTATGGATATATTAACACTTTCAGGTCCTTCAGTTGTTGCGGGAGGTGCTCTCATTATTGATAGCAAGACGCAGGATATTATAGAAGCATGTTATATGTCTAAAACCGCATGTTCCCGGTTGGAAGTATTGTTAAAAGAATTAAATATGCCTTATGTTACGCCGCAAGATACTGATACTGGGCCCAAAGAAAATATAGTTGCTCAATATTACAATTTAAGTAACGGGAAACCCGTGACCACAGTTGCTATACCAGATCTTACGTCTCAACAAGCTGATGAGCTTATTAGACAACTGCATCCAATTGTAGATATCAGTGCTCATAAGATTACTGCATGGAAGAAAGGAACATTTTGGGTGCAAATTACCCATACAAATGCTACAAAGCAACACGGAGTTTTTGTAACTGCAAAATTATTACAAATTGATCCCAAAGAAATTATTGCAGTTGGAGATGGAGCAAATGATTTCCCACTGCTTATGGCATGTGGTTTGAAGGTTGCGATGGGAAATGCAGTACCAGAACTCAAAGCAATTGCAGATTATGTCGCACCAAGTGTTGAGGAGGATGGGGTAGCGGATGTGATTGAGAAGTTTATTCTGTAAGCTAGTCTATTGAAATAGTTGTAACAATTTGTTATTGTTCGAGCGGAGTGAAACGCAGTCGAGAACTACTCCCGCTTCTCGATTCACTACGTTCACTCGAAGAATATTATGACGAAATTAAACATCAAACACACATCTTGGAATTTAAAGCCATTGTTTCAATCAAATAATGATCCGGCAATTGCACAAAACCGTGAAGCAGTAGAAAAGGCAAATAAAAAGTTTGTTTCTAAATGGTCAAAGCGGGAAGATTATTTGTCCGATCCAAAAGTGCTCAAAACAGCTTTGGATGAATATGAAAAATTGCTTCGCAACTTTGGAACTGATGGCAATGAAGGATATTACTTCTGGCTTCGGTCTCAGCAAGATCAAAACGATCAGGCTATTAAAGCAAAGTTTGCCAAGGTTTTGGATTTCAGTACCAAACTCCAAAATGAATTACAATTTTTTGAACTGCGTTTGGCAAAAGTCGCAAAAGCAAAACAAAAGGTATTCCTCAAAGATCCGCAATTAAAACCGTACAAGCATTATCTGGAGAAGATTTTTCGTCAAGCAGATTATCTCCTTAGCGAAGCCGAAGAAAAGATCATGAATTTGAAATCTGATCCTGCGCATATGAAGTGGGAGCAAATGCTTTCAGGGTTTCTCTCCAAGCAGGAGCGCGAAGTCCTTACTGAATCAGGTAAAAAAGAGAAGATGAACTTTGAGCAGTTGATAAGTCTTGTCAGTAGTAAAAAGAAAAAGGTTCGAGACGAGGCAGCAGATGCCGTCAATGATATATTTGCACAATTGGTTGAAACAGCCGAAGCTGAGATCAATGCAATTCTTGCCAATAAAAAGATTGATGACGAAATCCGACGTATGCCCCGGCCTGATTTCTCACGGCATTTAGCAGATGATATGGAGAGTGACGTTGTGGATGCTTTGGTGCAGACTGTTTCGAAACGATATAAAATCGCACAGAAGTATTATCAATTCAAAGCCAAATTAATGGGAGTACCGAAGTTGGCATATCATGAAAGAAGCGTTCCTTTTGGCAAAATTGATAAGACATATTCTTTTGCAGATGGAGCGGCATTGGTGCATAAAGTGTTTACAGACCTTGATCAAGAGTTTTCTGATGCATTGGAGCGGTTTCTTGAGAATGGGCAGATCGATGTGTATCCCTCCAAAGGCAAAAGGGGAGGGGCCTTTTGTGTGTATTGGCAAGTCGATCAACCGACGTATGTGATGTTAAATTACACTGATAAACTTCGGGATGTTGAGACTTTGGCGCATGAAATGGGACACGGAATCAATGATGAATTGATGAAAGGGCAAAATGCTTTGAACTTTGGTACACCAACTTCAACAGCCGAAGTTGCCAGTACATTCATGGAGGATTTTGTGTTGCAAGAGATTCTCAAAACTGCTGATGAAGAGACAAAGTTCGGAATTATGGTTTCCAAATTAGATTCAGAGATTGCGACCATTTTCCGTCAAATTGCATGCTACCAGTTTGAAGCAGAACTGCACAAAGCATTTCGAGAAAAAGGCTATTTATCCCATCAAGAGATCGGAAAGATCTTCCAAAAACACATGGCCGCATACATGGGACCAGGAGTGGAGCAATCCAAAGGATCTGAGAATTGGTGGGTGTATTGGTCCCACATCCGGGCATTCTTTTATGTCTATTCATACGCAAGTGGACTGCTGATCTCCAAATCAATGCAGAATGGTGTGAAAGCTGACCCGAAGTTTATAGGGAAAGTCAAAGAGTTCTTATCAGCAGGAACATCAGTATCTCCAAAGGATATCTTTAAAAATTTGGGAATTGATATCACTGATACAGCTTTTTGGAATAAGGGGCTGGATGAAGTTGAAAAATTATTGAAAGATACTGAGAAATTGGCGAAGAAGATGGGGAAGTTCTAATTAATCTAGGTTAATCTGTTTTTTAAGTTGGGATTTACCTCTCGTTGTCTTTAAATACTTTTCTCTTAATAATGCACCCTTTTTTTCTTTATATGCCTCGTAGTAAATAAGCTCTAATGGTCGTCTGTTTTTCGTTGATTCAACATTCCCGTATTGATGCTCCTTTAAGCGTTTTCTTAAATCTGATGTGAATCCCGTGTATAATTTATTATCCTTGAGGCTTTTTAATATGTAAATGTAGAACATACCTATGTCTTGTCATCCGTTTCCTTCAGTTCGCAAGCTTCACTGAAGAGCACTCCGACAGGACTGATATTCGCGGCTTACTAGTTGAGAAAGTGCGTGCACTGATGTAGCGCTCCTCAACGCCGCGAAGCAAGTCGAGGAAAGCGAATATCAGTGCCGGGGGAGGGACTCGAACCCTCAAGGCCTTGCGACCAGTAGTTTTTGAGACTACCGCGTATACCATTCCGCCACCTCGGCTTTTTATATTGTTCGAGCGGAGTGAAACGTAGTCGAGAACTGAACCTCTTTACCACATGTTGCTTCTCGACTTCGCTCGAAGAATATACTCAAAGTATGTTCAACCTTGAATTTAACTTCCTCCTATTATATACTGCTATGTATGACTATTCAAGAAATATATGATCTTGCTATCCAAATGGCTATTAAAGCTGATCCTCGCGGAGAAAGTTTCGTTAACAAGAGACTTGAAAAGGCAAAGAAAGAATATAAAGAGTTATCTGAGAAGAAGAAAAAGTTTTATGATGTTGAGAACTTAACCAATCCATATTCAGATACCAGAATGTATCATGGAGATCCAACGAAACAGGTTAAAAAGATCTTAGCTGGTATTGATATCGCAAGTGCGGAGGTTTTGCTTTTTGACCGATTGAATGAAAAAGGAATGGGCTTAGACCTCCTTATTGCACATCATCCGGAAGGTTCAGCATTAACAGCATTGCACGAAGTAATGGATCTCCAAACTGATATGTATGGTGTTAATGGAATGCCTTTAAATGTATCTCATGCATTAATGCAAGGGAGAATGGTTGATGTACAGCGAAAGATCCATCCGACAAACTACAATCAAGCAATAGATACTGCAAAACTTTTGGACGTACCATTTATGTCTCTTCATACAATCTGGGACAACTTAGGAAATCAGTTCATTCTTGATTACATCAAAGGTAAAGACTATGACACCGTTGGAGAGATTATGGAAGATCTTATGGAAATTCCTGAATATATTGAGGCGACAAAAGCAAAAGCAGGTCCATTGGTTATCTCTGGAAGTGAAAAGAGTAGAGCAGGTAAAGTTGCTGTTTTCTATACAGGTGGGACAAATCCAGCGAAGGAAATTTATATGGAACTTGCAAAGACCGGTATTGGCACAATCATCGATATGCATATGCCAGAAGATGCTGTCAAAGAAATGAAGAAACTGCACGTGAATGTCATTAATGCAGGGCACATGTCCAGTGATTCAATTGGTGCAAATCTCTACTTTGATGAACTTGAGAAAAAAGGTGTCGAAGTCGTACCATGTTCAGGCTACATCAGAGTTAAAGGAAAGGAGCGCAAATCTAGATAGTGTTCCTAGTCGCTAGACGCTAGAACCTAGACGCTAACCAACATGATATCAGTTACCGATCTCCGAGCAGGAATAGCATTTGAGGAAGATGGACAGTCTTTTACGGTTATTTCATATGAGCACATCAAAATGGGCCGCGGTTCAGCCAATATCAAAGTAAAAGTCCGCAATATTAAATCCGGTTCAGTTGTCGAGAAGAGTTACATCAATGGAGCAAAAGTACAAGATGTACTTGTTTCCAAAAGAGAAATGCAATATCTGTATAAAGATGATGATAATGCCTTATTTATGGATCCTGAAACGTATGAGCAAGTTGCAATACCTTTGACAGTTATAGCTGATGAACATATCTATTTAAAAGACGGAGATAGTTTTCCTGTGAGCCTTCTCAAAGGAGAACCGATCGGTGTCATGCTTCCTCCAAAGATGGCATTTGTCGTCGCTGAAACCGCTCCGGGAGCAAAAGGAAATTCTGCAACCAATGTTTTCAAAGAAGCAATTCTTGAGAATGGACTCAAAACAAAGGTGCCACTATTTATCAGCATAGGTGACAAAATCCGCGTTGATACACGCACAGGTGCATATTCAGAAAAAGCGTCAGCATGAACGTATACATTCTCCGTGTTTTATCAGAAAGATCCTTTCTTTATTTATGGATAGGGGAAATTTTTACGCAAGTTTCAACACATCTCTTTAACTTTTTCCTCATCCTTATCGTTTTTCAACTGACAGAGTCTAACACAGCTGTTTCTCTTGCAGTGCTCTCATTTACTATCCCTGCTATATTGTTTGGAACACTTGCCGGAGCTTATGTTGACCGGTGGGATAAGAAAAAAGTCCTTATCATAACGACTGTTTTGCGTGCGTTTCTTCTTATACTTCTTGCATTCTTTTTAGATAATCTGATTATGGTTTACTTGATATCCTTTGTTTTTAATGTCTTGGTACAATTCTTTATTCCTGCTGAAAGTCCGATGATACCGCTTCTTGTGCGGCCGAAATATCTTATTGGTGCAAATGCTCTTTTTGGTTTGGCTATCTTTGGATCAATGCTTGTGGCGTATGTACTTTCAGGTCCTTTGCTTATCTTTTTGGAGCCATTTTATATGGCAATACTTTTAGGAATTATGCTCCTTTTCGTGTCATTATTCATAGGGTTTATAAAACCTACCTATCACAAACCTAATCCTCTCAAAAAAGAAAATGAGGATCTCAATATTTTCCGTGATATTAGGAGGACAGTTACACTTATGTCCAAAACATCTGAAGTCTTCCGTTCACTTTTTCTCTTAGCATTATCACAAATTTTGGTTCTCACCTTGGCGACGGTTGCTCCTGGATATGCGTCACAAGTATTAAAAGTGAGTGTTGAAGAATTTCCATTGGTTTTTATTGCGCCGGCAGCACTTGGTATGGTAACTGGTGCTTTGATCATTGCAAGCTTTTTGAGAAAACGAAACAAAGAAAAACTTATTCTCACCGGTGTTTTTCTTTCTGGCTTATCAATGCTTCTTTTGCCGTTTGGTGAACGGGTAGTGGCCCGTGACTTTGTGCAAATGTTAAATGACTATATACCTGATATCACAACTTTTCATATAACGTTCTTCTTGGCATTTGTTTTGGGTTTGGCCAACTCTTTGGTGTTTGTCCCAGCCAATACAATATTGCAAGAAAAAACATCTGAAGAGTTCCGTGGTAAAATATACGGGTTCCTAAGTACACTCATAGGATTACTTTCATTACTACCAATTATTCTGGTAGGGGGACTTGCAGATATCATTGGTGTTGGATCTGTCATTATCGGTATTGGGATTAGTTTGATTGTCTTAGGATTTGTTTTACTTTTTGTTACATAACATGCATTTAATTGTTTTACTACCATCGGTATTTATTTTTCTTTATTCACTGTATAGATTGGTGAAAGATGATTATGTCTTTATACGAAAAGGCATATCTTTGGAGCAAGCATTTGATATTGCTTTTATCACTTTGTGGATAAGTTTGATATTTTCAAGAATATTTTACGTTCTGTTCAATTATCAAAATGGTAAAAATATCTTTTTACAATTTTTCTCATTTACAGACAGCGGGTTCTCAATAATTGGAGCAATTATTGGGTGCGTTCTTTCGCTTCTCGTAGTTGGAAAATACAAAAAGATTCTTTTGGGTAGAATAAGCGATTTTTTTAGTCTCTCATTCTTATTTGCACTTCCCGTAGCATACGTAATGAGTGCTTTATTGGTCGAGAGAAATGAGCTTCTTTATACACTGCTTAATGCTGTACTCTTTTTCTTATTAATGATATTTTTTGTGCAATTTCTCAAGCCAAAACTCATGAGCCGTAATCTTAAAGAGGGAACAATCGCAATTCTTTTCTTACTCTTTTTCTCGCTCATTACGTTATTAACATCTTTAGTAGCGTCACTAAATAACTTGCAACAGTATATTTTACATCCAAATACACTTACGACAGTCGGTTTACTCCTTTTCAGTATTGTTCTCTATATACGAGAAGCACGGCCATTCTCGCATCACCGTAGAATGCTTACTAAGTAATATGAATATAGTAATACTGTATGAAGATGAAGATCTTTTAGTTGTCAATAAACCTGCAGGAATGACAGTAAACCGTGCTACAACAACCAAAAATGAAATAACGGTTCAAGATTGGGCAGAGAAGCATATAGGTATACAAACAGACGGAGTTGTAGAAAACAAGAAATTTGGAGAAGAGGGGTGGGATCCTGAACTTGATTTTTACAGCCGAGGTGGTATCGTTCACAGACTCGATAAAGAAACCTCTGGGGTCCTTATTCTTGCTAAGAATCCGCAAGCATTTGTAAAACTACAAAAGCAGTTCCATGACCGGACAGTAAAAAAAGCTTATGTTGCTTTCGCCCATGGTTCAATTGCACCAGATGAAGGAGAGATCAGTGTGCCAGTTGGGCGGTTGCCCTGGGATAAAAATAAGTTTGGGATTTTGCCGGGGGGGAAGGAGTCCAAAACTTTATACAAAGTATTAAAAGTCTATCTCAATACCAAAACAAAAGAAAAATTGACTTTGGTTGAAATGTACCCGCAATCAGGAAGAACGCATCAAATCCGTGTGCATCTCAAATATATCAATCATCCAATCTTTGCGGATTTTCTTTATGCAGGACGGAAAACTTCACGGGATGACCGCAAAGTATTGCCCCGAGTATTTTTACACGCAGCAAAGATAACTTTTAATCAGCCAACAACTGAAAAGCTACTGACGTTTGAAGCATCATTGCCTGATGAGCTCTCTGCGTGCCTCGAGCAGTTTACGCTGCAATGACGTTAAGACATGACAATCCCTAGTGGATGAGTTTATATATTCCTCTTAAATCGTTTTATAAATAGTGTAGTATGCCTCGTCATTGATTTTGCCTTTTTATGCGCCGCTTCTACGAAGCAAGTACTCTTGGGGTACAAAACTCAACGACGATAGGTATAATAATAGTATGAAGAGAAAAACTGTACAGAAAGAGAGTAAAAGTCTTAAGACATTTTATCTGTATGCAGTACTGGTTTTTACCGTCATCGCAATCTCCTTATTTATAAAGTTAATTTTTGTTGTGCAATCAAGTAAATATGATGGAAAGCATCATTTTACGTTAGCAGTTACAAAAGAACAGCGGGTTAAGCAGGTTATTGCATTTAGCCCGCAAGTGCCTGCATTGGCAGTACTTACTGTAAAGGACCAAAATATTCCTTACACGTCTCTAGCTGAGAATCATGGCATTGCAGCAGATGCACAGTTAGAAATCCGTAACACTGTTTCATTTGATCAAGATGTGACGACAACATTATGGAACGCGACACGGAACTGGAATGCAATTGGGACAAACGCAACGATAATTGATTTCATCCGTCTGACACTTTTATCAAGAGAGATAATTTCAAATAATAAAGTTATCCGGGATATAACACTTTCTGAAAAAAATCCAGAGAATAATACTATTATTGCTCGGGCATTAAATGACCCGACGGTATCTTCTGAAAATGTAAGCATCCAAATCATTAATGCATCAAATATTTCAGGGGCAGGACAACGGTTAGGGCGAATACTCACCAATATGGGCGCAAACGTTGTTGAAGTTTCGACATCGCATACGCCGCAAGCAAAATCGCAATTACAATATTATGGTGAGCAATCATACACCCGTGAACAAATTGAAAAGTATCTCAACTTTCCCGCGTCAGAGCTTACACGACAACCAATTGCGGATATTGTTATAATACTCGGTGAAGACACGAGGAATACAAAGAAGTTTTAAATAATCATTACGCCCGCCCGTCTTTGGAGGGAGGAACGAAGCAATTCCCATTAGGATAGTGACCTAGCCGCGGATTGCCGCACTTCGTTCGCAATGACGTGAATAATATGTTACTACAAATCATTTTTATCATTGGATTAATTTCAGTCCTATTAGCCTTATGGTCGTTGGAAAGGCAAAAGAAGTTGAAAGAGTTACCAGGAGTTAAAAAGGATTTGCATCACAACCGCGTGATTTACGATTCATCATCATCCAAGGACGTATCAGACTTAGGTTGAGCTTTTGTTTTAGTTGCGCTTGCACTGGTTGGAAGAGCAAATTTGGCTTTATCGTTACCTGAAACAAATGATGGTTGATTTCGGAACTTCTTCACTCTTTTGGTTTCACGCAGAAATACAGTCACTTTATTATTATCAACAGTTCTCACATAGGACTCGTATTCATTTCCTGCTTCGATAAAGTTAATGAGTCTCTGTCCAAGATCGTCAGGGAGCATTCCAACGAACTGATCTTCTGAATCATATGTAAAAAGTTTGCTTCTTTTAATTCTGATATCTAATTTTTCACCTGATCGGAGATGCGATATAACTTTTTTATCCGCAATGTTGATAAGTTCAATAACTTTTGTTTTACCAGGTTCTTCGATAAAGAGATTATTGATAATAATGCTTGGGCGCTTCACAGTAAAATCATTGAGTCTTTTTAAATTGCGGATTGCGATAGGATTCTTCATGTCGAGCATGAGTACTTTTTCATACAGATTTTTGGCATCATTTGGATTTCCTGAACTCAAAAAAGCAAATGCGAGGCGGTTCATCGTATCAATATCGTTGGGTTCTTCCTGAAGAATAAGTTGGTTAAGACTTACGGCATTTGGCCAATCTCCCACAAGGGCGGTTTGTATTGCTTGAGATTTTAGTGAAACCATATGCGAGCTCGAGTTGAAAGTAATTTTACTAACAATTCTTGCAAAAGTCAACACACACGAGGTATAATAAGCGTCTAGGAATTAAAGCGTTTAGCGTAGAGAAATATATTGTTTCCTAAACGCTATACGCTAACTTTCTAAACGCTACTATGTCTGGACATTCGAAATGGGCGACAATCAAACGAGCAAAAGGTGCCAATGATGCAAAGCGCGGACAGTTATTTACAAAGCTTTCAAAGGCTATAACGATTGCTGTGCGGCAAGGCGGAGGTTCTCCTGATCCTGAAACTAATTTCAAACTTCGATTAGCTATGGAAGCTGCACGCGGGGCAAATATGCCAAAAGATAATATTGACCGCGCGATTGTGCGTGCAAGTGGTGCGTCAGCTGAACAACTCGATGAAGTTCTCTATGAAGGATTTGGTCCTGGTGGTTTTAGTATTATTGTTGAAGGACTCACCAATAACAAAGTGAGAACCGTTGCTGAGGTAAAAAGTATCTTTAGTAAAAGTGGTGGCAACATGGGCGCACAGGGAAGTGTCATGTATCAGTTTGAGAAAAAGGCTGTTATTACTGTTGAAAAAGGTGAGAAGTCACTTGATGATATATTTATGTTTGCAGCTGATCATGGAGCAGATGATATTGAAGAGATTGATACAGAAGTCCTTTTGTATACCAAACCTGATGACTTAGCAAAAGTCAGAGATGCAATTTTGAAAGAAGGATTAACGATAAATGGAGCCGAATTCACATTTAGGCCTGTAGTAATTAGTACGATTACTAATAAAGAAGATGTAGAAAAAGCTTTAACTTTTATTGAAAAGTTAGAAGATAATGAAGATGTGCAAAAGGTATATGCAAATTTCGATATTCCTGACGAATTGATGAGGGGGAACTAAAGTAGAGGATCACCGTGGCCATGAATATTAGACCCAGACCAATATCAGGAATTAAAAAGGGGAGAAGGCTCAGTTTTTCCATAGACAAAAGACAAAAGTTTGTCGTAGGCATTTTAGCCTTGTCTATTGGTTTATTTCTTGCTGAATTTCAATTCAACCAAGCAGGAATTTTTATTGCATTCGCATTACCATTTTTTACCTGTTTGTTTCTCTTTTGGGCAATACGTGCTGACCTCAAAGAAAATAAATCATATCAAGTATTTATACTGCCATTTTTATACAGTTTGGCTTTTGGATTCTTTTACTTTTTGACACCAACAACATTTCTCGTACGACTATTACTCACAGGTGTATATGCATTTGGGCTCTACTCGTTATTCCTTAGTCAGAATATCTTTATTGTTTCTTCCTCAAGAACGATTCAATTGCTTTCAGGGGCAAGAATTGTATCATTTGTTATCACACTGATCACATACTTTTTCTTAACAAACATCATCTTTTCATTCCACGCAATTATATTTCCTGTCATTGCTCTCGTCGGTATCTTTACATATTTATTAATTTATCATTCTTTATGGACGTATACGCTCCAAAAGTATTCACAACCATTAGCACTCTGGGTGTCTGCTCTGACAGTTTGTCTTATTGAAGTGGCTACCTTAGTCTGGTTTTGGCCAAGTAATCCAACCGTAACAGCCTTATTCTTAACCGGATTTTTTTATTCGATAGTGGGGCTTAGTCATATTTGGCTTGAGAAGAGGTTATTTAAGGGGATATTGTGGGAATATGTCTGGGTAGGGACGATTGTCTTTTTTGTATTGATGTTATTCACATCATGGGGGAAATAGCCACAAATAGCCTCAAATTTAAGGTTTTTAAGCATAAAGCAGGGTAGCAGGTTTTGAAATGAGAGATGAGAAATGAGAAATGAGAAATAATTGTTATTAATAATTATATTTTCTTAACAAACTGTGATAGAATCAACACTTTTGAAGCTAAAAGTGGAGAAGTGGGAGGTAGGAGAGTAGCGTCCTATATAATTATTGATATACTATGATATAGTAGTGGATAACTTTTCACAGCATACTTTTCACAGGTTCAAATGATATAGTTTGATCACTTATTATAAGTCATTTTTTATTATAAACTTTGAAAGAAGCATGAGATATCAGATATGTGTGCATCTATATGACTACAATTGTTGTATTCGGGAATAACTCCATACCTATTTAAAATGTAAAGTGTAGTATATATAGCATTATTTTCTATCTATTGCTAATGGAGTAAAGACTCGAAATGAAAAAAATACGAAAATACATCTTAGCAATATGCGAGGCTAAAAATAACTATTTAGATTGAAATAACAACGTTTTTTGAATCATCATCTAGATACAATTATAGAGCACTCTGTTTATCGAGGAGATGTGCCGACAATAAGCCTTACAAAGTCCTTAACTATGCCATTTGGGCCCTCACCGGAGGAGGACCCTCTAACACGCATCTTTAGCATGTAGATTGTGACAGAGATCATTCATAGTGAATGTTGTACAGGGTAACAATATGTCTACTGCTATACTTCTGTCTCCTAGATAAAAAAATTTTTAAAATAGAGATAAGGCCAGAATGCGCTACAGAGTCTATGTCGCAGAATAATACTTTTACGACATGATAAGGCTAGATTTGAGGGGAGGAGCAAAACTAAATTTCCAATGACTAATTTGAAATATCCAATTTCCAATGATCATCTACCATGTATCGTATAATCTCTGCCATTCTATCACCTTGATTTGAGGCTAAATTTGCCTAAATCGTGACATCCCATAGTCACTTTGATATATATTTATTTATAACTTTTGACACGAGATTTGGCCTTAAACTGACTGTTTATACGTATGTGCGGATACCTGAATTATGGGTAAATAATATAAATGGGACTCCCCTTAGCCTCATTTTGGCAGGGGGGATGTTTTCATGGACTTTGTTTCCACAAGGTTCGATTACTATTGTAGTGGCGTGATTTATCGCGCTTATTGTTGCGTCATGAATGTCGCCACTACATACAGTTTGACATTTCGAACTGTTTGAGGCTAATGGCGTAGTTTAAACTACTAAATCTAGCCTTAAACGCCGTAGAATTCGATTTGAGGCCTATGTAATGCTGGAGATGCGTAATTGATCAATGAAGAATGGCTAAATCGTATGGGGGTTCTTGTGGAGCCGCTGTTTTATAGATATTCTGACCACTTTCTAGTGCATCGAGAATTTGGACGTATCGGTAGAACGCTGCATTGGTCCAGCCGAATCCTTGTTGGTCACCATACAACGCGCCAGAACCGGTTTCACCGGTTTCACCATTAAGCTTTTCAAAGAACGTTCCAAACTTTCTAAATGCAGCTGCGTGCGCTTTAACAGAGTTTTCCATTATGCGACGCGCTTCATCAGTATATCCATATCTGAGAAGCCCTATGACAGCCTGATATTCAAGTGGCGACCAGATGTTTGGATAATCCCATTGCTTAGGCTTCACGATCTCTTCAATGGCAGGATGATACCTGGTTTGAATCTTTGACAGGTCAATTGGTTTGGCCAGAGATTCTTTTGCTGTTATTGTGAGTCCATAAGGAGTTTCAAACTTATTAAGCTTTTCAACAATACGTTTTGCTTGATATTCCGTCGCAAACCCTGCCCAAAGTGGTGTAATAGAGGCGAGTGATAAGAAGTTGCTTTTACGGCCGTAGGCATATCCATAATCAAAGAACATCCCAGCTGTATCGTCCCACATATATTTATTTATCTCCCCTGCCCGTTCTTTGGCTTTTTCGTGCCATTTCTCTTCTTCACTTCTCTCCCCTAGTATTTGTGATGCCAGTTCAAAGTCCTTTTCGTACTTGTATAGGTAGGAATTGAGGTCAATTGGAAGAAATTGATCACAGCGATTGTAGTATCTTGACGTCATATCCCAGCCT
>JACDET010000067.1 GCA_013816255.1 Candidatus Levyibacteriota bacterium | reverse complement strand
CATTCATACCGCCTTTGACCGTTAGGCCGCGTACAATCACATAGGAAGCATCGACAGCCACACCGTTTTGGTTGTCTGTCTTCACTGTTGAGGCAGTGATTGTACTGCCCGGAGCGGCCGTGTATAAGACATACCCATCAGCTGTGCCCCCTTCGGTAATAGTATATGGCCCGCCCGCAGGCACCGTTACGGTTCTGGCGACTGGCAGCTTTTCAGGATCTATCCACGTAGTTGTGGTTATAGTCGTTGTGGGTCCGCTTGCAAGAGTGAGCTTGACTTCATATGTTGTTCCCGCTTGGAGCGTCACGATACTGCCACGGTATTCCGGCAAGTTGTCGTCAATACTGCGACTATCATACCAGAGCGGTTGGGCTTCTTTCCACGTCGTATCTCCTTGTTTACGGTATTGTACTGTGGCTTTCGTTAATGCTGATCCGCCGGTCGGGCTCCAATACAGGCCAATTGATTGGTAGGTTGGAATCGCTGTTGCCACTCCACCACTTGCTTGCTGTTTGATTACTTGTCTATTTTGTAACGTAATAATCGTAAGGGGAATTGCCAACAAGCTTATCAAGCTGACAAAAAGTAGTGTTCTATTTATTCGACCTTTCATAAAAAAATTATTCTGAATTCTCATACATCTCTACTGTTAGTATTATATTAATAGTAAACTAAGTTTCTTTCGGGCGTCAAGAGGTAGATTTATTATGCTTTCCTATTAGGAGAGACGCGCATAGTCGGGATGTATTGAGCAAGGGCATATGTGAGGCAGCGAATTTACAATATGTTTCGTTCTCTCCCGACGTGGAGGCGTCTCCTTGCATAAGTATGACAAAGATCAGATTGAGCATTAATTTATATTTTGATACCAATAGATACTCTGTAAAAGAAAACTTCAAATTTTAAAAATGATAACGTACCAGTAGTGATAAAATCTATTAATAGCTATCAAAGAGATAGGGAACACATTGTGAAAAAGAGAGCATCTTCTGGCAATGCAGAGATTTACATAAAAACTTGGACATCGAGAAAAATGAGGTTAATAACTTGATATTGATGTGATAAAGATACTAATAAATCGTGCTTGAAAAGCCTCGTTACTATATGTTAGCAAAAGTTGGACACTAGGAAGGTCTGTCCAAGTTTTGCAAGTTCTGTCGAATGAAAGAAAACTGCTTATAATATAAAAAGCTGCTCAATTTCTCGGTGTCTCAATCAAGCCGCTTTGTCGTTGGGATACAAGAAGGCATCTGCACCCGAAGCAAACAGTATGCAATCTACGCTGCAGTACATTTCCAGAGCTCCAAGTATTTCTTGAGTCAAAGCCTGTTGTCTAAGAAATAAAATCTCCAGTTTTGTCTCAATCATTTCTCTTTTGGATCTGGCGCATACAGCAACGACTATGACGTACGCAGAAAATGAATCATCATCTCAGGTCCTTTCATATGCGCATTAGCATTTGTTAATCCAACTCCGGGAATAATTGCCGCAGAAATAAATCTGAGCGATTCTAGCAACAGAATGACAAGAATTATTGAGAAAATCTTTAACTATACTAAACCTCATCAATAGCTATCGAAATAGATAGGAAATATATTGTGAAAATGTTTTCTATTATGAAGCTGTGAAAATGTTTCATTTTCTTACATTGCTGAGATGCTGATAAAAAAGTTGGACATGCTGGAAACGTGACTAAATGCTTAGATATGATGTGATTATGATAAGATTAACTCATGCTTGACAAGCATAATTAATATATGTAGTAATATATATACTAGCAAAAGTTGGACACCAGGCAGGTCTGTCCAAGTTTTACAAATCCTGCCATATGAAAAAACAACTGTTCACAATACAAGAAGCTGCGCAATTTCTTGGCGTCTCAACAAAGACGCTCCGCCGCTGGGATGCAAGCGGACGCCTTCAGCCTGAAAGAACTGTGGGTAACCAACGCCGCTACACGCTCTCAGAGCTTCAACTATTTACGCAAGCAAAGGGAGTTATCTCAGAGGTAAAAGCTCCGGAAGTAGGAGTTACTTATCAAGAATCAAATCAAGGCAAAGCGGAGAATAGTGAAGTTTCTCCAATTGCAACGCCTCCAGTTCCTGTTCAAATCGTTTCTCCCCTTGATCAAGCGTATGAAGTGGTTAGTGCACTAGATGCAAATAGTGCTAAAGAATTCTCTCAAGCGACAGTTTCAGAGTCATCCAGGCAGGAGTCAGAATCTGTTTCCACATCCTCTATAGGCGAGCAACCAAAGCAATTAAATTATAACTTTAATACACCAAAGAGTATCAATTCCTCTCCGAGATTCTTTTCGCATCCACAACATGCTATGGCCTTTGCTGGGGCTACAAGTGTCATACTGCTTTTCCTTCTCGTTTCAATTGGATTAACGCACAGCCAGGGGCCAGCTAGAAAAGCTGGGGTAGGATTAGTCAATGGTGCTGTCTTAGCTGCGGGAGACAAGCGACCCGTCTACATGCTCAATGTCAATGTTCCTGGTATCTTTGGGAAACCTGTGACGTTTCTCGATACAGTTGCCGTAAAGAAATCGCTCACGGTTGAGGGTGTCTCAGTTTTGAGCGGGGGAATAGACACAAAAAATGCAGATATTGATGCAGGCACTGGACAATTAACTGCATCAAACGTTCTCTATTCGGTACTTGCAGGATCAAATATAACGATAACAGGAGATCCTCAGAATCCAACAATCTCAGCTGGTTCTACTGGAGTTTCTTCATTCCAGGGTCAATCAGGTGCTGTTGCTTTAACAACTGGTGCAGGTATTGGTTTGAATGGCTTAGAGATTACAAATACGGGCGTGCTTTCTGTACAAGGTCAAGCAGGATCAGTTGCGTTCTCTCAAGGCGCTGGAATTACATTGAACGGCTTGACTATCACCAACAGTGATCCCGGTACAGCACAAAAGATATTTAGCAACTTTATTGTCGGTTCAACCACGATTTCCGCAGATTCCAACGAAGACACATTCACCTTTGCAGCAGGCTCAGGGATTACATTGACACCTGATGCTGGAGGCAAGAAACTTACTATAGACGCATCAAGTGCTACTTCTCAGTGGCAGACGGTGGGTTCAGATATTTACTATAACAACGGTAGCGTTGGCATTGGCAATACAGCTCCTGCCCGGTCATTGGACGTTACTAGCACAGGGCGATTTACTGG
>JACDET010000015.1:29264-35090 GCA_013816255.1 Candidatus Levyibacteriota bacterium | reverse complement strand
TGCTATCACCGTGAATAATTGGGGTTTGGATATCAGGAGTAATCGTATTAATTAAAAACGCATCGACCAAAATATGCTCAGCCGGAGTTTCCAAACCAATAATAGCTTTGGTAAAGGCTAATTGTGCTGCTTTGCCAATACCAATTTCATTAATAACTGGCACCGATATCTCAGCAATCGAATACGCGACAGCATGTTCTTTGATAATCAAATCCAATTCCTCTCGCACCTTGGCAGATAACTTCTTAGAATCATTTATTTTATCAGTAGCACTAAATCCTGCAGGCAAAATAACTGCCGCTGCCACAACGGGCCCGGCGAAACACCCACGCCCGACTTCATCAACTCCAGCAATAAACTGCAATCCATTATCCCAATGCAATTGTTCATGTTCAAAAGTAGGTTTGGTCATATCATTATGGACCTCATCCTAACCTTCTTCTGCAATGAGAAGGAACAACGTAATACATTGTCCTCCCTCTCCTTCTAGGAGAGGGTTGGGGTGAGGTCTACTTTCAATCTAACAGGCTTTTCTGTTCGTCATCTCCACTCATCAATGTCGGTGACTCAAGGCTTGGAAGGGATGGTAGGGATGAACCGAGAATGCCTTGGAGTTCTCCATACATAGCAGCAGTATTGCCCATCAAACGGTTCAATTGCATCTCACGCTTCTTCCACATACGCACGGTTGAACGTTGTTCTGCGTCAAGATCGTTTTTTAGTGCGACAAGGCTTTCGACCTGTGCTTCAAATTTGTTACGGAAACCATCTTTGGTCAGATAATTAAATAATGCTTCCAGACGCTCATCTTTGTGTGCAGCAGTAGCCCGCGCGATTGCAACTTCCATCAGACCATTTCTCAGTACATTCGCCAACGGTAAAGCATACTTAAAACACGTGACCCAAACTCCTTCATAAAACCCAAACGTCGTAATACCATTTGGGAGGACATCACTCACGATGATTCCACAACTAGCATCGATACGCCTTTTGTCATCTTTTAATTTTATTGTCCAATCTCCACCCCAAGCTTTGGTTCGTTTTGTTTCCCACAATATGATACCAGCCTTATTCCCAAACTTATTTTTGACAACCTGTTGTAAATCTGCTCCTTCAAAACCTTTTGGGACAGGATTAATTTCATCTGTTGCAAAGTATTCGGCTAATTGATTTTCTAAATCAAGTTCCAACACTTCTCCCTGCAATTGCTGGGAAGTCTGTGCAGCTTTTCGTTGCGCATCTTCCAATGCCTTCTTTGTATCATCAAGTTGCTTTTGCAGTTCCATCTCCTTCAAACGCGAATCTTCTTTAACCGATTTCGTCACTTCCATTTCAATTTGCTCACGTTCTTTCAGAAACTTCTTTTGCATCTCGAGTTCGCGCTCTTTATCTTTTTGTGTAAGACTGCGCATCTCTTTCGTCAATGCAAGTATTTGCTCTTGCAGTTCGCGGTTTCGTTTACTCGTCTCCTCTGCTTCATTTTGGGTATTTCGCAGTTGCAGTTCAAGTGTTTCTTTCGCTTTCTTCAAAGCTTTTTCCTCAGCTTCAAGCGTCGCTTTTTCTAGAGCTGCTTTATGTTCCGATGCTTGTTTCTCTACTGCCAATTGTGCTTTCTCAAGTTCAGCTTTATGTTTGGCTGCATGCTCGACACGTACAGTTTCGCGCATTTGATGCGTAAATGCTTCGGAGAGTTCGACCTGCTTACCACAATGAGGACAAAGGACGTTATTCATTGGTATTTATCATACTCTGGAATGCACAAAATCGCAACTTCAGATCAGCACTCTTGTCATCCTGAACTTGTTTCAGGATGACAGTAATTAATGTGATAAAATAAATCTATATCACCTATGAAAACAATACTCCGATCCATTGCTATTTATCTCTTTGCTCTTTATTTTCTCCCGCAGATTATTCCCGGATTAGAAATTAATGGCGGGACAACCACATTATTTATTGGAGCGACGACCCTTGCTTTAATGTTTTTGATTATCAAACCAATCCTCACGATCATTAGTTTTCCCATTAACATTGTCACAATGGGGCTCTTTTCGATCTTTATCAATGCATTTATTCTCTACCTTTTAACAGTCGTCGTCACAGATATTACGGTCAAACCTTTTACTTATGAACGGTTCAATATCGCAGGCTTCATCACGCCTGTCATAGACTTCAACACCTTCTTCGCGTACGTCTTTACTGCATTTGTTTTGGCAGCTATCAATGCTATAATCCGGTGGCTTATTGAGTAACACTATGACTGTACGTAAAAAAATTGTCTGTCTTGGCGGAGGGCGTGGAACAAGTTCCTTACTACAAGGGTTAAAGCCTTTCAATCCACAACTGAGTGTCATTACCTCTATGGCAGATGATGGCGGTTCATCAGGCAGACTCCGCAAAAGCTATAACATGATGCCTCCAGGAGATATTGTTTCCTGTATTGCAGCACTCATGGAAAATAGAGAATTGGCAGCATTAGTAACACACCGGTTCCCAGGGATGCATAAAACAGCAAAAGAAATCAGTGGTCATAAATTGGGTAATCTTATGCTGTTGGCTGAACTCCAGAGAACAGGCGATTTCTATAAAGCCCTTGAAGCCATAAAAAAGATTTTTGGTGTGAAGGCTGACATCTTACCAGCGACAGATGAGCGCACACGATTAAGTGCATTTACGCTCGACGGACGACGGCTACACAGTGAAACGACAATGGACCTTGCGCTATACGCTGAACCGCATGGCATTAAAAGTATCTATATCACACCAAAGAATCCCCAGGTAAATTCTTTGGTAATCAAAAATATTTTGGAAGCAGATGTGATCATTAGTGGCCCAGGCGACTTATATACCAATCAATTACCTGTTCTTATTATACCCAAAATAAAGGATGCACTACTCGCGAGTAAAGCCAAAAAACTATTTGTACTCAATATCGCCAACAAACCCTTTGAAACAAAAGGCTATACACTGCAAAGCTTTATCCGTGCGTTTGAAGACCACGTAGGTACGTTTCCTTTTGATATGGTATTTGCAAATAATAACACAGTTCCAAAAATTCCAAAGAAGTACCGCTATGACTATATAGCAATTGACACAAGCTCAACACAAAACGTTACACTTATAGAAGAGGATTTAGTAAATATAGATTTCCCACTTTACCACGATGCAGCAAAGCTGGGGAAAACTATAACTAAATACATCTAATTGTCATCCTGAGCGAAAGGGAAGGATCTCACATAGTAATCTTTAAAGTAAAATCAGTGATAAGAGATTCCTCGCCTTCACTCAAATGACAAAGATTATGTAAAAGTATTTTAGTGTGCCTAATAAGGCTTAGATTTTATTGTAAATTAAAGCCGTTTGGTATATAATCCAATTATGGCTTTATCAATTTTTCAGATTCTCATTGCAGTACTCCTTGTCGCAGTAATCCTTCTTCAAGCTCCAGGAACTGGTCTTTCACCTGTCTTTGGCGGCGGTGGAGAAGCATACCGCAGTAAAAGAAGCGCCCAAAAGTTCCTCGTTATCGCCACCATAGCCCTATCCGCTATACTGGCTATCCTATCAATCACACTCCTGGTACTACAAAATAGATAAACTTAATTGAAAGTTGAGAGTTGAAAATTGAAAGTTACTAAATATAATACTTGCATAATTCTCAACTCTCAATTTTTAACTCTCAATCTATATTATGGCAGTTATTCGTAAAAGACTTATATTTTGGCTTATCAAGGCATATATAAAGAAGTCTGGTAAAACCATTCTTCTCTCATTCTTGGTAGGACTACTTCTCTTTGGTGGGATTATATTCTCCTCCCGCTATTTTTCGGAGTTCAATATTGCTTTCGCGCAAAAGCAAACCATCGGTCTCGTCGGAGCATATACGCAAGAAAATCTTCCTCCGGAAGTCGTTACAAAACTCTCCTCAGGTCTGACCAAACTTGATGAAGATGGTAGTATCAAACCTTCACTTGCTGAGTCGTGGGAAACAAGAGACAACGGCAAAACATATGCATTCAAGCTCAAAAAAGGTATGTTCTTTAATAATGGAAAAGAATTAACCTCAGACACTATTACATATGATTTTGCCGATGTAACCGTCGAGAAACCTGACAAGTATACTGTCATATTTAAGCTCAAAGACGCATATTCTCCTTTTCTGGTTACTGTTTCGCGGCCTGTTTTTGACAAAGGATATACAGGAATTGGTGAATACAAGATAGACAAAGTAGATCTTAACGGCAGCTTCGTCCAATCGCTTACACTTGCCAGCGTAAAAAACCGCCAAGATACAATCCGTTATGAATTCTATCCCAGTGAAGAAGCACTCAAAATGGCATTTCTTTTGGGTGAAGTTGATGAAGTAAAAGGGATAAATAGTAATAGTTATCGTCAAGCATCTTTCACGAGTTTCCCGAACACGACATTAAAGGAAGAAGCCAATTATACAAGGCTTGTCACATTATTTTATAATACAACCGACCCTGTGCTTTCAGATAAAAAAATTAGGATTGCACTCAGTTACGCAATTCCAGATACATTTCCCGGAGGACAACGGAGTTATCTTCCCTATTCACCTAAATCAACCTTTTATAATCCTGACGTCGAACAGAGAAAGCTTGACTATAACCGTTCCAAACTCTTGATGCTTCCTTCAGAAGATGCAAGCGCCAGTGCTCAAACAACAGCACCAAAAGAGTTAACGATCAAAACTTTGAGTAAGTACCGCGCTACAGCAGATACAATTGCAGCCGGCTGGAAAAATATCGGTATCGAAACAAAAATTGAAGAAGTCGACAGTATTCCCGATACTTATCAGGTATATCTCGGTGATTTTAGCCTACCAAGGGATCCTGATCAATACAGTCTCTGGCATAGTGACCAGCGCAATAATATAACAAGATACAAGAACTTACGAATTGATAAACTGCTTGAGGATGGAAGAAAGACAGTTAATCCTGAAGAAAGAAAACAACTCTACGCAGATTTCCAAAAGTATCTCCTCGAAGACGCCCCAGCATCCTTCCTCTATTTCCCGACTGAGTATACGGTTGTAAGGAAATAACACCTTGAGCCATTGACTCTTATGCAAAATTAAGATAAAGTATATGTATGCTTCAGGACGATATAATTCTAACTAAATTAGACAAATTAACGAGCCTTATCATGGACCTTCAGAATACTTCTCAGACAACCCAAACTGAGATGAGAACAATGGAAGATAGACTTACTGCCCGAATAGAAATACTTGATCAGAGGTTAGAGACACTAGATCAAAAGGTAGGAACACTTGATCAAAGATTAGGAACACTCGAAAATAAAGTAGAAGCACTCGATCGCAAACTAGAAATACTTGATTATAAAATAGAAGTAGTCAATAAAAAAATTGACAGCTCCCAAAAAGATACTATCAACGCACTCAGTAACTTAATGCACACTGGTTACAACATGCATGAGAAAAGAATCCAAAAGTTAGAAAAACATACCAAACTCATTTCCTAATTCTGACGTAAATATTTTGCAGTTCCATGGCTGAACCCACCTACATGTTTTACATCGTAACCTTTACTGATATCACCCAATTTAGAACTATCGCCTACATAAACCATAGTTACCTTCTGTCCTCTCCGTTCTAGCTCGTCAGCCATAGCGAAATCCGATCTACTATCACCAAATGCTTCAAATGCTTCAGGTTTTATACCAGCATCACGCAAGAATTGCAGAAAGCGGTCAGTACCCAAATCTTTACCAACATAAGGACTTTCTACATCTGTGGCAATTGTTGTTGGATCTACTGTATATTTTCCCTCTAAACCATCTTCACTA
>JACDET010000015.1:0-29254 GCA_013816255.1 Candidatus Levyibacteriota bacterium | reverse complement strand
TCACTAAGCATTGCATGCAGCTCATTAACAAGCTCTGTTTGTTGTGTGGCAAATGCTTCTATACTTTGACCGTCTTTCATTTCTATTGAAAGCATAGTTTCTTTTGAGTCATCAAAGAATATCATTTTATTCTCATCCTCAACATCGTATTTCGATGCAACTAACGCTTTTGCTCTTTCTTTGAGAGATTCTGGAACTGAAATAGTAGTGGATTTACCATGAATCATATTTCCTTCATCATCAAAAGTCACCCATGTGCCACCTTTTTCACCAATTGCGACAAAATTAGCAAGAACTGACTTATCTTCTATCTTTTCTAAGAGTGGTGTAATAACCCGGTCAACCATCCATGACGTTGATCTACCAGTATTGAGCCCAACTGGAATACCTGCTTGAAGATCTTTCACAATACTATCGAGTATTTCTGGTGCTGTAATCTGCTTTTCAACTGGATCTGAGATAACACCATCTACATCAAATAATTTAGCTTTTGAAACGAGCCTTCTTGTTTCTGGAACCAAGCCTGCATCTACCATTGCATCCTCAAAACTCGGCAATCCTTGCTCTTCAGGTGCATATGCAGGATCATACCCATGGAGTTTTCTTGCTGGTGGTTTTTTACCCCAGAATCGTTCAGGGACTTGGGTCAATGCTTCTGGATGCTTGTCATAAAATGCTTTTACTCGTTGATCTATATCATGGTAATTCTCTTGCACACCTTGTTCAACTTCAGTTCTCCAAGCATTTGCTGCGTCCTTTCCTTGATCTTGTAAGACAACCGAATATCCAGATGCAACCAATGCTGCTGCATGAGTCGGTGGCAAAGGACATTTCACTTGTGTTAATAATGTAGCAATACTATCCGCAGATCCATCGATGTCAATAAATTTCTCTTCAAAATCAGCATCGCCAAGATTTTTATTCTTGTTAGAAGTTCTAGATTTCTCACGAATTTGTTCAGCAGTCAAATTGGAATCTGCCAAGAGAAGAAATTCGTCATGTATTTTGATTTTGTCATGCGCTAACCCGACAATTCTCACTTCTCCTAAATCTTCTGATCCCAAGCCTAATTCTTCACCAGCTTCTTTCAGAATACCCCCTTTCACACTGCCTGTATCTATTGGATCTGGCTTGCCTGGCTGGCGGTCTTTCCCTTTTAATGAAGCATCAAGCATTCCTGCGACACTAGCGCCAGGAACGTCAGTAAATTGAGCGTTTCCTCGAGATAACTTCGGATCAGTTAGTTTTGTTTTGAAACAGCTCTATGCTGTATAACTAATCTGCCATCAGCACTTCGCACAATCATCGCTCCAGCAGCATTTGCACTAAGGTCAATTAATTCTTGAGAATCTTCTGGGCGCGCGAACTGATTGTAAACCGGAAATGAAACAAGTTTTACATCTGCAGTAACAGTGTTACCTTCAACAGATATGTTTCTAATCCCTAATTTCTTGCCTTTTGCCTGATACTTTTTTCGTTCGTCATAGAAATTATTTTCTAATTCAGCTGCTTCCTCTTCAGATTCAGTCGAGTGTAACCAAGCATCTCGTGCATCCTTAACTGCCTGGACATTACTAAATTTCATTTCACCTTGCATTGCTGCTTTTAACATAGCTCTTGCATTGACGTCTAGAGCAGTATTACTAGCCACACCTTCTGTACGACCGAGAGCGCTCCGAGTCTGCACTTCAAAGCCATGAGGAGAAGGAGAAAAACGCGAAATAGTAAAAGATCCACCATCAAATTCGGGTTTAGTAGAAGCTACCTGTTCTGTTCTCTTCTGTTCTTGTATTGGACCTTGCATTTCTGACATAAGAAAATTATAGCATCATTACTCTACTTCCCCAAAGCACTCTTACTTCGCAACTTTCGATGATACGTAATCGCGAATCTGTGTGCTTCATTTCTCAAACGCTGAATCAGAAATAATGGTGGTGAATTCTTTGGTAGTGATATATCGGTAAAGTGTTCTTCATCAACAACTATTGTTTTATTCTTTTCTGATCTCGTCCCTGCAAAACGTAAATTCAACAGTTCCTGATAAGTATTCACCATTGAAGCATCAGAATCAATACCATCACTTACCCCTTTCTCCTTACCCCTTTCCCCTAACTTTGGCACAATGATTGTTTCTTCTCTCTTTGCCAGACCAACCAAAGGAATGACCATACCACACTCTGCAAGTGCTGTCATAGCGCTTGAGACTTGTCCTTTTCCGCCATCGACAATAATTAAGTCTGGAGTATCCCATTCATCGTGATTGAGTCTGCGCTTAAGAACTTCTTTCATCATAGCGAAATCATTTGCGAGATGCTTTGGGGTTTTTGATGACAAGTAATTGTCATTCCGAGCGAGTATTCTGTCATTCTGAACGGAGTGAAGAATCTCACCGCCTTGAGTTCCTTCGCTGTTGCTCAGGATGACATTCTTGTTTCCTGGTCTTTTCCGCTCCCAATCCCGTCTGATTCTAAATTTTCTATATTGTGAAGACTCTTTTTCTCCGTTTTTAAAAACGACCATCGAACCGACAGAATGAGTCCCTTGGGTATTTGAAATATCATAACATTCAATCCGTTCAAGCTTTTCCAAACCCAATCCATGCTGATTGAGAATCTCCTTTAATCCATCCAATTCTTCCTGCCTTTTATCATCACGCAAGTTTGGATTCACATCATATTCAAATGGTTTATGAAACGGTGTCGTGATAAGTCCCATCGCGTTTATCTTCTTTTGCATGAGGAGTGCTTTCTCATATTCCTCAGCTTTACTCAGAACATCGCGTTCGCGTTCAAGCTCTTTCATAATCTTTTGCGATTCTCCTTCGAGCATACGGACAATGCCACGGATATTCTTCCGGTATTCTTTTTTTAACTCAGGACTATCATTGACTGGCGGACATGGACATAGGCCAATGTGGTTATAGAGACAAATTCTCTTCGGATGATTAAGGGTAGAAACATAGGGAAAGATACGACGCATTGTTTTAATAACAAGCTTTAATGCACCTGAACTTGGATACGGACCAAAGTAAAGTGATTTACTATCATCCTCCCGCCGAGCGAGTAACAGTGCCGGGTACGCATCAGCAATTGTTATTCTGATCTTGAGATATGATTTACTATCTGTCAGCTTTATATTATATTTCGGATTGTACTTCTTGATATAAAATGCTTCAAGAAGAAGCGCTTCAAGCTCTGATTCGACGATAGTGATGCTGATCTTGTGGACTTGGCTAACAAGGACTTGGGTTTTGGTACCGAGATTGGCACTTTTGACGAAGTACGAACTGACTCTCGATTTGAGGTCTTTGGCTTTGCCAACATACAAAACCGTTCCGTCCTTATCTAAATAGACGTAGACGCCGGCTTTTGATGGCAATGATGCATAGTGTGAACGTGAGAATACCAACGATAATTCCTCCACCCAACGGGGTTAGATAGAAAGGAGCTGCTTTGACAGTTTGCACATTTGTCACTCCTGCTACCAGTATTGTATAGTCACCCTCGGTGTTTGTCAAAAAAGAAGTCGGTTGAAAGCGCACAGCAACTTCAGCTTTACCATACGGCGGGATACCCTCTGTCGCGATTGCTTGAGAATTGGGCGCAAATGTATTTGACGCAAGATACAAAATCTGTGGCGGAAGATATGTACTCCCATTATTATTCATAGTTATTTTGCCTTGCATAGGTAAACCGGCAATGACGACATTTGGAATTGAACTTTCTGTTTGGATGGTATCTGTATTCATGCCCAGTACTTCTTCTGTTGTAAATGTCACATCGATATCCTTTGACGGCTCAACATCCGCGAATTTATATCCACCTGCCGGGATTGGATATTCACTGCTACTTCCTTTGATAACAAAAGCCAAATGCGCGAAGTCCATCGTATCGAAGTAATCGACACCACCAGTTGTACTCCCCCAGGTGGGATCTACCATTACCCACGTCTTTTTCTCCCGATCATAATATTCAGGCCAAACATGGAGGATATCCTTTTCCATTGATAATGGCCGCTGCTTTGCATTCTGTGTGTAAGCAAACCCATTCACTTCGCGCGCCGGAATACCAGAAGCCCTGGCCAAGGCAATAAAGAGGTCAGTGAACTCACGACAAACCGCTGAATTCTGATTCTGTAACGCACCAAGTGCACCAAGTCTTGGTTTTTCCTCTGTCACCCGCTTGAAATCATAATCAAGAGCATTGACGACGTATTCATAGATTGCTTCAGGTGTTCGCAATTGATCTGCAAGTTCGCGGATTTGGTCATTGGAAGTTTCCCAATATTTTTGTTCTAGTGTATATTTCTGCAACTGATCAGGGCTAAGTTCAACTTGCTTTGGTTTCAAGTTCACCTCAGCATTTCCATTGACCACAACATCCATCTTTTGTGCAGAACGCATCCGGTACTGCGCAAGCCAATTGCCATCTTTATCCTGAATAACGTTCTCAGGCTGTGGTTCAATTGAATTAAGATACACTTCCTGATAATTTGTATTCGGAGGCAGAGCTATTTCAGTTGTAATTGGATAGAGATTTGGATTACTGAGATGATAATTGAGATTAAATTTGTACACTTGCTTCTCCCCGAAAGCAATTGAAATTCCTGATTTACCTAATGTATCTTTGGTAAAAGAGAGTGAGTTGGTAGGCTGTTTTGGCTTGGTATATGCGGGTGCTCCAAATGATGGAGGGACTTTGAGATCAACCACGAACGATGAAAAATCATTTGGATTGGATATCCCTGGTATATCAATTTCCCAAATCTTACCGTGATTACGGGCAATAGTTGGTGTATCGAAAAGAATCTGAAATTCCTGCTTACTATTTAAGCCCACAGCTTTATTATTAAACTTCAGTTCAATAATATATCCCGCATCATTCTTCGTGACAACCGGCGTGATAGTGCCTTTGGAATCTTGCGCACGTACGTTGGTAATCTCATCAAAGCCCAACTGCATTTTGTAAGACGGTGCATAATATTGGGAAGACGTATTCGTCAGAGTGATATTGACGAGAGAGTGTGCAATCCCACTTTCATCAATTGTATAGGTGACACGGTAATCAGTATTAAAGTTGGCTGCAGCATGTGCAGATTGCATAGGCACTAAACCAACAATCAAACTTAAAGTAATAAAAAATAAAACCAGTTTTTGAATTATGGATAGAATATTGTCACTGCGACGCATAATTCTATTTTAGTATATTTTTGAGGAATTTGCCTGTCCAAGAATCTGGATTATCTGCAATCTCACGAGGTGTGCCTGTAGCTATGACTTCTCCACCTTTTTCCCCACCTTCCGGGCCAAGATCAATGATGTGATCGGCATTTTTAATCATGTCGAGATTGTGTTCAATGACGATAACAGAATTACCGACATCAACCAATCTCCGCAGAACATAGAGAAGCTTTTCTAAATCAGCAAAGTGTAGTCCTGTCGTAGGTTCATCAAGAACGTATAAAGCATTGCGTCCACGCTTAGATAGTTCTGTAGCGAGTTTAATCCGTTGTGCTTCTCCACCTGACAACGTTGGAGCTGGTTGGCCAAGCTTTATGTAGGAAAGACCAACTTCTTTGAGTGTGCGCAATCTGAGTGCCAAACCTGGTACAAAAGCAAAAAAATCTAACGCTTCAGCCACACTCATAGCCAGCACATCTGCAATACTTTTGTCATTAAAGAGTACTTCAAGTGCTTCATGATTATATTGCTTCCCATCACAAACTTCACACTGTACATACACATCAGCCATAAATTGCATTTCAATCTTGATCTGGCCTTCTCCTTCGCAAGCTTCGCACCGTCCGCCTTTGACGTTAAACGAGAACCGTCCAGGACCATAACCACGTAACTTTGCCTCTTTTGTACTCGCAAAGATCTGACGGATATAGGTAAATGCTCCAGTATATGTCGCTGCATTACTTCGCGGTGTCCGTCCGATTGCTGATTGATCAATTGCGAAAACACTCTTTAAAGCTTCATGCCCTTGCAGTTCTTTAAATGCACCTGGCTTTTGTGGATGGTAGGCATTCTTCTTTTGCATCAGTGCGTGATACAAAATATCATTCACGAGTGTTGACTTTCCACTCCCAGAAACACCTGTTACGACAACAAACTTATTGAGTGGAAATTCGACGGTAATATTCTTCAAGTTATTTTCTGTCGCCCCAATGATTTTGACACTTTTATCACCAAACTCCGCAAGATCTCGAACTTCAGGATCTTCATCATTTTTCAAAGCACGCTTCACTTTAATCTTCTTACGACCTGAGAGATAATTACCGGTCAATGATTCTTTGTCTTTCTTAATGTGTTCGATCGTACCTTGTGAGATGATATGTCCACCACTTTCACCAGCTCCCGGACCAAAATCAAATAAGTAATCAGAAGCTTCCATCGTATCCTGATCATGTTCAACAACAAGAACTGTATTGCCAAGATCACGAAGCTTTTTGAGCGTCTCAATTAATTTGGTATTATCTCGTTGATGCAAACCAATTGATGGCTCATCCAAGACATATAATACACCTGTCAAACCTGATCCGATTTGTGACGCCAAACGGATACGCTGCGCCTCTCCACCTGAAAGTGTCGATGCAGTCCGGGCCAATGTTAAGTATTCCAAACCCACATCATTTAAGAATTTTAATCGCTCACGGATCTCACGCAAAATCATCTTTCCAATCTCTTGTTCTCGGCCCGAAATGACAGCTGGTAATGTATCGATAAATTGTAATGTCCGCTCAATTGACATTGTCGAGACGTCGACAATTGATTTGTCATTCAATGTGACTGATAGAGCTTCACGCTTTAACCGTCCGCCTTTGCATGCAGGACATTTCTCAAAACGCATAAATTTATCAATTTGGGTCTTGAGGAATTGTGATTCTGATTCGTTATACTTCTTTCTCAATTCTGCGGCAATGCCACGGAAAGGTTCACTGATAGCGGTTTCATGTCCAAACCTATTTTCACCCTCAACATAATATTCCTTTTCTCCCGTCCCAAAAAGTAATAAGTCACGCTGATCTTGTGTCAACTCACTCACCCGTACATTCATCGGAATCTTATTTGCTTCACAAAATGTTTTAAATGTTCTTGAGAACCATGTATCATTTGACGTGACATTGAAAAATGGCACAATCCCACCTTCGTTGATACTCAAATTATCATTGAAGATCAGATCAGGATCAGCATTGAGGACACGACCCAAACCAGCACATGATGGACATGCACCGTGGGGTGTATTGAATGAAAAGATACGCGGTTCGATGTCGGGAAGAGAGATGTTACAAACAGGACATGCAAATTTCTCTGAGAACAATTGATCGTCCATCTTTTCAGGTTTTTCAGGCAGACTAAATGATGCGTCTTTGATAATCGCGACGATCATCTCACCGTCCCCAAATTGCAATGCCTGCTCTACATCGGTTGCGAGTCGTGGACGTTCTGTGTCTTTATTTAAGACCATTGCGTCAAGAACAAGTTCAATCGTGTGCTTATTGGTTTTGATGAGGACAAAGTCGTCATTTAAATTGTAAACTGTCCCATCAATTCTGACTTTGGTATATCCTCGTTTGCGAAGACTTGCAAAAAGATCAGTATATTCACCCCGCCGATCTTTAACAAGTGGCGCCATGATCATAATCCGTACATCTTTCCGGCCGGCTTCTTTATGCGTGTCTTCCAATTTATAGATCGTCTCAACAATTTGCTCTTTGGATTGTCTGGCAATTTCACGTCCACAATTAGGACAATGAGGATGCCCAACTCGTGCAAAAAGTAAACGCATGTAATCATAGATTTCGGTTACTGTACCGACTGTTGAACGTGGATTGTGACTTGTCGATTTCTGATCAATCGAGATTGCAGGAGACAAACCTTCAATCAAATCGACATCAGGTTTTTTCATCGTCCCAAGAAATTGTCGTGCATAGGAGGACAAACTTTCAACATATCTTCTCTGCCCTTCTGCGTACACAGTATCAAATGCCAATGAAGACTTGCCGCTCCCTGATAATCCTGTCAGGACAACCAATTTATTCTTTGGAATCTCAAGATCTAAATTTTTGAGGTTGTGCTCTCTCGCACCTTTAATTACAATTTTATCCATTATTACAATGTGTCATCCCGAACTACAATGTGTCATCCCGAACTTGTTTCGGGATCTCTTAATGTATTAAGAAGATGCTGAAACAGGTTCAGCATGACAAGTCGAGGGATTGAATTGTACCTATTATAAATGATATCGCAAACTTTAGCAAACCCCTAATACCTACTGCTGGAATGGCAGGGCTTTAAGCATATGCATTTGCCTTTCTCATCAGTATTTATTACAATCCCATCAGTAGTTACAAAGAATTGAGCTTATGAGTTTACGAGAACGTTTTACTCAATCACAGAGACAACCTGTTGCCGTTTCTAAAGAAACTGTTGATGTATCCAAAAGAAAGTTATTAGTTCGAGGAGGCGTACTTATAGCAGCAGAGTTATCATTACCGGTCTTAAAAAGAGCGTATGAACTCAATCAGCTCTTTGGTTTTAGTCCACTTGAACTTGCTGGCGTGGATGTGCATGAACTCAATCACCCACTTCTTGAAACAAGATCTCCACATACCCCTGAGAGCCTTGATCGGACAAAAATATTTGTTGTGGGAGATAGCATGGCTCGTGGGTATGATAGAGATGAGATAGAACCAAAAAGTACTGGTGAATATCTACGTGATATCATGTGTCATCCTAAAGGTATGCAGAAAAATTGGGATTGTAAAGTTTTAGCAGAGAATGGTAAGACTGTCGACGATCTTATGGGACAACTTGACGCTATTCCAGAGTTAGCACAAGGAGAAGCAAATGTAGATATTATCCTTAGCGCTGGAGGAAATGATTTTAAGAACTTTCTTCAAACAAAGCAACAGGAAGCAAAAGATACATATGAAAGTGTCGATGAGATGATTTTTAATGAATTTGATCGTGACATAATAAATAAGTTAGGAGAAATAACCTCAAATTATCAAAGAAAAATTATTCCACGCCTTGCTAGGTTAAAAGGAGAACTTACGGCACAAGGAGTAACATTGAACCGGATCGCATTTATCAATATCCCAGATCTCTCTAAATCTAATTTTGAAATACAAGCAGAAGAGGTAGATCTGCGTATTCGATATGATTCTAAAACAGCCGAAGAGGATAGAAATGAATGGATACTGAAGCGCTTTGGTAAAAGATTACCATATTTAGCAAATATGTGGATTGGTGATCATATCTGGAATGCAAGAGATGAATTAGGCGATGTGATGTGGCTTAATGCTTTTGGGCTACCAAGTGAGAAATTGAATGGTATTCATGCAACTGCTGAAGGACAATTTGACCTAGCGGTACAATATTTAGCCAAAACATATATGCCAGTAAATCAGCAAACGGATCAAACATTACTTGCCGCTTCAAAATTACAATAAAACTTTTATACTTAACTTATGGACTCGAAGAATCAAAGCATTAAATGCAAATTACGGAACGGTTTACGGACACAGAAATGTATTCTTTGTAACTCTCCAATGGGAGACATGCCAGGAAGTAGGGATGCACACTGTCCCAACTGTGGCTATAAAGATCCTTGTTGTGAATAATTATACCTTTGGTGTATTCTCAAGACTTCTCCATAAGTACCAGCAAGCAGTTGAACGGTATGGTTTCCAGTTCTCAGATAACTTTACCATCTCTTTTTGATCTGTGATGCCGTAGAGTTTTATAATTGCGTTTCGTAAACCCAAATCTCCAATTGAAAAAACATCCGGCCGCTGCAAAGTAAAAATCAATATCATTTCTGCAGTCCATCGCCCGATGCCCTTGATTTGCGTTAACTCGGTAATGACTTCCTCATCAGACTGTTTGCGTACTTTTTCAATATCAATCAAATCGCTCACAAATGCATTTGCAACTGATTTGACATACGTTATTTTCGCATAAGACAATCCGGCACTTCGTATCATTTCATCATCCATTGCAAGTATGACTTTTGCGCCCGGAAAAGTATTGGAGCTGAACAAATCAACAAACCGTTTATAAATGGTATCCGCGGCCTTTACTGAAAGTTGTTGCGAAATGATTGATTTGATCAAAGATTGCATAAGCATCGCACTCCTATCTTCAAATTGTGGAGCTGGATATTTTATTGACAACGCATGCATGATTGGATCAGTAAATAGTTTCATCTTTTAAACATCTTGTGAATCATCTCTAAATCTATAGCAACTTTTGTCGGTCTTCCGTGTGGACACGTTGCATTATTTGGAGACTTTTCGAGTTGGGCAATGAGATCACTACTTTGCTCTTTTGTTAATATATCACCGGCTTTAACAGATCCATGGCATGCAAGATACGCGATGATTTTTTGACTCACTGTATCTGCATCAGCTAGTTTTCCATCAACTCGTACATTCTCAAGTACTTCAAATAATACTTCCTTATAATCCCTATCTTGTAATAAACCTGGTATACATCTTAAGAGAAAATTTGTACCTTTAAAGTGCTCTAAAACAAAACCTAATTCTCCTAACATTGCAATGTACTCTTCAACCAATTCTTTTTCAGATACACTAAAGTCGATAATCTTCGGTTTGGGGAAGTAAAAAACATCTGCTATCTGTTTTTGTTTCAGAAATTCAGCAAGTAACTGTTCGTATCTGATCCTTTCATGCGCCGCATGTTGATCAATGAGTACTAACCCATTTTTTGTTTCCAACACAAGATAAAGATTATGCATCTGTATCAGTTTTTCTGAATCAACTTGTAAGGGCTCCACTAACTTCCACGGAAGTTTCTGATCCCGCAATACTTTTCCCATGTATGAATCAGTACTCGATTTGAATTGATCATCATCAAAGTATGCTTCCTTTTGCCACAATGCATTGTGAAAAACGAGATCATGCCGTGCAAGTGTTTGTGTTACTGCAGTTTTAATAATTTTGTGTAATTGTGATTGATTAACAAATCGCACTTCTTCTTTACGTGGATGGACGTTGACGTCAACTACTTCATGTGGCATTGCAAAGAACAGGATACAAATTGGATAAGCATTCTTTTCAACAAGCGTTCCATATGCCGCCTTAACTGCCATCGAAATTCCTTTATCGCCAATGCTTCTTTTGTTAACAAACAAATACTGTTTGTGTGGGGTTCTGGTTGTCATTTGCGGCCGTGCTATAAATCCTGCGAGAGAAATATAATTATCTTCAAAAGTAATCGGAAGCAAGTTTGCATGCACATCTTTCCCCAAAAGTGTTTGCATACGATCAATATTCGTCATTCCGGCTTGTCCGGAATCAGTCTTAACTTTTGGCAAATCAAAAATAGTCTTCCCATTATGTGTGAGAACAAAATGTATATGTGGATGAGCAAAAGCAAAATGCATAACAGTTTCAATAATATGCCGGAATTCAGTCCTAAGTGACTTAAGAAACTTCTTGCGCGCTGGGACTGAATGAAACAAATTTTCAACAGTCACTTGCGTACCAACGGGCATCCCTACTGATCCAACTTTCAAAACCTTCCCATCTTTGACCACAACACTCGTCCCACCAGTATCTTCTTTACGTTTACTTTGCACTGTTAATGTACTAATCGCAGCAATGCTTGCCAACGCTTCACCACGGAAACCAAGTGTTTGGATACTTGATAACGAATCAATCGAATCAAGTTTACTCGTTGTGTGAAGCTTAACGCATGCTTTGACGTCCTCTGGACTCATACCACTACCATTATCAATTACTGTAATTCTTGCCAGTCCACTATTTTCAATATTGATAATAAGAGAATCAGCTCCGGCATCGATCGAATTCTCAACCAGTTCTTTTACAGCATATACAGGCCGCTCAATAACTTCTCCAGCTGCAATCTTTGCTATAACATCTTGGGATAACTGTTGGATTTTTATCATATTTTTAGTGCTCCCTCTCCCATTTGGGGAGAGGGCTGGGGTGAGGGAACTTTGAATAGTTTCTAGAACCCCTGAAAGATTAGTACTTACATCATTGTCCCAAAACCTTAATACTTTAAAGCCTTCGGTTTCCAACCATTGCGTACGTAAACTATCCTTGTATGCCACACTATCTGTATTATGCTGACCCCCGTCAAGTTCAATTATAAGTTTATACTCTAATGAAACAAAATCGACTATATATTTTCCAATGGTTTGTTGTCTACGAAATTTTATACCATTTATTTGTCTTGCCCGTAAATGTTGCCATAAAAGTCCTTCAACGATTGTTTGGTTTTTGCGTAGATCTTTTGCAAATGCTGTTTTGTTTTTACTTATCATTTGTTCATCACCCTCATCCTAACCTTCTCCCCTCAAGGGAGAAGGAATTTTAATGTACACTAATCTGCTTCTAAATACTTTTTGTTTTCCAAACTAAACAACTTTAACTTCTCTTTCAAATCTGCCAACGTATTGAGCGCTTCCAGAGGAGTCATCTGCGAAATATCTAATTGCTCAAGTTCTTTGTGGATTATGTGATCAGCAATACTTATTGTTCGAGGTATAAAATCGTCATTCTGGCGACGTCCAGAATCTCTCACCTTTTTAACGGATACCTCACTATACTGATCCTGGACAAGCCAGGATGACGAGGATGTTGCACTTCTTTTTTCCAGTTCTTCCAACAATTCTTTTGCGCGCGCAACCACTTCATGCGGAATACCTGCCAACTTCGCAACTGCAATACCAAAACTGTGTGATGCACCACCCGGTAAAATTGTGTGAAGAAAAACTGGTTCGTCCTTTTCATTTGTAACTGCCATATGGAAATTCTTGATTTGATTTGGATAACTATCTTCCAGAACTTGCAGTTCATGATAATGTGTAGCAAAAAGAGTTTTAGGCGGATTTTTCAAGTTTGAAACTAAATGTTCGGCCACAGCCCATGCAATACTAATACCATCATACGTACTCGTCCCCCTCCCAATTTCATCCATGATAATCAAACTTTTATCTGTGGCATGATGCAAGATATGTGCAGTCTCGACCATCTCAACCATAAAGGTAGAAAGACCTGATGTGATGACATCAGATGCACCTGAACGGACAAAGATTTGATCGGTCGGACTAATTATTGCTCTTTCTGCCGGTACAAAACTTCCCATCTGACTCATAAGAACGATGAGTGCTGTTTGACGAATATAAACTGACTTTCCTGCCATATTTGGACCAGTAATCAGAATGAGTTGCTGATTTTGATTGTCTAATGCCACATCATTGGGAACAAATTTTCCTGCATCAAGCAATGTTTCGACCACTGGATGACGACCAGCTGTTATGTGGAGCGTGCCATCTGAAACAAGTTGTGGCCTTGTATAATGCTGTTTTTCAGCAATGTATGCAAAGTTCAAAAGACAATCAAATGCCGCAATACTTTGTGCAGCTTCTTGAATAATTGATGCTTGGAGGAGAATTTGTTCAAGCACTTTTTGAAAGATCGCGTATTCAATAGCATGGATCTTTTCTTCAGCATTGAGAATAATCTCTTCTTGCACTTTAAGCTCTGGTGTAATGAATCGTTCTGCATTCACCAAAGTTTGCTTGCGCATATACGTTACTGGTACAGCGGATAAGTTTGACTTACTCACTTCGATATAAAACCCAAATACCTGATTGAACCGTACTTTCAACGAACCAATTCCAGTCTTTTCCCGCTCCTGTTTTTCAAGTGCAACAATCCACTCGCGACTTCCTCCGACAATATCTCGCAAACGATCCAGTTCGGAATCAATTCCATCCATAATCATATGCCCTTCCCGAATACTGATCGGTGGTTCTGCGACGATATAGGTTTGGATTAAACTAATGATACTATCAGTATTGTTGTCATCCCGACCAAATGAAGCGCGTGGAGGGATCTGTTTCACCTGACTTTGTTTATCAAGATTTCTCGACTTCATGACATTTCGCTCGGAACGACTAGTTGTTTTAATCATTTGCTCAAGCTCTCCAATCAACACACTATCGAACTCTCCCATCTCTCTCTTTATTTCCAAAACACTCTCAAGCGAGCTTTTAAGATTTACCAAATCTCGCGCGTTGCCAAGTCCTACAGATAATCTTGAGAACAGTCTTTCAATATCGCTAACTTTCTCAATAGTTTTACGCAGCTCATTTCGCTTTGATTGCTTTTCTAATAATTCAGCAACTGCTTCATGGCGCTCAGTTATTGCAAGTGCTGAAATCAACGGCTTTTTCATCCACTGCTTAAGAAGTCTTCCACCCATCGCTGTAACTGTCTCGTCGAGAACTGAAAGCAGTGTCCCTTTTACATCATGATCGCGAATAGTTGCGAATAATTCAAGATTAATCATCGTAGAACGATCAAGCGATAAATATTCTTTTGAAGAATATATGGCAATTTTTTTGATGTGATTGACTGGACGTTTTTGCGTTTGTTGCAAGTATCCAAGAAGCGCTGCAGATGTACGTTGTGCATGAGGCTTATCATCTATTCCAAAACCAGCCATTGTCGAAACACCAAAATGATCTTTTAATACGCGCGAGGCGTTCGTTGCATAGGTATCCCAATCATGAAAAAGAAAAATGTTCAGATCTTTTTCTTTTTTCAACATTTGCAGTATGTGAGGATCGTTATACAGTACTTCCGGCAAAATACATTCCTTAGGTTTGATCCGAGCAAATTCGTCACCTATGATTTGTTCTCTATTCTCTGAACCCAACTCTGTCGTCGCAAAATAACCTGTCGAAATATCAGCAACTGATAATGCCAATGAGTTTTTTTCAATACTTAACGAAATAATATAATTGTTATCTTTTTTCTCAAGTGATTTTTCATCAAGCATTGTCCCTGGCGTTACGATTCGCACAACATCACGATCCACCAATCCTTTTTTATTTGGCGGTGATAGCTGCTCACAGATCGCGACTTTGTAACCTGCTTTGACGAGTTTGGCGAGATAGATATCGACTGCATGATATGGAACTCCTGCCATAGGAATTCTTGTTCCTTTACCATTAGCTTTTCCTGTGAGGGTGATGTTGAGGACACGTGCACCGATGTGTGCGTCTTCCATGAAGAGTTCATAAAAATCCCCCATACGATAAAAAAGCAAACAATCAGCATACTGCTTTTTTATAGCGGTATACTGCTTCATCATGGGAGTACTAAAGTTTTCCTGCATAAAATACATGTCATTGCGAGGAGTGAAACGACGCGGCAATCCCGTACCAAACACTGACAATACTACTATACAATAGTTCCTCTAAAGATTCAAAGTATCTATGCAGCGAATACCAAACCTTGCGTGGCTAACCGATTTCTCGTTATTGGTATAATTTCAGCCCCGGCATCGAGCGGATATTGATAATCTGAAGACAGTTCTTCACCGACAATTTTCCCGACATCACGCCGTCCTGCAATACCAAGATGTGTACTCCAAGGAACACCATAATGACGACTAAACGTCCGGTTCACTGACATCCACCATGGAACTGTAGTATCTAATGGAGTAAAAATACTCACTGCATGGTCTCCCTCAGGTATTTTTGCGGTTATAAGCGGACTTGCGATTGCGACTAATCTATTAATTAAATCAGGTCTTCTTTCTTTTATGCGGGCGCCTATCCATCCGCCCGCACTATGCGTGGCAACTGATGCTGCTTCTCCTGTTTCTTCACGGATCTGTTCCAATCGTCTCTCTGCATGAGCCGCTACACCCACAATAAGATTTATCGGTACACTGTTTTGCATGTCATGTGTATGAAATCCTTCGCGTTCCAAACGATTACCCAACGGTCTGAGATACATATCGGGAGATAAAAACCCAGGGATAAGAAGCACATGTTCACTCATCGGACGTACCGACGGTAAATGAGATTGAGAAACAGCAGTATCGCTCCTTACTGTAAAAGAGTGAGTAGCTTCACCATAAAATCGTTCGGCAGTACTCATTATGAAAGGCACAAACCTTCCTTGTCACATATCTAGCATGCTGCATACACAAGAGCAATACTTGACACATTCCTGACATTATTTATGCTCTGGGGAAATTACAGTTTAAACAATCTTCTTGTAATCATTTGTCTCATTTAATTGTGCTTCACCAATATCAAAACCCCGCTGCTCAAGCTTCAATTTAATCTCATCAAGTAATACCTGGTACAGTCGTACGGTAAGAACAAAGCTACCCGGTCTGTATGGATGATCGAAATCCTCAATAATGAGAAGGACGCCAAATGCCAACAGAGCGACAACTAAAGTGAAATAATAGTTATAGCCGATATAGTTAAATGGTACAAAAAGAGAGCCGAATATTACTGAGTATGTCGCCCCATAAAGATAAATTTTCATACCCTGTGGTAATCGTTGATTTGTATATTGAATTTTTCGTTCCCGATACTCCATTGCCCGTGTAAGATAACTGAATACCATTTGACCAACATCGGGGTGCTTCTTTGATGCATTAAAGACACTGTCTTCTATCTTAATGAGCGCATTATCTACGGCAGTTGATCGCACTGAAAGTAGTTTAATATTTTTGCTGTCAGATGCATCGATGTATGTCTTCAAATAGTTATAAATGTGATAACGAATCTCATTCATATCATCTTTTGGGAAATGATGGGAGAGAATGTAGAGTTGCCGGAACATAGTAATTTCTCCCCTGTTGGCATCAACCAACCTATCCCACTTGCTCCATTGTGCTTGAATGACAAAAGCTGATATGACACTAAAGATAAGGTTACCCGCACCGAATAAAGCTGGAATTGCAAAGCGGTCAGCTTCAAGCTTATACTCAGGGATTATATTACTGGTGCGTACGTAGAAAAAGAGCAAAGTAAAACCTACAGTGAAGATAATAATCTTTATAATAATCGATCTGGTATAAATCCGCTCATATAGCTTCGCAGTTGTCGCCAATAATTCTGTCTTCATCATCTCCATACATCCATAGTAACAAATTTTGGTCACTCTTCAAACACACAACTGAAATATTCTAAAAGCTAGCCGCTAGAAACTAGACGCTAATCTGATACAATCAGTATATGAAAATTGCTATTCTTGGGGGTAGTTTTGATCCACCCCATTTAGGACATCTCTTTATTGCACTGCAAGTCCGCGAGCTATTACAAATGGATGAAGTCTGGTTAATGCCAGCGTACCACCATCCATTTCAAAGAGATCTCTCAGATGTTGCTCATCGTATGGCAATGACCAAACTCTTGCAGACAGAAACAATGAAAATTTCTGATTATGAAATCAAACATAATCCTACGAGTTATACGATAGACACATTAAATGGTTTGAAAGAATCTCATCCAAATAATGAATTCTTTTGGATAACTGGCAGTGACCAGCTCCAACATTTTCAAAAGTATAAACAGTGGCAAGACATTATCAGTAAACACAACCTTATCATTTTCCCCAGAGAATGGATGCTGCCGCAACTTGCTGAAGAAGTAAAGAACAAACTTGTATTGAAAACAATTCCGCAAAATGTTATTGTTTTATCAGAAAAAAATCTTATTCTCACTAATATCTCATCAACCAAAATACGTGAACGGGTGAAAGCAAACTTGTCAATCCAACCATTTGTTAGTGAACAAGTTGCAGAGTATATAAAGAAAGAAAAGCTCTATATCTAATATCGTCATCTCGGCAAACGACGTGCGTCCTGGATCAGTCAGACTGATTCTGGATCCTCCAGAGGCGGGCAGGCAAGACAGAATGACGAAAAAAAACTTATGAATAATCAACTACTATCAATACATCCTGAACAAGAAACGCAACGAGTCGTCTCTTTCCTCAAAGACACATTTGCCAAACAAGAAATAGAAAATGCTGTTATTGGATTATCTGGTGGGATAGATTCAACAGTTTCTTTTTTTCTTTTGCAACAGGTTCTCCCACCACAAAACATCCATGTCACACATATGTATTATTTTCAATCAGCCTTTGCAGAAATTGAAAAATCTGTATTGGAAGCTGGTATTCCTGCCGATAATATTCATGTGAAATCTATCAAAGATGCAGTTGATGAGGCGGCAAAACTCAATGGTGTCAATGAAACTGAAGATGATAAAATCAGAATTGGTAATATCGCAGCTCGCATGCGGATGATAGTACTCTTTGATTTGGCAAAGAAATATAAAGCGCTTGTCGTTGGAACAGAGAATAAATCAGAAAACCTTCTCAGTTACTTTACAAGGTTTGGAGATCAAGCATCAGACATTGAACCAATTGAACATTTATACAAAACGCAGGTGTACGAATTAGCTAAGTACTTACAAGTTCCGCAATCAATCATTGATCAAAATCCTACAGCTGGTTTATGGAAAGGTCAAACAGATGAAGGAGAGTTCGGATTTACCTACGAAGAAGCAGACCAAGTACTTTATCTTGCGCTCGAAAAAGATATATCTGTTGAAAATATGATAAAGCAGGGCTTATCAAATGCAGAGAAGATCTTATTGTGGCGGAAGAGAAATCTCTTTAAGCATCAAACACCATATACGCTTTAATATATGACAAGCAATTTAGACTATAACTTTTATACCAAACATTGCACTTCTACTCTGCCCAGGTGCTATCATACTTGTACTTGATCCAAAGAAATCACCAGTTGGATCACCTTCGACAGGTTCAATGCAAATGTATGTTGCATCAATCTTTTTTGTCTCTGGATTTTTCCCAACCCACAGCATAGCTTTATTAAATCCATTTTGTTTTAATTCTATGAGAGGCTTGCCCGGGATTTGTATAGTATTGGTTTCTTCTAAATCAATTGGAAACCCATCCCAGTTATCTTCAATCAAAGACGTTATATCCTGTCCATTCATTGTTGTTCCTGCATATCCCTCGGGTGCATCAAAGTAGCAATGTTCTCCGGCATTTACAGCTGCTTCAGCTCCTCCTGTATTCGTGTGAATCATGACAAAAGAAAAGCTGCCATCTTCAACACTCATAATCTGCTTCACTATCATCCCTTCCGGATACCCTGTATCTGTAATCTTGTGTGAAACAATAACACTATCAGCAACTTGCTTAACGTCACAAAGCTCATTACGCATATTGCCATGCTGTTTCAATCCATAAAGGTTTTCCCTATCAGGACCAAAAATTGGTGTGCACGGATGTGTCATTCCCTCTTTCCCATCACCACGTAGAAACGAATTAAGGATTGTAACACCTTTCAATGACAATGCAATCTTTGAACCCAAAGGCGCAACACAAAGTATATCTCCTTCTTCTGTAGTAAGTTTTAATGCACTTTTCATTAAAGATTTATTCATACAACTAGTATACACCTCCCAATTCCCACCTCGAAGCTGCAACAGCCTCGCTACCTGGCGGGAGATAATCAATTATATACCTAAGGGCTGTCTGCTGTTTCTCGTACCTTCAACGTCTCAACAAGATTATTAATAACAGTACTTACCCGATCAGCGTGTTCTTTTTTAAAAACAAGCGACATATTCGTACTGTCTTGTATTGTTACACTCGTACTATCTGTCGAAAGTGTGAAGAGATCATTTTGCAACCTCACCCATTCTTGCGTAGCATCAGCTGCGGTGATAATCCTCAGTGGCAAGTCTTCAAGTGATTCAAATTCCTGTCCCTGCGCGTACAATGTTTCGACTTGTGCATTTTCATTTGCCATACTATAAAAATGCTCGGGATTTGACCAAAAGTATGCCATTTCCCGGCGTTCTTTTTCAGGCAGCGTACTGAAATCTATTGATCCACCTAATGCAAAATATAAGCGCAAACCACCAATCTGACTAAGCTTGGCATAATTGTAAAAGTCATTCACAGAAGCTTTTGACTCCTCAATCACTTCAGGTGTTGTAACAAGAAGATTCGGGTGTGATGCATCGACCAAGACCATTCCTACAACTTCATTTGGATAATCTTTTTGGTATTGTCTTGTGTAAATACCACCCAAAGAATGCCCTACCAAAATATACTTGTCATTGATTTGTGCTTTTTGTAAAAGCATGTGTAAATCTCTTGCAGTTTGCGCAACATCTTTACCTTTACTCTCACCAGTGCTCCATCCCCTACCTCTGCGGTCGTAAGAACATACTCTTGTTTTTTTCGCAATTTCAGGTTGCACCCAACCCCATGAACTTGTCAAACCCCCAGATGCAGCTTCCAAAATAACTGTCGGGCTGCCACTTCCGGTACAATGCAAATGCATAGCATAGCCATTGAGAGTGAAGATTTTGCCTGCGGGAGAAAATTGCTCTTTATCTTTTTCCTGACTGATTGTTTGATAGAAATAACCACTTACGAAGAGAAGTGCGATTAGCCCAAAGATAACCAAAAACGTCTTTATAAACAACCACCTTGATAAAATAATTTCCATTACTCTATTTTATAGGAAATTTTATGAGAATCATAATTCGCTTGATTACTTGTAACTGTTCAGAGTTCTTAATGCAACGCATATTGTTCGAGCGTAGTCGAGAACTTCTCGATTCGGCTTAAGCCTCACTCGAAGACTAATTTCTCAAAAAGTCTGAACTATTACGATTACTTACCCACTGAAGTTTGAAACATCTTTTGGAATCCAGTATTTAATCTTATTTTCAGGTAAAAGCATAATTCTACTTGGACTCAATCCTTCGACAAATTCCTCTGTATGACTGACGAAAAGCATTGCGCCTTTATATGTTTTGAGCGCTTCCAAAATAGTACGTTGCGATACCATATCAAGATATGTTGTCGGCTCATCAAGAATAAGCAGATTATAATTACGTAACATGAGTGTCGCAATTGAAAGTCTAGTCTTTTCTCCTCCGGAAAGTGTCCCGACCTTTTGATAAATCCGTGGACGTTGGAAGTTAAAGGTTCCGAGAATAGGCAAGATCTGTGACATTGGTAAATTGCACTGCTCCTCAACCATTTCAATAATAGTTTTATTGAAATCAAACGTTTCAAATTCTTGTGAATAATAGCCAATATGCAGGTCTGGATCACGTATAATTTCTCCAGAATCGGGTTGTAGTCTGTTCATGAGAATCTTAATAAACGTACTTTTCCCGGCACCATTTGGACCGTACAATGCGATCCGTTCACCACGCTTTATAGAAAGTGATACCTCAGACAAGATTGTAGTACCGTCAAAACTTATGGAAATATCTTTCGCCTGCAATGGAATTTCACTAGTGTGTTTTGGGTCAGGAAGCGAAAACTTAATCCCTCGCACTTCTTTTGGCAATTCGGGTAATTTATCTTTGATGCGGTCAATACGGGTTTGGACGTTCGCTCGGGCACGGGCACCTTTTTCGGTCATGCTACTTCCCATTTTTTGAAGGCTCTTTTTCATGCGACTAATTTCTTTCTGATCGTTTTCAAATTTCTTTTTCAGCATCTCATCATTATTGCCTTTAAGTTTTACATATTTTGCGTAATTACCTTTATACTCTTCAATCTTTTTAGTATGCGGATTTATTGCCAGAATTTTATCAATATGTCGGTCGAGCAGATTAATGTCATGCGAGATGACAATAAGTGTGTTGGGATATTCACTCAAAAATTCCATAATCCAGCGCTTTCCTTCTGTATCCAAAAAGTTGGTTGGTTCATCAAGAAGCAAAATATCAGGTTCTTGGATAATCGCACGCAGGAGCGCCAACTTGGTGCGCTGTCCACCACTCAGCGTCTTTGGCATGGTATCAAGTTCTGCATTTACTTCGAGCGATTCAAGCATGATCATCAGCTCATACATTTCTTTCTTCATTTCCGGGTCAATATAGCTTTGAATATCGACTGCTGATTCAAGTTCTGGATCATGTTTTACTTCTTGAGGAACATAACCGACTTTTCCCGTAATTTCTAACTTCCCCGTCAACGTATGCTCTTCACCTTTGAGGAGTTTAAAAAGAGTTGATTTGCCCGCACCATTGGGTCCGACGAGACCGATCAATTCACCTTTCATAACAGTGAAACTTGATTCTTCATACACGGCTAAACGTGCATATCCATAAGAAATGTTTTTGGCAATAATCATAATTAGTTAAACGATGCAGCTGTGTCTACAAGTAATGTGGCTCATTCATGTGGTGAATACGCTTTTGCAGGACATTTTCTTTTCTGTACTATCATTATAGCAGACTCTCTAATTGGTAATACAAAACTCGTCATTCTGGCCGTGTCCAGAATCAGTTAATTTATTTTTTCCATTTGCCGACGGCTTTTACCAATTCCTTTCTCCGCTTTTCTGTATCTTCTACCAATTGCTGTGCAAAAGTTTGTTCATCTTTTGATTCTGCTCTTTCGAGAACGATTACCGTCGTGACCCAATTATTATAGAATCCTACTAGCAGCTCAAGAACATTACTTTCAATACTTTCAAGATAATTCAATAACTTGTGAATCTTTTTTTCATCGTCAGGTAATTTTCTATATTTTGTAGATTGTGCTTCAGCGCAGAGATCCAGGATTTCATTGGCTAATTTCCGCATGTCAGCATTAGCAAATCTCCACCGCTCAAATAATGCATCGATAGAATTGCCAAAGAATTTAAATAATAGATTGGCAATAAAACTACCTATCGCCGATCCAGCAATAACAATCCAACTTATAAACTCAGATGACATAATATGATTGCGATTATAGCATGAAGATGGTGAATTTGAAGAGGTAATGAACAATAAGAGCTCTTGCCGGATATGATCCGGCAAGAGTCACTCATATTGTTTATTTCATGTGCATAGAATACCAGTGGTTCATCCAATCATTCATATCGGAAGAATTGTACCAGTTGCTATCCATGTTTGCGTATCCGTTGCTCATACCAAGCATATTGGTATTTGCTTCATTACGGATGAAGACAATTGCGTCAGAATCACCAGAACGTATGTCTGTTGACCCATTTCGCCCTGTGTTGAAGTCTCCACGGTTGTTACCGGTTTGATTATTCGTGTCGATGTTGTTATCGAAACGAGCTCTATTATCTTGTGAGATACGAGTTTCGTCATCCATCTCTACACGGACACTTGTGTCAGAAAATGCTCCATTTCCTGAAATACTTATGTCTGCACTTCGAACTGATCCTGCGTTACCGACATTTGCAGAATTTGCATTTGCCATGTTTGCAATACTCACAAAAGAGTTAGCATCTCCAGTATCTATACGGCTATCACCACCTGTGTTAAAACTCGAACTGTTGTTACCTGTCGAAGCATTTGTTGAGATATCATTTCTGATGTCAGCATCATTACTTTGATTGACAGTTGTCGAGTTACTAGAGCTTACAGAAACATCGTTTCTTGAGAAAGCTCCGTTTCCTGAAATATCAGTATGTGCTGCTAGAGCTGGAGTTATTGCACTTAAAAAAAGTGCGCCAGTTGCAGCGCTAGCTATAAGTGTTGTTTTTACTTTTAACATATATTTTTCACCTCCTTTCATACTAAGTTTATCGATTATTAATTGTTTGCTTTACTTAATCTTCTTAACTAAGCATAGCTGGAGAGATTTAGAGTATATGTGAGGATGTTGTAAGTTTGCGGAAAGCAATGTCTACTATAAGGTATATTACAATTTTGTTCTTGCGTCAAAACAGCTTGTACAGGAAATTCTCCGGTATAAAGATACTATGAAACACCTAGCCTTCTTATTATTGCCCAACTGAGATTTCCCACCTCGAAGCTGAATCAGGTTCGCCACCTTCACTCATTACTTTTATCATAGTACTCACGGGGTTTACTAAAAAGCCATGGGTCGCGGACGCTACAAGGTTTTATTTCAATTTTTTCCCAAACTTTGCCTGTCACATATGGCTCAACATCCAACCATTTCTGTAATTCTTCACGATCTTTGAAATTCATAAAGAGCGCTGATCCAATCATATTGCCATTATCATCTCTTAATGCAGCACCAAACCACATAGTACCTTTTTCCATAAGTTCTGAGCCGAGAGCAATGTGCTTATCTCGTACAGCTTGCCTACGAGCAAGAGCGTCTTTATCTGTACCGTCATAGCCTAAAACTAAGAACTGCATAGCTGCATTTTAACACAAAAAAGCTCACCTTTCGATGAGCTTTTAAGGATAAGTCTTTGGAACTTAAGCTCGTGCAACGTTTTTTGCACTAGGGCCTTTATCACCATCAACAATTTCGAAAGTAACTTGGTCACCCATTTGAATTTCATCAAAAGTAACACCTTTCAAATCGTTGGAATGAAAAAATAGATCCTTTGCTTCGCCTTCGCGACTAATGAATCCAAATCCTTTATCTGTCTTTGTTTTTATTGTTCCTGTCATAGTTTGCTTCTCCTTTCTTAGATATATTATAGCAGATATGTCAAGAATTCCAAAGAAATATGTATTCTTACTTTAGCACGAGTTTCCACCTTACATTTGGTCTAGCTTCGTTTAACCCGCTCTTCCACCGCTTTACCTAGCCATTTATCTACATCAACACTACGAGAAAGAGGTATCTCCAAACGGAAATACCTCTTTATAGATCTACATTACATTGGCATTGCTTCGTAGACTCGTACGCTATTGATTATTGGACATTTCTCAAGTAGTTTTTCTACTTCATCCATGTTCTCGGCATTTATTATTGTATATCCGACAGTAGCATCTCTATCCTGTGGTAACTCTTTGATCCCGGATTTGGTTACTTCTTTCCCAGGGCCAAATGGATTACCGCTATCTACTACTCTATCTCCTAATACTTCAAACCATTTTGTCCATCCATCCATAACTTCAGGAGTATGTTCCCACATTCCGACGTATAAAAGAATAAATTTTTTCATGATTCATCACCTCCTTCGTGCCCACCGCTCCAGTGCTCTTTAGTCCGTAAACAAATAGTTTTGAACAGGACTAAAGTAAGCTTAGGTGGGTCATCTTTTTTTTAAATACTGAATATAGTTGTCTAAGCTATCTTTATTGGTACCCCAGTAAGCGTGATATTGAAGTAGCCAGTCTTGCAGACTTTGTAGTGAGTTTTTGTTAAGAGTAAGAAACGTAATCCTTCCTGTTTTCTTCTTGGTGATCATGCCTGCGTTCTCAAGAATCTTTATGTGCTTGTGAATTGCAGGGAGTGATAAGTGTTGCATAGACGCCAAATGACTTATGGAGCAGGGCTGAAGCCCTAATACATAAACAATATTTCGTCTATGCTGATTTGCAAGAGCTTCAAAAACGGTATCGAGATTTTGTGAAGAACCAATACTTTCCATAATACTTAACTTATAAGTTAAGTATATTAGGTCGTATTGTAATAGTCAAGGTATTTTTATAGTTGATCAGTGACTTATACTGTCCGAGTCACCTTAAGATGCTTAAAATTCTGAGGCCGTTTATGGATTTAAGTAAAATTACCATTCCGGATGTAACTTTTATTATGCTCTTATCTTATAAATTATTATCTGCGAGCGGCTGTGCCAGCTCAATGATTATACCTTCTGGTCCGCGAAAATAGCATAGCTTATACACGTTTTTATAATTGTAGGTATCGACAAAAACGCCGTAACCCTTTTGTTTCATGGTGGCTACGATGTCCTCAATATCCTCTACGACGAAGGCGAGGTGCTGCATGCCGTGCGTGTAAATAAAATTCTCCTGCACCTCAGATTTGTCCGCTGGATTAAGAAATTTGGACAACTCCAAGTTTATTTGCCCGTTCGGCGCCTGCAGAAAGACAATCTGTGACTTGGCACCCTTGAGCCCCACAACCTTATCCAATAGTTCGCTCTGCTCCTCAGCTTCACCCTGAACAGTGAACCCAAAATCTACAAAGAATTCTTTGGCTTTCATTAAGTCATTTACTACTACGCCAATATGGTCTATACGCTGAATTTTCATAACCATTTGCATTATATCAAATGTACTATAAGAACGAAATCAAAAAAGAAGAATTCCGTAGAAAGCTGAAGAAATGTGTGAGCCGAGGCATGAACAGTTCGAACCTGCTCTAGCTTGGTTAGACAATTTAAGGAAAGCCTATGTGGAGTCTGAAGATAGCTAATTTAGCTTGAAATATCATTTAATATGGTTTCAATGCGTTTCTTTAAAGGAGGAATTTTCTGTGATATTGTTTTCCATACAATATCGTCATCCACTTCCGTATATTGATGAATTAGTATGTCTCTCATCCCTGCCATTTCTTTCCAAGGAATATTTGGATAATTCTTTTTAAAATCATCTGGTATCCGTTTTGTTGCTTCACCAATAATTTCAAGTTTTCTTTCAACAAATCCTTGTATTAACTCTGAATCTTCAAATTGTTCTTTTGTAATTCCTTCAGTCTGAGTTTGAATAGAGTTAATTGCATTGAAAATATGGGTAATATACAAAAGAGGATTTTTTGTCATATAAGAGGATATTGATTGCTCAAAATAGAATCTTTAATAATTGGTGATATACTCTTATATGTAATTATATCAACGTTCTTTTCCAGTTTTTCTTCAAGAGTAACTTTCAAACCTCCAAGCTCAAATAATGTCGCATTCTCTGGCAATTCAACAAGGATATCAATATCGCTAGTTTTTCTATTAGTTCCTTTAGCATAAGAGCCAAATATGGCTGCCTTTTTCACATCAGCTTGTTTTAATATGGGTAAAATCTTAGTTTTTATCTCTTCTAACTTTACTGTATTCATAACATCATAATACATGAATGTAGTTTTTAGGTCAAATGATAAGTCTTATGGTTCGAACTTTTACTCGGGTGGTATAGTTTGATATATAAAACTGAGGCTAGATTTCAATGTGAGCCGGACTTTCCTATATTCGAACCAATTTTAGATCGGTATTACAGTATTTATAGAGAATTACGAGAATATATTTGAAGAAATTTTATCTTTTTGAACTGCGTACTACTTTTACCTTAACATTTCCATCATCTTTCCATGCTATTTTTTCAAAAATTGTAGCCGTTGCCTTCATAGTACGTAGGACTGTTGCAACACGAGGTGCTAAAATATCTTCAGGTAATTCAGAAGCATCTTGCTCAATTGTTCGATCATCGACCCAACCATGACCATCAGTAATCAACTGTCCACTTCTAACAGTGAGTAACCCAGTCCGTGTGTCATATTTTGTAGTTTTTCTAAATCTTGGATTTCGACCAAGACCTTCAACTACTACTGGCCCTTCACCAACCGGAGCGTGTTTTGTAGGTGTATCTACAGTAATAATACCATTCTTAACTGTTAACAACCGAGGTATATATGGCACTGGAGATTGATGTTCACCTGCTTGATGTTTGCCTTCCAAAGGCTCATCGATTGAGGCCTGAATATGTCCAAATCCAAAATTACCGGCTTCGTTAGCTATGCCACCGCCATAAAAAGTAACATTATCAGTGTAATAATCTAGTTCAGTAGTACTTTCTGGAAGGATTGATTGTGGTGACATAGCATGACGGACTTCTCCGGTAAACCAATCAAATTCTCCAGGTTTAAGACCTAAACTTCCTGTCGCAGCCTTTGATGCCGCTTCTAAGCTGGCCGCATTTTCTGCAAGTTCAAATTCTCTCATGTGGAGAATTGTATCATATATCAGTGTAATATTGCTATAGGCTTAATGTGAACCGCCTCAGACTAGAATCGAACACTTATCAAAGCTATTTCAACCGTGTTTATCAAACTTTTCAGGAATATCAAATTCAAGTTCCAATATATGCCTAGTTATCATCTCTACCTCCGTTTAACAATCTCAATACAAAAGTGAATATTAATTCTCAAGTGGTTAGTAGTTTCGATGGGAGTCTGTTAAAATGAAATATATAAAGAAATTCCAATACTATGGCACTTAAGCAGACAAATCTTACAACTTCTGAGAGTCTTATGGACGAAGATACGTTTTGGCAGATTATAAAATCTTCAAAAGACAAATCAGAAAATGACTTTGAAGAGCAAAAAGAACAATTAGCAAATGAACTTCGCGTGTTGACAGCAGACGAAATTATTTTATTTGGAAATAGATTCAAATTCTTTCGTGGAGAAGCGGACACTTTGGAACTTAGTGGAGCTTTTTATATTATTTCAGGTGATGATGAAGTTGATAGCTTTAATGACTTTAGAGAATGGGTAATTGGATTAGGTAAAGAATTTTACCACAAGATAACTAAAGACCCTCAAGCACTCGTTGATATTGAAACAGACATAATTGAAGAAGCAAATTGGGAAGGTTTAGGATATACAATTTCAACAGTTTTTAAAGAAAAAACCGGACAAGAAATGACTTATCTATTTCAAAATAGCGATGAAACGAAAAGGAAAGAATGGGAAGAAGAAAGCCATGATTTAAAAAATATGTTCCCTAAACTCTACTCCAAATATCCGGATAACATATGAGGAAAAACAACGATTAATTGCTACGCTCCGCGTGAAACAAGCCTGCACCTGATCATAAAGCCATTAAAATATTCTTAAGAAAAGGTGTGGGTTTAGAGCACACGGAGAGTGACGATCAGTAAAATCACTCCTGAGCTGTAGCTTATTTGGTTTAGCCCGTAATGCACACTTGGTATTGACATAGGTAATATATGGGCAGTAGACTCAAGTAAGTAGGGAGGTGATAGTAATGAAAAAATTTAGCCATTTTAATGATAAAAATGATTTTGTATTTTGGGTCGTAGTCATAGGAGCAATAAATTGGGGACTAACCGCACTTGGTTTTAACCTGGTAAATATTCTCTTAGGCTCTTTTCCACTTATGGAGAAGATAGTTTATTTGCTGATTGGTGTTTGTGGAGTGATACTTTTATTAAACCACAAAAATAAAAACTACATGCGCTAGCGCATCTTAACAAGTATTATGCTTGTTTCTAAATCTCGTCTTAAAAAAGGGAGGATTTTAAATCCAATCGACGCTAAAGCAAGTACACTGACTTTATTTTGATGCTTTATCCATTTAATGTGAACAGGACAGCATGTGCCGCGCTCGGTGCGGGCTAAAGCCCAGATCTCTTCTAGTCTTACTCACACAAAAAACTCAGACTTATATCTGAGTTTTTTTATAAGTGAGCCGACCGGGATTCGAACCCGGGACCAAGAGCTTAAAAGGCTCCTGCTCTACCGCTGAGCTATCGGCCCATTTCATATTCTTAAAACAGACAAAATCAATTATACCAACCCTTGAGGCTATTGACAAGTAAAGCTGTACATGGGATACTCTCAAGTACATTTTATGGTCCCCAATGTAGCAGACACATTATTGGATTCTTTAAACCGAGGACTTCTCACCGCGGCGTCTTTTTTGCCGAATTTACTCTCAGGAATCGTCATTTTG
>JACDET010000014.1 GCA_013816255.1 Candidatus Levyibacteriota bacterium | reverse complement strand
CTTCAGCAATTGGCGAGAATAGCGTCAAGGTTGATGCAAAGTTGAGTGGGGAAGAGAATGAAATTGCTTTTAACGCCAGATATCTTCTCGATGTTTTGAGTAATGTTGAGGAAAAAGAATTAGCGTTTGATATGATCGGTCCATTAAATCCTGGAGTCTTCAAAATTCAAGGGGACACTTCATATCTTCACATGATCATGCCGATTAGGGTTCAAGGGTAATTTTATCTCGAGATATCGTCACCGTAGTTTTTTATATATTCATCAGCATCCATTGGTAAAAATATGTGTTGTTCTAATACAAGATTAGTTTGAGGATTTACAATATTGGCTACCCCTATTTGACCATAAATCTGCGTTTGTGCAGCGTCACCATAAAAAAGCGAACCTTGAATAATTCTCTCAGGATTACCATAAAGCTTATTAAATCCATTTGCTACGAGTGGAAAATCTGGAGAAATAACGACTCGTTTGAAAAGCACATTTTCATTACTAACTAGTCGTATGTTTGGCCGTTGAGCGTTATGTGACTGCATTGTATATTTTATAATTCCATTTTGTAGTATTTCCTCATTTTGGATTTTATTTCTTTCTGATGCATCTATTGGTTCATGATCGTGGCCGTCAATAACAGGAATTGAAGTAATAGCAGGTTTAGTTTGAACAGTTGAAGGAATTGTATTTACACTAACTGTAGGTATGGTCGTATTAGTTGTTGTACCTGGTTGTAATGAAATGAATGGAATCAGCATTGCCATAAGCAAAATTGGAAGAAGTAAAAGAATATATATCTTATATCTTTCAATAAACGCAATGATATTATTTTGGTTTTGCCCCATATTAATAACCAACATGAACATGGTTTTCATGTCCCGCAACGACACTTGAAACTCCTTTTTGCAAAGCTAATACTTCAGGGTCAACTCTCCCGTTTCCAGAGCAAATAATTTGTTTAGGTTCTAAATCACTCCCTGTGAGGCTATTAAGATATTTCATGAAGTCCATAGTTACAGGTTTTGCCGCAGCACCACCAGTATCGATATCTTGACCGTTAATGACACTTATATCAAAAGCATGTCCGTCCCAATGCCGAGATACATTTCCAGAACCAGATACATTCTTTGAATGCGAGCCAATCATCGATGAAACAGTAAAGGTAAAACCTTTATTTGCAAGGGTAACGAATGAACGCATCACCTGTGTATCTATTGTTATGTCCACTCCATCACCCCTTTTTACAACCCCCGAACCATTTGTCATACCTAGTTTATCATTTTCCTTCGCAAATACTATTTTGCCTTGGTCTACAAAGATTTTAATCTGAGCTAATAATGCTACCCGATCAGCACTAGGAAGTGCACCATTTTGACACCCTGGAGGATAAACGACATCCTTGGGTGCATATGGACCTATTTTTGTAAGGTGACAGCCAACAACAGCAAATCCTGGAGAGTAATTTGTATATGGTAAGACTAAAAGAGAGAGAGCTGCAATAAAAAGAGGAATAATAATTACTTTTAGCATATAGATCTATAATACCGATTTTTTAAGCCAGGTAGCAAGCATGCTAATTATCTGAGCGGGCATTTTCTTCGTCAGCGAGGGTGGGAATAATCGTAAAGTCTGCAATGTCTTGGGCATATTTTTGTTTGAATGCATCAAATGAGACAGGTTGGAAACTAAGCTGTTCTTTCACAAGTGTTGTTTTTGCATCTGCAACAAAAGCTGTTCCTTCTTCAAGGTACACGTATGTCACTGTATTTGGGCCATAAAAACGTGAACTTTGAAAGTTAAAATCTGCAGCGCCTAAAGTATTTGTATAATTATAAATATACCTATCAGTAATGACTGCGCGCTGATAGACGACCACGCCATCTTCTACAATTATTTCGTTTGGTCTGTTTGGGTTTGAAGAGGATATAGAATACTTTATTCCCCCCTCAGGAGCTGGTGTTTTTGTGAACTGCACATTTTTGAGAGTATCTTCCGAAAAACGTGTTGGCGACCATATTATTGCGGGCTTTTGTATATCTAATTGGCTTTTCATTGTCGGATTTGTCCCTCCTGAAGGTGCAGTCGCACCAGGTGTCGAAGTCCTATTTGGCTGAATATTTTCAGATGGGGATGTCGCAGAAAGAAAAAGAATCAAAAGGAAAAAAAGAACAAGTACCAAAGCAAGAATCAATAATTTATTTCTTCGAAGAAAGGCAAGGACATTCAATACTTGTGGGCTCATATTAGTCATATGTTAGTATCATACCAGCCAAAATTGTTTCTGTGCAAGCGTAATATGCAAATGCGCATACTTTATAAGTTTAACAGCTTGGTGGCAAAGGATTAAACGGTATATTCTGTTTTTTAAATTCATTTGCAATTTGATAATTAAGATAAAAACTAACAGGGAGACTACAAATACCCACTTCACTCATACCTTGTTTTTTGAACCATGCGATTGCTTCTGATTTTGTCCCATCAACTGCTCCAGCAAGTATCTCTACCTGAAACATATCAGCAGACTTAATATATTCAACCATGAATGCAGTATCCTTGTGGACTATTCCTGATGGGGATCCGTTAGGAAGCATAGAGAGGATACTAGTCTTTGCTTCACTATCTGTTTTGGAAAGTGGTTTGCGATTTTGGATGTAATCAAGTAATTTCTTTTGCGGATCTGTTTCGATGGGAGTTTGCGTAGTCTGCCCATGTACAACTGTACGAGGGGATGTTGTTGGAGTCATTTGTAATTCGGCAGTTGGAGTCTCTATAGCTCTAAATCCTGAAAGGCCGACTGGAAACAAAATAAGAAAAAGTACTATAAAAATAGTCAAAGGTTTATTTTGTAAAAAGTACGAAACAATATTCATTTAGCAACCCTCTCCCAAAGGGTAAAATACGAGATTTGTTTTTCGCAATTCGTTTGCTACGTTAGAATTCATATAAAACCCGACAGGGAGCGTGCATATGGCTTCTTGACTTAAACCTTGTGTCGTAAGCCATAGAGTAGCTTCATTTTTTGCCCGTTGAATATCTGTTGTAAGTATCTCTACTTGAAAAATATCAGCTGATTGTGTGTAGTCGATTATGATGTTGTTCGTACGGTAAACAACTCCTGAGCTGCTACTTTGTGGCAGAATAGCGAGGATTTTAGCTTTTGCCAATCTATCATTTTCTGTTAAGGGTTGTCTATTTCGGATATATTCAAGTAATTTATCTTGTCCTGCACGACTATAAAAAAGAGGTGGCTTACTATTAGGGCTTATCGTTGTTGGACGTGGTGTCTTTGAAGGCTCTATCACTGGTTCTGGAGATTTGACATCGTTTGTTGTCACAACAGCAAGTATCAGTATTATAATTACCAAAATAAGTCCAAGGGCAATAACAAAATAATCTTCTTTTTTTCTTTTCATAGTTCTATTATAACTTCCTTGTCATAATGTTGCTATCTAGCACAAGACCAGTACGCTCCTAATCGTGAAATCTTTTTTCCATAGGTTGTTGCGTTTGTTGTTTGTAAATTCCATGGAACATCTCCCCGGTCATTGATACCATTTTTTCCTGGTGCAGGTGGCGCAGCTCCTGCTGGATTAGCACTTCCCATTTGATACAATCCCCAGGCACCCCTGGCATCAGGCGTACCAGTTTGTGGTCCGGCGTAAGCATTTGGATTATAGCCACTTTCACATGGCACGACTTTATTAAACCAGACGTCAGCATTGGCAGGATCTTCCTGTTGGAGTTGTGTATACAGGGCATCTTTATTGAAATTACATTGTGGATCACCAAAGTTCATTCTCAGTGAACTATTGAGCTTATATCTGCCACCACAGGTATCAGCACTTGGAGGAACATAACCAACTGCCGGACCGCCGGCTCCTCCTGGTGGACAATTGGTTCCGCCCCCGCCTGGCGTTCCAGGTGCAATTGCTCCAGGTTCGCCTTCATATTGGAAATGCATCCAGTCGTGTTTTGGCTGCCAATCTCCACCCCAAGCAAAACCATTGCGTTTGAAGGCATCTGAAACTGCAGGTGGAATATCATGCGTATCGGCTGTGGTATATGGATTTGTATCATCATTGATGTCCATGGTCGTCCCAAAACTATGCGTAGAGAGACCGCTCCCACCTCCATTTTTGTTACGCCAATTATATGTTCCAACACGTCTGAATGCATATCCAGTATTAGCCGCGGTTATTTCTGCGTTTACTTTCTCAAATGCACCTTGCACTAATTTGTGCACTTGAACCTGTTTGCCTTGAAAATCAATTGTAACTAAGTTTGCTTCAACCTCAGCTGGTGTTCTCCCATAAATTGCCATAAGTTCCTCTGTACTCTTTTCTCCACCTGCTACTGCTCCTCCGCCTCCAACGGGGGCTGGCGCTGTTCTCGTAGGTGTTGCATCGACTTCTAAAATTGCATTAGTACTCGGTTTATCTGCTTTTAGCGCAACGGTAAACGTAATATTTGGAGGAGCTAAGCTATTAGGCGGAAGGTTCTCTGTCGCTTTCCACGTTATGGTATTTCCTGTAAGGGTATACTTTGTCCAACTTGATGTAATGTTACTCGCATCAGTACTGAACTCTTGAGGAATTGTCGCAACGATGGTAATTTCCTGATCTGGGACTGTATCTGCAACTTTTACTTCATAGGTTACGATCTGCCCTGCCGTAGCATCTGTAGGTCCGGTAATTCCGACAGTCAATGTTTCAGTTGCCACGTTACATTGAGCATTTCTCTGTGCTTGCTTTGCGACTTCATCACCAACTAATAAATAAACAACGAATAATAATCCAAGTATTATTGCTATTGCAATCCAAACATAAGGGTTTGTGAGTAATCCAGCAGCAGCTCTTTTGGCAACTTGTGCAGCTAGTCGTTTGGCTGCTTTTTTTGCAGCATCTTCAGCGCGTTGTTTTCCTCCACCGAGTCCTCCTCTTACAATATTTCGGGGTGGTGCGGTATTACGGTTACCGAGTCCTCCTCTAGGTGTATTTGAACCTTGTGACGGATTGCCTCCTCGAGAATTTTGAGGCGTTCCGGGTTTTGAGCCTTGTGATGGTGCACCACTTCTTGGATTCCCTTTAACACGTCTTCCAGAGGATTGACTACCGTTACCATCCGAATCTGAGTCTTCTGAAGCTGTATCTTCTCCTGATCCCCATGAGCTTGCTAGGCGGTTACTCATTGATCCCATCAGTATCTTTCCTGCTACTGGTTTTGAAGAGACAAAGAGTGACGGAGAACCTGTCGAGATCCGGCCTTTCAATTGTGTTTGTTCTGCTTTAAGCCGTCTGTTTCTAATTTCCTCTTTTTTTAGTTCTCGAATAACTTCTGCTGTTACCTCAGGATGGTATCTAGCTTTACTTTTTAAAGCCTCTGTCCCTCTTCTAATTTCCTCTGGTCTATGAGAAAGTCCTTGTTCTCTTAATTTTTTAAGTCTTTCCTTTCCTTCGTTTGCTAACAGTGAAGATTCTTCTGAAGCAGATATAGTTGGGGTGATATCCGGCAATTTATATGTACCTTTTCGAATTTGCTCAAGACGTTCTTTTTCTAACTTTTCATGGAGGGGATCATAATCTGTCTTTGCCGCTTCTTTAAGAAATGCTTCTTGCTCTGCCTTTAGAGCTTGATCTCTTTCCGGTGTAAATTTTGGAAATGATGCTCCTATAGCAACACCTGTTAATGTAGCTGTTGTTTCTCCTCGAATCTCAGCTCGAAGTTCATCTAATTTGGTTTTGGCCTTTTCTTCAGGAGTTTTTTCTGCTGATTGAGGTTTTTCGGGATCATGCGGATGGGCATTATGTTCACCATGTCCATGTGCCTCTTCATGTTCTTGATGTTCTTCTGCTTTTGCTTCACTTTCTATATAGTCTTCAATTTTTTCAACTAATCTATCTACCGCTTCTATGAATAGTGCTTCCGTTCTGGCTTTGTAGGCAAGACTTGGAGCATTTTTCTCTAACTGATGAGATAATTCTTCAATTTTTTCACGAAATTCTGGATCTGCATTTACATCAAGCGCTTTTCTCAGTATCCGTTCGTGAGCCTTATTAGAAACTGTATGGATAAGTTGCGCCTGTTCCTCGATTTGTTTGGCTGCATTTTTATCAAGAACAGCTGTTCCAGACTTTTTATCATCACTCATACTTTAATAGTAGCAAATTTGAGTCACTTTATGTTGTAGGTCCAGGTGTACTACCGGGAGGAGCTGGAGCTGGTGAAGGATCACCTGGTGACGCAGGGGGAGTACCTGCATCGGTGTTCTCAACAGATGGTATATCTGGGTTTTCAATAGATCCGGCACCCGGGATTGCTTCTGAATCAGATGTTATACCCGACGCCATATTGGCGCGCTCTTTTTCTTGTTGTCTCTTTAAGAGTTCCATCGGATTTGATGTGATGAGTTCATGTTCAAATGGTGCAGCAAATACTTTCATCGCCACATGATTCTGTCCTGCAAAGAACAAACCTTCTCCCACATCAGCTGAGAGAAGAAGTGCTTTTTCTCCCTCAGAGAGATAAAATGTATCAGAAATCATGTCAACTTCAGCTGTTCCTTGTTTGAGAAGGACTTGAATTGACGAGTTTGTGAGTACTGCTTTACCATATTCATTCTTCAAAAAGTCCTCAACGTCTTGGGTTGCGGTCGTCATACCGAGGAAGTATTTACGCGCACGTTTGGCAATTGAATACACGAATGACGCAGAGTCTTGGTATTTCATCATGTACCAACCCTCATCAAGAATTAGAATACGTTTCTTGAGTGACTTTTTGACTTTGGTCCAGATAAAGTCAAGGATAATATGCATCGCGACTGGTCTGAGTGCTTCTTCTAGATTTCGTATTGAGAAAACGGTGAGTGGGTTATTAATCTCAAAATTAGATTGTTGGTTGAAAATACCGGCGGCACTCCCTTTAATAAACTTCTCCAACGTATACGCCAAATCTCGGGCAGGGATGCTTTCCATTCCGAGGAGAATTTTGTAGAGATCTTCCATCAGAGGAGGCTGTTTCTTCTGTGTCGCGGGATCTGTGGTAATGCCTTTTGATTTGTAGGTTTCGATAAGTGCGCGGTCCAAAATAGCATCATGCTCAGCATCAAGGTCTCCTGTAATGATTTTGAGTAAACCATGGAGTGAAAGAATCTTTAGACCTAATTCGTTTTCACCCTCCTCATAAATGTCAGAAAGATCAAACGGATTAATTTTTATAGAAGAGCCTGATGAGAATTCGACAACTTCTCCTCCCAATGCTGGCGTCATTGTTTCGTACTCTCCTTCTGGATCAATAACAATGACTTCAGCGCCAAGCATGAACTGCCGCATGATTTCGAGTTTAATCGTAAATGATTTTCCGGCACCAGATTTACCAAGGACGACTTCGTTGGCATTTTCCAAAGAGAATCTATCAAAAATAACCAGAGAACCGTTTTGTTGGTTTACCCCGTACATCACGCCCCGGTTTTGTGTCAGGACAGCTGATGTAAAAGGAAATGTTGATGCAAGCGATGAAGTGTCCATGTTTCGTGTTATATATAAGCGGTCTTGCCCCAGAGGCATAGTCGATTTAAATCCTTCCTCCATCTGCAGTGTTGCAATCTTACCGGTCAGAAGCAGTGCTCCAAGTGATGTTTGTAAATTCTTGATAGCTTCTTGGAGCTTTGTGATATCAGTATCTGAAACGGTGATGTAAAAACCGAATTGGAAGAACCTTTCAACACCTTTTGCTAATTCTTCTTGCAAACCCAATGCGTCTTCAAGTGCTGCCTCAACTGTCGGATCTGCAACTTTGCCCTGCTCAGCGTCTGAGGCCAGTGTTGCCTGCATTTCTCCGATTTTACGTTTCAAATCAGCAAGGATATCTGAAGATGAAGTAGGGTAGCAAAACATTGCAATATCCATCGTATGATCATAATCAATAACCCCTTCAAGCCAACCGGGGGACACATACCGCGGATAGCCTGCGATAAAGAGTGTGGTATAGAAATTGTCTCCAACTCTGATATATCTGAAATCGACTTCTACAGAAGATGGAGCGATCAGATCGACAATTGATGTTAACCCTTTTTCAAATGTTTGCATGCCCTTATCAACTCGTGGTACTGGTTTGGCTGCTGCTTTTCCTATGATTGGTTTGCCGACTGGAGCGGCATTAGCCGCTGCGGGTGCTGCTGGAGCTGCGCTCTTTCCGAATGGTAATTTCATTTTTGTGCAGTGCCTCCTTTCACAATTGAAGTATCAGCGCCTGCTTGCATCTGACCCATATCAATCTCTGTGTCTTCATTATAGATTTCGTAGAAGAGTTTGATAAGATCTTCTTTCTCTAGTACACGTGCGGATGTTGCGAACTTTTGCAGTTGACCAAGAAGAGAATTAGCTTTCGTTTGCAGCGCTTTACGGGCTGTAACTGCAAAAGCATCTACTTGCGCTTGACCTTTCTGATTTGTTTGTGTTGCTCCAGCTACACCCATTTCAAGCGATGAGAACGGTACAACGATATAAAACTGTTTGTTGAGAACAACATTGACGGTAACCATTTCTTTGACAAACCCACTATAGTATTCAACGTATGCTTGTAGCTGGGGGTTTTTTGTCGTTTTAATGACATTATCAAGCTCATTAATGTACTGTGAGATATCCATGCGACGGTTTCTGATCAGGATTTGGATAGGGAATGAAAGCGAGTTAAGGAGACCCGCATACGCGAAAATACGGCTATCTTGTTCACGTTTGGAAAGCAGGGCGAAATTACTTGCAGTAATTTCAATAATCATGCAGGCGTTTCCGCCATCAAGAATAACTATATCTTCTGAAAAGTCGACTATTTCAGTAAATTTTTGCGTTGTCGCATGTATTTTTTGGGCAGCCATAGGTTGATAAGTTCAAATTCCAGACCTTAACTAAAGAGTTGTTGTCTTAGTGCTTCTCTTGCATCGTGAGAAATTATTTCAATCGGACGCATAATTTCATTATTGGCAGTGATTTGTATCAGATCAAAGTTGTGTTGGCTTTTGGGATCTTCAATCTCCATCGTATAGACTCCCGGAGCAAGTGGCGTAGCAGATGCAAATTGTCCTAACGGATTTGTTTTAAAGGCACGTACAGGATTACCACTTTTGTCTTTCACCTCAACCAACATATTTGAGAGTACATTGCCTCGTGCATCTTTTACGAGTCCTACCACGACATTTGGTGTATCAGAAACTTGCGGGATTTCAACACGTTTTGTAGCTTCTTTTTGGACAATCTTTACAAGACGGGGATCCTGTATTGGTACCACAGGTTTTGGTGTTAGAACTGCCGCCACCGGTGCAACTGGTGCGCTTTTTTGTTCTGATAATTGTGTGTGCAAGCGTGAAAGTTCTTGCTCAAGTTGCTGTTTTTGCATGTGAATGGCTTCAATTTGCGTAGAGAGAGTCTGCACTTTTTGTTGCACTGCATTATGTTCAGGTTGCGGTAACGGTTTAGCTTCTTCCTGCTTTGCTTGCGCAAGTTCTTGTGCAAGTTGTTGTTCTCTTTTCGCTAGTTCTTCGGCATTAACCGGTTTGACAACTGGCGGTGGCGCAGCTGTGAGCGTGCTCGTAACAGGCGTCGTTGCTGCAGGTGCTATTGATGGATTTGGTTGCGCTAATTGCGGAGCTGGTACAGGAACTGGCGCCGGTTGGGCTAGTACAGGTTTGTGCACTACTGGTGGTGGTATCTGTTGCGGAGCTGTAGGTTGTACTGGCGGTTTTGCTACTCCGGCAAAGGTTTTAATATAAGAGGCTTCTTTTTTATCAAGATCATTTTTGACTCTTCCTTGGGAACTCATGAGAAATGCTCGAAGCTGTTCTTGTTTTTTATCAGCTTGTTTTGAAGCCCCTGTACCGTGTGCAGTTGCCTGAGTAGCCTTTTCTATCGCAGCAGGTTTCATAACGGTTACAGTCGAGAAGCTCATTTGTCTTCCTTGTCTTTTATAAACGTATTGGTTGGGAGAGAATAGTGCTTTTGCAAAATTGCTTGCCATAGTGTCAATAGGGCGCCCATCAATTGGTACGAAAGAGACAATAACGCCACTTGCTCCAAATAATGGCACGAGAATGACCTTAAGGACTATTGCCCAAGCAGCATTTATCGGAAGGTAATAGATGATTACTGCCATAATAACACCAGCCGCAACATATCCGAACTGTTTGACGGTCATTGTTCCAATCAATTTAAACTGGAAACCTGTGACATCTTGTGGTATTGGGTGCTGATCCATAATATTTTAAATCCAAAATGCAAAGCACCAAATTCCAAAAGATACTTTATTTTGGAACTTGCAATTTTGTATTTGGAACTTAAAGACGCTAAGTGTCTTCTTCTATTGCTAAAAGTGTATAACGTGAAAAATTTGATTGCAACCCCAACAAAGTGGGTCAAACGCTATAGTGTTTTAGCCTTGGGGTGTGAAAAGTCAGCAGTTATTTACAATCAGTAAAGCTGAATGTGCGGATACAATCAACACCGGTTGTATAACTGATAATAGCAATAATGAAGAAAGACAAAAGGACGAGTACGAGTCCAAGGAGTGCATAGGTTATGATTTGACGCGCAGCTGCTACTTTTTTGGGATCGCCACCAGACATCACGAGCTGTATGCCGGCATACACAATAAACACGACAGCGACTGTGCCGACAAACATTAACAAGGCATTAACAACATTGCTAAAAACAACAGGAAGGCAGTTTAGTGTTGCGATCTGCGCATTTCCTCCTCCTGGTACTGCGACTGTCTGTGTACAACCACCCCAGTCTTGAAATTGCGCATATGCCGGTGTCGGGAGTACCGTGAAGAAAAATGTCAACAGTGTTAGAAGGCTAAGAACGAATTTCTGCATAGTACTCATAAGCCTAGCAAATACGAATAAGGAAATGCAAGAGCGAATATCTTGTCATCCCGACCGTAGTGGAGGGATCTCATTTCTCTGAAGTGCTAATAAACGCCGGTGGTGTGAGATTCCTGTGCCACCGCTAAAGCTAAGGCGACACGCGGTCGACGTAGCTCCTTCCAGAGGCGGGCAGGCGGAATGACAATAGTTGCGTAGTGTGCATTATTTAATTACTTCTAGATTTGACAATTCTAATCCAAAGAATTGTAGCGCAACCGAGAGGATAAAGAAGGCTAAAAAGGCGATAACAAGACCGATGATTGCAGCAATAATTGTTCCTCGAGCACTTTCAACTTTTGCTTTATCTCCACCTGATGTTATCCAGCGGATACCGCCAAAAATAAGGAAGAATAGGGCAATCAAAACAGCAATTACTAGAAGGAAAGTGACAGCTGCTCCGACAATTTCACCAAGATTATCACCGCTTAGGTTACAAAGAGCATCAAAGCCGCTTTGAATTTCTCCACAAGGATCAACTGATGTTGCAAATGATGTTGACGCAAGAGTTAAATATGTTCCTCCTGCTATTAGTGTTGCTAAAATCTTTTTCATATCTCTATAATCATCATAATCTACTGTTTAAACCTTTGTCAATAGATCAGATTATCTCAATTTCCAAATAACTCCACACCAAAAAATGTACCAAAGATATTGACGATGCCAAATGCACCTATCGCAACAATAAGACCGATGATTGCAAAAGTCAGTTTTGCTCTTGCAGCAGCTATTTTGCCTTTGTCTCCACCTGACGAAGTCCACTGTATACCTCCGAGTACTAAGAATATAAGGGACGCGAGTATGGCAATAATCATCATAATAGTAATGCCTACTCCAATTGCGTTGGAGAGTGTATCAAGTCCACCACTTGGTAATTGTCCTGGAGGATCAATATTTTTATTCCCTGGAAGTTGGAGTGCTAAATAGTCCATATATCTACAGTACAAAGACTACAGCATAAATGCAAGTGATGAATATAATTTTCAGTTTTCAATTTACAATTTTCAATTAGGTTAAAAATATTTTGTCATTCCCGCGAAGGCGGGAATCTAGCTCCATAGATCATTTCTTTGCTCTGGATCCCCGTCTTCACGGGGATGACAAAGAAGGAGGGGACTGTGAGTGCAATATAGAGCTTGAAGAACGAGGGAAAAGACACTAGAATAAAGTATATGACAGACGAACACTTTGAAGCACAATTCCCGGACACTGCAAGAGAACGCGAAATTGGAGAAATTATTGCATATGTGAAAGATGGCAGTTCATGTCAGCTTATCGGTTTACCAGGTGTAAGTCGTTCGACTGTGCTTGGTTTTCTCTCCTATAACGGCAAAATCCGTCATAAGCATTTAGGCGCCGCACAAAAGAATATCCATTTTGTTGATGTCGATTTTTCAGAGATACGCCATAGATCACTCTTTGACGTCATGAAATTCCTTTTCCTAAATCTCACTGAATCACTGCGCGAACGGGGATTGCAAGAAGAAAATAAAGTCGTCGGAGATAAATTCCGTGAGCATCTGAGTTTTAATGATGAACTCGTCCTTTTTCAAGGATTTAAAGAAGCTATTGATTATCTAGCGCTTGAGAAGCAAGTTATTACAGTCTTCTTGTTTAACCGCTTTGAAGAATATGTCCCGACAGTCACAAGTGAGTTCTTCAGTAATCTCCGGATTTTACGAAACCGTGCTAAATACCGTTTTGCAATTGTTTTTTCTCTCAACCGACCTTTGGAAAATTTACTTGAACCAACACTGCTGGCTGATTACTATGAATTTGTTGCCGGTCATGCTGTGTATGTGTCTCTTCATGACGAGGTTTTTAGCCGGCATAGGCTTGCATTTATTGAAAAAGTAACAGGCCGAAAAATCTCAAGCGAACGTTTACAAAAGATTCTCTCCCTCACAGGTGGTCATGGTAAATTGACCAAGCTCGCCGTTGAGTCGCTCATTACGCAAGCACATGAGCCTGTAGCGGTAGCTGAGTACTTACTTACTCAGAAAACAATAAAGGCTGCAATGAACGAGATTTGGCAATCACTCTTACCTGCAGAACAGGCGAGTTTGATTGAGGGGGAATATGATGATCCTGAGGTAAGCGAATACTTGCATCATGTTGGTTTGATTAAAAATAATATAATTCAAATACCGCTTCTAACACAGTTTGTTGAAAACGAGTATAAAAGTGGTGGTGCTATTGGACAGAAAATCATCTTTGATTCCAATACCAATACGATCCGCCGTGGGACACTTGTACTTTCTGATCAACTGACGTCATCCGAATTCCGCCTTCTCGCGTACCTCTTACAACACCAAGACCGTGTCATTGAGCGTGAAGAGCTTATCAATATCGTCTGGTCAGGCGTCAAATCAACGGCCGGGATCACTGATCAGGCAGTTGATCAACTCATATTCCGTGTACGCCGCAAAGTAGAAGAAGACGCCAACCATCCTGTGCACGTCCATACTATTAAAGGAAGAGGATTTAAATTTACCCCTTGATGCACTTTTTTGTAATCTTTTTGTAACTTCGTTATAAAGCGGAAAGTGGGCATATCACATACACTACATCTATTCTGAAGAGCGGTTCATTGACTGGCTCTTCACAGAGAGGATATACTAATTATATGAGTGAAAGTGGAGTAGGTGTATTAGATAGGGAGACTACAGCTTCGGCAGAGTCTGAGCCGCAGGAAAAACCGGCAAGGGCGCTTGAAGTTGCAGTGCGTGAAATGGAAGCGCAGCTAGAGCGTACAAAAGAAACAGAAGTACGTGATGAGCCAGATCGTATTGTACTGCGCGATATAAAGGAGTGGGATCAATGGGGATGGGAAGAAAACGAGAGACGTAAGGTAAGAGACGGGTTGATTCAAGTTCTCGGATGGGATCCCCAGACAGTGCGTGAGGAAAGAAAGGCCGAAGCGTATGCCGAGAACACTATGGAAATGCTTCTAGCACAAGGAAAAACAGCACAAGAGGTACTTGGAAAGCTTCGAGTGCTTCTCAACGCTACTGATCCGAATGATGATGTGAATAAGCATCTGGATCAGGAAGTTGTTACTTATAGCCAAACCCGCCGTAATTTCAGTGAAGACAAGTATAGGAAACATGCTATTTTGCATGACAAGAAATATGGTTTAGGTATAGAAAGAGAGGACTATATAGAGAGATTCATTTTATCTGATGAATTCCGCGATGATAATCAGTCAGATTATGACAGTACAAATCCGCAAGGACTTGAAGAGCTTGCCTGGCAGGCAGGCCATGATAGGTCAGAGTTCGGTGTAAATGGGAGATATCCTATTTTACAAATGGAGCTTGTCGATGTTGGTGGTAGGGTAAAAGGGCAATATCGGGTTAATCATTCCAACTTTATTCACTGGATGCGCAATAGAATGATGTTTTACGAAGATAAGACAGATGATGACCTCAACAACTTTTTCACTGTTGTAAAAATAGAAAAAGACCTGCGACCCATTACTCTTGACACCATAACTGATGAAAAAGAGCGTTATTTTACCGACGCAGATGGCAAGGTGCAGGGAGCGCTTTACACAGAGATGCTTAAAGAGGTCTTGGGGCTTCTCTATATTCGCCAGTATGATCTTGAATATAAGACGGTGATGTCAAGCGGGGAGGAGCTTACGAAGAAGATGGGACAAATGTATGCCAAAAATAAAATTACCAAAAAATCCTTTGGTAAAAGTTCAATGTATTACATGACGACGACACCGTTAGATTATAAAGGTGATAAAGCTGATGATAAGATGGGCGCAGCATTTACCACAATGCAGCTCGCTATGTACAATTGGGCAGATTTTGATAAGTTACAAGAAGTACTTGGGAAGGATTCGAGCTTTTTTACAGAAAAAGGAATGTTAGCGGCTGTCCAAGTAGGTATAGAGAAGAAGTATGAAATGACGGGGAACACGCGGGATGGTTCGATGGAGTTCCTTGGGGAGAAGATAGCGAAATCATATGAGAAAGCATTTGTACCCAAAAAAGATAAAGATGGAAATATAGTGAAAGACGCTAACGGGAATGTCGTAAAAACAGCGGATAAAAAGGGCTTTATAGAGTTTATTAATTATTTTGGAGGCCTACAATTCAGTAAAAATCTAGAAGATACTTTGGAAGAGGCCCTTAAAGCTGCTATGGCGGAAAAGTTTAATTTTGAATCAAGTCAGCAAAATATAAAAGCACTTGATGATGACCATGGAGAAGCAATTGTTGATAAGGATAGTCTCAAAATGGCCTGGTGGGAGGCATATTCATGGCTACGCTTTTCAGGAGCTGCGACAAGAAGTGACACAGGCTATTCTGCGTATGATGCGACACGGAAGCTGACAGGCACAGAAGGGTACCGTCGGAAAATGGCGACGGAGAAACGGGGAAATGCTTTTGGTAACATGTATACCGTGCCAATGTTCAAAAAACTCATGCTTGACTTCATGCAGGGTGTTCGTGTTTCTGAAGCCACTACTGTGCCAAAGGACGCAAATGGAAAGCCTCTTGTGAATAAAAAGGGAGAAGTAGAACCACGCAATAAATCAATCCTTGAGGTCTTTGAGGAAATAGTCAAAGAGAAGCGACAGAGTGCTCCAAAGCGGAAAGAGCTTGAAGATCAGATTATACAATTAAAATTGGAAGGTAAAAACCCTGAAGAGATCAAAAAAAAACAAAAAGAATTAGATGATTTATATGCAGCATCAAAGCGTAAGGCTGCACAGTTGGAGTTTGGTGAAAATGCCATGACTGACTACGTAGCCAATCACGTCGCCCGTGCCCAGAAAGTGTATGATCAGCTCATGAGTGCAGAAGAGATCAATTTTGATAAATTTTCAAAATATGATCCTCTTTCCCGCAGTGTGTCGTTTGATAAGCCAGAGTTTCAAAAGAAAATACAGGAAGAATTTCTCAAACCGCTTCGCTATTTGTTCGATACCTATGGACAGGTCAATTACAATATGATGGTCCGTGAGCATGTTTTTACACATAGAGACGAGAAAGACAAAGATCATTTTGAGTTCCGTGAGATACCTATGGGTGAAGCCCTCTTTGGGCATCAGATGCTAGATATTCCAGAATTCCGAATGTGTGAGAAAGATGCTAATGGAAAAGATATTGAGGGAAAATATGTTATCAATCAATATGGGCGGCATGTTATCGATTATACAAAAGTGCAAGGTGGGGAGACGCTTATCTTTAAGCAATGGGCGATGACCAAGCTTGGTGCGGATCTATTGACACATATAGATAGCCGGAGCAAAGATCCCAACTATAACGTTAACTATTTTAGAAACGTCCTTGAAGCAGTGGAATCTATTCCTGCTGAAGTGATGGGTGGGGAATTTAATATGAAAGATACGGCAATAACCAAGAAGTTCTTCAATAAAGAGCAACTGAGGTGGTTTAAAAAGCTTTCTAAAACGACTGAATTCCAGCTATTTACGAGAGGACTTTGGGCTGATCTCAGACATAAAGCAGATGGTGGTATCAGTGACTCTTTCTCAATCTTCCTTAACGCTATCTTCAGAGGATATTAACCTTTATCCATTTAAATTTATTTATACTCTTTAGGGATTTCCTCCACCACGGTTTCTTCTCTCTTGTTCTGCACGTGCTTCCGCTTCATCTCTTCCTCTCATTTGCTGCTGCATTTCGCTCCCAGATTGACTATATAATTTTTGTCTTTTTTCCTTTTTAGCTTGAGGATATTTTTGTAGGTTTCGTATATCCTTATACGATGGTCCTCCTCCATGTTGTTCATTGTTATATGCCTGTCTCTGCGCAGCTTTTCTTGCTTGGATTGTACGTGCTATAGGTATTTTCTTTCTAGCTCTGTCCCATGCTCCTGCCAATACTCCTTCAGGAGCTCCAGTCTGTGCATTCTTTCTATTCATACTCTTCCAAGCTTTTGTCGCAGGTGCTGTCGCTGCTCCTACTCCAGCTCCTATCCCTGCGGCTGCGGCTGCACCGAGTTTACTTGTCGGAACCTTCATCTTTTCTCTAATTGTTGCAGGAATTGAAGGTGCTATGAGAATTGCACCAAATGCCATCAATGCACCAAATGCATTTACATTTGGATTTCCTACAAGTGGTGGGACGAACGTGCTCCTTGGATCGAGTATTTTGTCTGCATCAATTTGTACTGAATCAACCAAAACACGGGCAAATACCAAGATAAACGCTGCTAATGGGAACGCTGCCAGATTTGCAAAGATAAGTCTGAACCATTTCTCAAACCCAAGCGGTCTTCCAGGAATGAGCCCCATAACAATCCAAATAGGCCCCATGATAACAAAGATAAAGAACATGACATACGCTTTAATAAGCTCATACCATAACCTGAAAAGAGCGATTAGTATCGTGACAACAATGATCAACTGAACGATAAGACCAGTCACCCATTTACCAAAGTCTTTAAGACACTGGTCAAACCCAGAAAGTATATTACAACCGCCATCACCTGACGTCCATCCCATAAGATCGTCAATTACACTAATAACTAATGCGCTAACAGAGTCTCCTACGGGCCCTGATATACTTAGGATACCACTATTATTAAAAGGTGGAAGACCCTCGCAGCTTGATTGATAAATTCTATTCGCAAAGCTAACCGGTTGATCTAATAATTTTCCATTTGCAGCTTGTTGCAACGATTCATTTGCTCCATCAGATTCACAGCCGACGCGTACTTTTGCATCAGGCGCAGCACTCGCTATGGCATTGACTCCTGCGTAGGTAATCGTCCACATAAGATCAATCATAATACCGGCAATGGCATAGGAAAATGTTATAAGTAAAATCGCGATTATCACCCTTGGAATCTGATTCTGCAGTGTCATAACTGTCCGTGGGTCGACCTTGAAACGCAACATAACTCCTAGCCCGAGGAAAACAAATGCAATAACTAGGATCGCGTAGGCAATATCTCTGAGCGTCACCCAAAGGTTAAAGATTGGCTGTAAACCACAGAAGCCATAACCAAACTCTGAATTCTGACAATCTGCATCGATCGGTGTGGCCGGTGCTGCACCCGTAGCATTTGCTGTTTTGACAATGCCGAAGTTATTTGCAAGATAATTAGTATACTGACTTGAACTAACAGTTGGCGTATAAAGCACGGAAATATAATCTGTCATTGCTCCGAGCGCTCCTCCAAGCTGTGGAGAAGTCTCTTGTACTTGTCCAAATTGTGTTGTTGTCGGGCTAGAAGCATAACCTAATTTACCGTTGGCAGGGTTGATGTCAAGACAAGTCTGCTGACCAGTCGTCGGATCAATACCTGTCAATTGACACATAATTGCCGATAACATATCAATTATCACAACTTGGGTATAGGTGTGATTATTGCGGGGGACATCACTTTGGAGGTTTGGTTCACGGTAGTCAGTGTAGGTGGAAGGTGTTTGTTGAACGTACGCGGGAGAAGTTTGCGCATTTGCAGAAGATGCTCCCAGCATAAATAGTGTTATTCCTAGTCCTGAGGCAATAAAGAAAAGACAAAATGCTCGTATAAGAGAACCAACGTGGGCAGAATTACGCATAATTTCAGTGTGATATATTTACAAGAGGTTGTCAAGGTGTTGAGGTATGAAGTGCGAACTATATATTTGCAGCCTTATGTTTTACTATAAGTTTTTCTTTTAGCTTTTCGTCTAAGAAGATTTTGAGGAGCGACTGGTAGGGGATGTCTTGTTCATTTGCCAACATTTTTATCAATCGCACCATTGGCTTGGGTAACCGAATAGTAATTGATTGCGTGGAGGGTTTGAGATGGGTAAAATCAGCAAGAACTCTTTTTGAAACATCATGATACTGCGTGAAATCGTGGGTTGCCCAGAATTCTGCTTCTTCATCCTCATTTTTAAATGTTGGTACTTGTTTTATATTATTCATGCTATTTTTTCTCTTTCAAAAAGTTCCCGTTCTTTCTTGCTTTGATCCCGTGCCATAATCACTCGTATTTTGTTATTTCTCGTAGTTATTGCTAATGCAATTTTCCGTCCGTTCGTACTAACTCCTATTATTTTGTATCTTTTTTCTTCTGTTGACGAATGCTGTGTATCATTGAGAATAATTATCGGTTTATTAAAAAACACTTCTTCGCATTCTGCCTGCTCCACGTTATGCTTAAGTCTATTCTTATTAAGATTTCCTTTATCCCAGTCAAACCCCACAACTTTTGAAAGCGCTAAATCTTGTAATATTTCCATGCAACTGTATGTAATGGTACAATACGTTTTTGGTTTTGTCAAGGGCGACGCAAGGCGCAGTATTGTGCCTTGCGGAGGAGGCGGGATTTGAACCCGCGTGAACTTTCGCTCGCACGCTTTCCAAGCGTGTGGAATAGACCGCTATCCGACTCCTCCAAATTTTTGCTTACAAACTACTACTCTTGTCATCCTCGCGAAGGCGGGAATGACAAATGATGTTTTGAATTAGGTTATAAGCCTGTTAAGAAATTATAAGGATAATATCAAGTAAAGTATCCTCATCTGTTTTACAATTGTCTTGTAATTATACCTATCGTCATTCATTTTGCAAATAGTATTGAGGCGAAATCAACGACGAGGTATATGACGCTATAACCTATTCTATTGACTTTTGCTGATATTTAAGGGAGGATACTAACTATGAACGGAGAAAATTCAGGAGAATTTCCAGGACAAAATCCAGGTCGGGAGCAGAATGCTCCGGACGTTGTACCGCAGGAAGAAGCATCACGAATAGCTTCTGTGGAAGCAAGAGAAGCAAAAATTATAGAACATGTTCAGAATGATAATTTGGAAGCCGCTGTCAGTTTAATGAGAGAAAGAAATGCTGCAGCGAAAGCTGCAGTCCCTGAGTATGAGGAAATTGAGTCTGCAGATTTTACACCGCAAGTGCAGGAAGGGTTCATAAGTGCCTTTAACAAACCAGGATTTGGGAGAGAGGCTGCTGCGATACACATGCCGCCTCTGAATATTGAGGCAGAAGCGTTGCGAGACTTCCTTGGAAGAATTCCAAAAGCAGCAGACATTCAGCCGGAACCTACGCCAAATGATGATGCTTCTCAGACAGAGACCGTTCCTACACCACCTACAGAGGTAGAACAATTGCACAAGATACTTAATGATATAGTTGAAGGAGGTTCTATCGAAGATGCTCTTGAATCTTTGCCTGAACCGTTGCGAGCTACCTATAAAAAGCCGTTTGAAGAAGTTGTGAAAATGAAAAAAGCTGAGGTTGAAGGTAACACGACCACTCCCGAGAATATTGAAGATTTCAAAAAAGCACTTATTGAAAGTGATATTCGCCCAGAAGCTGCAGAAGTTTTTTTGAAAAACACAAATTTACCTGAAGAGGTAAAAACTCAAATCAGAGAGGAAATTGCTGAAAAGTATAAAGATAAACCAGAGCAAGAAGATACTGAAGGGGCAAGTGAAGTTGTCGCAGAAGCGAGGCGGGTTAGAGATCAAGGGAACCAAATAGCAGATGGGTTGTCTCCTGGCTATCGCGAACAGTTCCGGAGAAAGTTGGCTATATTGTCAACTCAACTGGAAGATGCTGGGGTAGCTAGAATTGGACGTGGTATCGGTAAGGGCGTAGCCAGCATAATTTTAATTTTTTTACTTATTGAGATCTGGGCAATGCAGATGATAGGCAGACTAAGTAAAAAACCTGGCAGATAAACTGATTGTACGTTCTCGTATCAGTGTCCCCGGCGGGAATCGAACCCACAACTGAGGCTCCGGAAGCCCCTGTTTTATCCGTTAGACTACGAGGACAAGTTAAGAAAGCACGCTCTTTCACCCTTCGCATAAAGCTACGGGTGACACACTGCTATCTATAAGGTGGCTGTAAGCCACACGAAGCCTTGGCGAAGTGTGGCGGAGGGTACAGGATTTGAACCTGTGTGGGGTTTCCCCCTCGAGTTTTCGAAACTCGCGCAATTGACCACTATGCGAACCCTCCACACGATAGGGATCAGGGGCTAGGTTCTAAGGGTTAGTAAAATATAAAGTTCTAAACCCTAAGCACTAAACCCTAAACCCTAGCATGTGTGTTCTCGAGAGGATTCGAACCTCCGGCCTCAACATCCGCAATGTTGCGCTCTATCCAACTGAGCTACGAGAACTTCTAACAATGTGTATTTTACCCCATCTGAGGCAAGGAGGCAACTTGTGATACGTTACGCAGCAGGTCTTTCAAGTGGAAAGTTCTTCTCCAGCCAGTCGCCAGCTTTGTCCATAAAGGCTGGTTCGACGTATTCACGGTAGGGAAGAAACGGAATAAGAACCGTTTTTACTTGATTGACTGGCATGTCGCCCAACACAATGGTAAGCTCTCCTGGGAAATATGCTTTGGTTCGGATATGCAACACATCAACACCTTGACGCTTCATAAAATAAAAGTCATATAACTCATCCCAAATAAAATAATGATCTTCAACTCGGACGCCTTCACTACTGATCCTGTAAAAAAACATGTGCGGCGGCACGACAGCCAGCGCAAACGTTAAAAAGGCTAATGAAAAGACTACAAGCATAAGCAGATATTGCGAGAAGAGAAAAAGGATAATTTCGATAGCAATTGTGATAAGAAAACTATTAATATAATATTCTTTTGTGCGCTTTTTGTATGGTCTTCCTGGCGCATGCCATGAAAGAAAGGTTGTTACATCGTGCTGTCCATCGTGAGGAGAAAAATATTCTTCAGGTTCTTCGCCAAGAGATGCTTTTTGGGAAGTTTCTGACAGATTCGCGGACATATTTTCACTCTAACTCATTGGAAAAAGGAAGTCAAGAAATGCTATAATATCGACATTGCTTTGAGCAAATACGGAGAGGTCGCATAGTGGTCTAGTGCGGATGTCTTGAAAACATCTGAGGGTGCAAGCCTTCCGCGGGTTCGAATCCCGCCCTCTCCGCCACACTTCGCTCCACCTTCGCATAAAGCTATGGTGGATCCTCCATAACCTTGGTGAAGGAGGATAAGGCTTCGTGTGGCTTTCAGCCACGCTTATCAATAGCAGTGTGCCACCCCTTTATGCGTAGGGTGAATAAATATATAAATATCGGGAGGAGTCGCATAGTAACAGTAAAAATGCTATAGTTCTAATAGGGTTATATCTAATATATGACTTGATATCTATGAGCAGACAAGATTACGCAATGCGACATAAAGCACTTGGGCTGTGTAGAGTTTGTCCATTACCAGTTGTAGAAGGAAGTGTTACATATTGCAACTATCATAGAGAGAAAGATAGGATTAATGGCCGGAGAACGTCAAAGAATATAATAGTAAAGTTAAGAAATGAGTGTTTCGAGTATTATGGAAAAGAATGTTGCTGCTGTGGTATAAGAGTACTTCAGTTTTTAACAATAGATCATGTAGAGGGCAATGGAAACATTCAACGCAAAAAATTATTCGGTTACAATATAAGTGGTGTGCATATGTACCGATGGTTAAAGAAAAATAATTTCCCAAAAGGGTACAGAATTCTTTGCATGAACTGTAATTGGGCGACAAGATATGGTGGGATTTGTCCACATAAATTGGAGAGATGACCGAGTGGCCTATGGTAACGGTTTACTAAACCGTCGAACAGCAATGTTCCGCGAGTTCGAATCTCGCTCTCTCCGCCAGACACAAGTCTGCGCCTGGTTTCGCACTTGAAGTCAGCACCTTGTTCTGTCAGTGATGGCGAAGCCGGATGCCGACTGGTATCAGGAGAGATGTCCGAGTGGTTTATGGTAGCTCCTTGCTAAGGAGTCGTAGGGTTAAACCTACCGCAGGTTCGAATCCTGTTCTCTCCGCACTTCTGATATACTTTTAATATGTCAGAAACTCCTTTTCCAGAACCTAAAACCCTTAAAGAAAGAAAATCAATTATTGCTTCAGCAGCAGAGGGTACACGAACAGTGCAAAATGAAGAAATTGATGGGAAAAAATATCATTGGGAAGAAACGCCACTACTTACACATATAAGAAATCGAGAGCAGTTAACTACAAGCGATAAAATTTTTGGTACATTTGATGCAACATTCCGCGATGTTATTCCAGAAGAATATAGTGATATAAAACAATACATTGAGTCAGTACTAGCCCCAAAAAAAGGACAAGCAATTGGAATTGAACTAAGAGGTACTGCTTCTAGACTGTTTGGAGAATTTTCGCCTGGTTTTTTCCAAAGAACTCTTGGCGTTAATCTTACTGATTATCGTGATCGCATTGATCCTCTGTTAGAAGCTCAGGATGTGAGTCGAAATCATCATGTTCTTGTAGGAAATATTGTTTCTGATGAGACAAAAATGAAAGTCCAAGAAGAATTTTTACATGGCCAAAAAGCTGATATTATATTTGAAAGGATGATAGCCGGGCATAGCAATTTGCCGAAAGAGCCTGATTTTCTCGGTAAGCAGATAGGCTTTTGGTATGAACACCTCTCTGAAAATGGTGTAATGTTTTTGACTCCACCAACTGCTTTATGGGATTTTATTCCTGGATGGCTTGATATCATTAATACGCAATATACAGACCAGATTGAAGCTCAATATTCTGATGATACGACGGAGGTTCTCCGAATTCGAAAATTACCTGGAGCACCTGAACACTTACCACTTATAGACAATAGAAATTTACTCAGAGAGAAGAAGTCACAAGTCTTAACAAGAAGAAATAACACTATAGATGCAAAAAAATAAAAGTTTCAACATCGTCCCATCTGGCTTTGCCATTAGCCTTTAAGCCTACTTAAAGTATACATTTATCTTTTTTATTGCTACACTTTCTATATGTCTCTCTTCGATTTTATCTTTCCCAAACAGTGCGTGCAATGTAAAAAGCTTGGAACGTATATTTGTCCGAGGTGCTTCTCGTATATATCTTTTACTGACGCTATGGTTTGTGTTATTTGCCAGCGACAAGCGATGGGTGGAATAACGCACCCGGTGTGCGGTACAAGGTATAGTATTGATGGTGTTTTTCCAAGTCTCGTCTACAAAGGAATAGTGAAAAAACTTGTCTACACGTTCAAATATCCACCGTATCTCACGAGTTTGCAGGATACATTATCTGAATTGTTTTATGAAGGTATTATTCAGAAAGAGTATTTTTATCCTTTAACTGCGACTCCGTCTATTATTATTCCAATACCTTTGCATGTAAAAAAGTTCAGGAAAAGGGGATACAATCAAGCTCAGTTACTGGCTGAAGGAATTTCCAAACGATTTGGATACCCACTCATCGATGCGTTGATCCGTGTGCGGGAAACCCAAACACAAGTAGGTCTCTCAAAAGAATTACGTCAGAAAAATATTAAGGATGCATTTGCTTTGAGGTCAGAACTTCTTGATCAAATTGCAAACGTCCCACAGGTTTTTCTAGTAGACGATGTCGTTACCTCAGGATCAACACTTCGGGAGGCAGCCAAACTATTAAAACGTGCAGGTGTTAAAAAGGTTTGGGGACTGACATTGGCTCACGGAGAATAAACCTTGACACCAATTCAGATTCGTGGTGTTATAGGAGTATGAATGTGTTAGTAAATTGGCTTATCAGTAGTTTGATCGTTATTGTCGCTGCATATATTCTGCCCGGAGTGCATGTGGAGAGTTTGGTAACTGCGCTTGTTGTCGCGCTTGTTCTTGGCATTTTAAATCTGTTGATTCGGCCGCTAATTATCCTTTTGACGCTTCCGATCACGCTTGTAACATTTGGATTGTTTCTCGTCGTGATCAATGCGTTAATGCTCCTCTTAACAGATGCAATCGTTCCTGGATTTACAATAGACGGCTTTTGGTGGGCAGTCCTTTACAGTATTTTGGTCACAGGCATAAATATTTTACTGCAAAGATACAAAGACGATGTTGCCTCACAAGAGCACAGAAAACTTCGCCAGTAAATTATTTTAAACTAAGCGTTTATTTCTGAAAGCAAATCCAGAACTACTTTTTAAATAATCTTCAAATGCTAGAGCTTTCTTCTTTGTTGTAAACGCTGCATAAAAGACAAGTTTAATTGGACGAAGATTTTTAGTTGATGCAACAGACCCTTGCCTATGTGCTTTAATGCGTTTAGTTAAGTCGTCAGAATAACCATGATAATAAGAACCATCGTTTAACTGGAGAATATAGGTATAATACACAAAAATATAATAGCAAAGGAAAGCCCCACTTCGTCAAGACTACGCGGGACACACTTCGCTACTGTACTAAGAAGAGGTGTAGTTATTTTGGAGAGTGGCCTGCCACGCGAAGCTCTTACGTGTTAACGTAAGAGCGAAGTGTGGACAGCCTCGAAATAGATTGGAACCAAATTGAATCTTATATTTGGAAGTGGTTTCCGGTTATCCGAGATAGGCACAGCATTACCTCAGGTAATATCACAAGGAAGTAATGGAATCAGATAAAGAAATGGGTCTAATCAAGTAAGTTAACTAATCTATCAAACTTAAACTCTCTTCCTCTTTGTTTATCTTCACTCTCAGACAAAATTCCTTTTTCGATAAACTTTTGTAATAAGTTATAAATTGTCTGTGGGCTTTTAGTATTAAGTCGGCTTTTCAAACTAACATACGTTACCACTGGAGTTTCAAAAATTATATCTAGCAAATTTATTGCATAGATTGAATTTACTGACGTTATAGATTCCTTCAATTCATAATACAGCTTGTCCATTTTATTTATAGTATTTATTGTTTTTTTTGATGTTTCAATAATTCCAGTTAAGAAAAATATTAGCCATGGTTCCCATTCACCTTTTTGTGTAACATTATTTAATAAGTCGTAATAATCTTGTCTATGTTCTTCAAAGAACTCACTAATATAAATAACAGGATACGGCAATATTCCCTTTTGATAAAGAAATAGGGGAATTAACAATCTGCCTATACGGCCATTTCCATCCATAAATGGATGGATAGCTTCAAACTGATAGTGTCCAATGCCTATTTTGACTAAGTCATCTTTTTCAGGAACATTATGCATATACTTTTCCCAATCGTTCATTAGGGAAGTAACTTCTGTATTGAGTGGGGGGAAATATGTTGCCTTTTCTGGTGATTGTCCTAATCTTCCTATTGCCACTTCAATTCTTCTAAAGCTACCAGGATTTTTTTTAGCTCCTCTAACAGAATCCATTAAAACTCGATGTGCATCTTTAATTAAATTTTCTCCAATTGGAGTTGTCTCCTGTACAACCATCTGAACTGCTTTTCTGTAGTTGATGATTTCTTTATATCCGACTTCTTCAGTATTGTTTTGAGGCTTATTCTCTTGAGCTTCGTATTTTAATACAGCTTCCATCGTAGCTTGTGTACCCTCAATTTTAGAACTTAGAATGGCTTCCTTTGTTAGTAGCGGTGCAACCAATAAGTTAATTAACTCTGGACTGACATGAGAAAGTTGTCCTTTTAGCTCACCCAAAACTGCCCTAGCTTCACCTAGGATTTGAACAAGAGATATATAATCAATCTCTCGTGGAGGTAGTTTCTTTAACTGATGCGGGTGAATATTATTCATACTTATTAGGATCTAGAACTATGGAATAAGGATATCAGTTATTCCATTATTTGTCAATATAATGGAATAAGGTATTTTCTTATTCCATTGTGTTGGATATCTCGACAAAAATTGAGGCTAAGAAGGGATGTCCAATACATCAATCTATATCAGATGAGCTAGAATGGCATATGGAGTATATAAGCTGATTATTGGTATAATCCATTAAATGAGTAACGGAGCAAATTTAGTATCTATATTACCTTGGCTTACTAAGGCAAATCTTCAAATTGGGAATGTGTCATTTTGGAGCTATAATTCGAGCATTATAAAAGATGAGGAGATTCGTGAATATTTAGACAAATATGTTAAATGCTACGTAAATAAGCATCAGGAATCGATAGAATCACTTACGATAGCTTCATACAGAGATAAAAATAACTTTGAGGCCGTTACGGAAGAGCAGTATCAAGAGATAAATTTTGCAAGGAATATATTATGTCTCCTATGTATATCGGAACAATCTAAGCTGGCCCTAGAGCGTAAAAATCCAACCATGGGTCCGCCTAGTGCAGACATCTTTGATATGTTCTCTCAGGGTTTTATTCCTGGTACGGATGAAATCCATGTACGTGCGGGAAGCAAAATCGATGCAGGATGGCGGCTTAATGAGGTTCATTTCCAAGAGCCATGGTCTACCGGGGGACACTTCCGAACCATGGATAATCATGTGTTAGCTGCTATAAACAATCTTCTAAATAAGCATATTCATGAGGATTTTAAGAATCGTTTATTACGTTCTTCCGAGTGGTTTCGGTTAGCACATGTTGAAAACGGAGCAATATCTCCTTTCTTTAGGATTGTCATGATGGCTACTGCATTCGAAATTATATTTGATGTTCCAAACGTTAAAGATAAATCAGGTGATGTCGCTGATAAAATAGACAGATTCCTTGCAGGCAACGGATTAAAAGAGGAAACGCGAAAATATGGGAAGAACCAAGCCAAGAGTAAGACTCGTACCATTGCTGGGTGGTGGGGATGGGATTTCTATAAAATCCGAAATTCTGTCGTACATGGTGATAGCATCCTTTTGGAAAGTCTAATATACAGCGACTGGATTACATATTCAATTGTAGCAGACATTATTTATTACGCATATATTTGCTATTTGTTACAGGAAGGTGGTTATTTTGAGTCAGAGTACCGCATACCACAATTTGATACAATCTATAAACAATTTGGTTGGAAGGATGAATAATTTATGAGTTTTCGTATTCCCTCCAAATATTTGATTTTGCATCTTCTACAGTATAAGATCCTAGACTAGTCCGATTTACTAAATCTTCTAAATAACATGGACTATATTGGCTGTTTACTCTAATTTTGAGAAATTCTACCTGAGCTATTGCGTACTCAAATAAATGAATATTGATTCTAATTCTGTCTTCTTCAAATTCAGGATAAATAAGATGAAATGGTTGGGGTTTTTTAGACGTAAACAATTGAACATTAACTAATTCAGGTCGATCATCTTTTAGAATCCCGGATCGTATATGTTGGAAGCCCTCATTATATATTGAACGGCCAAGAATCAGACCTAAATATTCAAAAGCAATAAGAATATATGCACGCTCGTCACATAACTTATTTGAGGAGAAATCTAACGCAAATTGCTCCCCGTCCCATCTAACGATGGAGAATCCTTCATTAAACTTTTTAATTTCTTTATTTGGAGTTTCAAGAATCTGTTGTGCAATCACTTTTGCTTCCGCTGGTTTCTTGCCAGACTCTTTTATTAACTTACTTTCTATATACCTGACCGCATGATTAGTGGGGAGTATAATCTCATTATGATTTCTTCGATAAAGAATTTGAATGCCTGCTCTTGTTCTCTTTGCTTTTAGCTTAGTTCCAATTGGACTTACTGTATTATAAAATTGTTGATTTTCAACAGAATTATGAATACGCAATAATTGGTCTTTCAGTAAAAAACAGCTCTTCTAATATGGGCATCAAACTTAATTTCAGCATATAATTTTGCACCGATACCGTTATTACATGTTAAACATAATATTACTTCTTTTAATCTCCCACCTAAGTATTCAGGAATTATGTGTTCCGGTGAACTTGTTTCATCTAAATCCCTAAGGCAGAGTATACATTTGTCAAAGTACATATTATTTATTAGTAGATAGGTTCTGTCTGGAAAGTAATGCCAAATATAGATATAAAACTAGAGTAGTATTTTGAAAATTACATTCATTGAATGTAATTTCACCGTGTGCTATTTTGTGTCTTAATCTGAAGCCTAATGGTTCAAATAATACAAATTTTATTTGTGCACAAAAATCTTCACTAAAGATTCTCTTAAAATCCGGGGAATCTAAGTGATTTTCTGATAATATGATGGGTCTCGTTGCAATAACTTTCCTGTCAACAGCGACTACATCTAGCTTATTATTTTTAGCTATATCTAGTATCAACGATTCAAACTGTGGGACCAATATATGAAGTGCTGAAACATAATCTTTTTCAAAATAGCTTTTCATACCAGTTAGGATAATCTTTACCCTTTTTTTGTTTATAAACTTAAATTTAGAAATGAATGTTTCAAAATCTTTATAACTCATATTGGTTGAAAAAGGATTATCGTTTATCAGTATATAAAATATTTTACTAAGGGACATACTCATTATATTTTTTAGATATAGATCATACATCTGCATATACCATGAATCTGCTGCTACAGAGCCTCCTTTAATAGAATGTCCTTCTTCCGAAATACTCGCTAAAGTTACAAACTGATAAGATACTGGCATAGTGTTCCCTGCAGTAGTCTTAATCTCTTTTACTTTAGGCATTAAATATGGGTGGAGACCAATTCTGGATAGAGTTTCCTGTTTATTATCAATCTTTAGGAAACTCTCAATAAAAAGTTTAAGCGATGTTTGTTCTTTAGGAGAGAGTTCATAAGTAACTTCTACCTCTTTGAATTCTTCTCCAGATAATGATTTTTCGTTCATTTCAACGAGCTTATTTTTGCATAATTTAATGTAGGGAGAGTTTTGGAGTTTAACAGCTTCTTCTAGTGCATCTTTATAGTAAATTGCTGCACTAAAGTAACTATGAGATTCCTCTGAGTCTTGTGCTTTTTTTAGTAAAGATATGTAATGTGAATGGTCCATTGTATTCTGGATCTGCTAATCTTTCCAAGTATCAAATAAGGCAGCCTTGTCTTTAAGCTCAATGATATCCGGTAATGATTTTTTTGAATCATTGATCCAGCAGATGTAAACAAAAGCCTTTTCGCTAACTTTTAATTCAGAAGTCTTATAGCATACTCTGATTTGCTTGTTCTTCTTTAATTTTTCTTGAAACTCTTGTTTGATTGCAACAAAATTTTCATTTAGCTCCTTATTATCTTGATTTAACAGAAGTTGTAGCCATAAATCTATCATATTTTTCATCAATGGCTCAATATATGTTTGGAGTGTAGTGCTTTTTGTTTTATAAACATTTTTATTTGTCAGAATATCATTCGCATTAGCATTTAAGTAACTGACCCATTTACTGAATTCTATTTTTGCTTCAGAAAGCTGGGCATAAACTTCTAATAGTTTCCTACTGTAACTTAATGGCTTGATTAAGTTAAACTCGATAATTTTTTCTATAATGGCTGTCCGTGGGGGGTAATGAGGGAGATGCACTCCATTTGTATCATGTAAATTTCTTTCGTAAGAATTATTTATTTGAGATACGTAATTTAAGTTAAACCATAATTCGTCAATTAGAATCTCTGCTAGCTTCTTTCTATTGTTATCTTTTGATACGCTATCAATAATCAAACCAGTCAGAAGGCTTAACGGCACGACTAAGAATAAACCAACTGCACTAATTACCCCTTGGTTATCATTTAATATTTTAATAATAATTTCCATGGTAAATGTAAAACAATGTAATTATATACTAAATGGATTTGTCCTAACGGGTCGGTTGATAATCTTAAAATGGAAGAAGTTGTCCTGCAGATATCCTCAGAGCTTTAGCAATCTTATGAAGATTAACAAGGGAAGGGTTTCTTAACCCTCGTTCTATTTGTCCGATATATGTGAAATGCATTCCAGCCTTATCTGCTAATTCCTCCTGGGTGAGTCTTCTATCTTCACGCAATTTTCTTAGATGATTTCCAAACTTAACTTTAATATCACTCATGAATCTATACTCTCGCAATGATGACTATGTATCCAGAGACGATAAGTCTCATTTTGTGCTATAATGTAGGAGTTATGAGTATTGAAAAAAAGAAAAAATGGTATGAAAAATGGTGGGTAGTAGTATTACTTTTGCCTATATTTTTGCTTGTATGGGCGAGTCAATGGATATGGAAGCAAAAATGGGATAAAAAATATCGCATTGCAGCTATTGCTGCATTATGGGGATTTGTTTGGATAAATGGTTTGATTGTTGAATTTCATGATGATAAGAAGGCCAGTACTGCAAATCAGCAATCATGGAAGTGCATTGGACCGGACGGTAAAGAAATAGGATTAGGTCAAAAAGATTGCGAAGAATTTAATAAAGCCTGGTCTAATGGTGTACAGAGCACAAATACTCAATCTACTGTGGTTGCCAGTACAAAAAATCCTGTAAAGAATGCAGAGGTTAAAGAAGAAAAACAATCTTTATCACCAAGTTTAGATGAGGAGAAGTATACAAAGTTTTACACTGTGAAATGTGGTGTTAATGGTCTAAATGGTGCCGTTTTGGTTCGAAGTCCTGAATTAGGCAAGTTGGAAATAATTCAAAGAGTTCCTTGTTATGAGGAAGTCCTAGCATACAATGACTATTACAACGACAAACTAGAAAAAAGGTACTACGCAGTTATATGGCCAAATGCTCCTTTTCCAAGTCCTGACAAAGGCTGGGTAATGGAAGATTTTTTAGAGCCAAAATGAGATAATAGAGCGAGAATTGAGTGAAAAATGGCAAATATTCAAAATCTAAAACCATTCTCCGGAGCAGATGATCCCAGGCGTCATAACGGTAGACCCAAAGGAGCAAAGAATCTCAAAACTATAATTCGAGAATTAGAAAATGAGAACTTCAATTGGGATCTTGTTCCTATAAAAAATAAAGCAGCAGCAAAGGCTATTGGTTCGCCTTTGAAAGTAATTGTCTATGTCGCAATAGCAAAAGCAATATCTGGTGATATATCTGCTATGTATTGGTTAAGTCGTACAGGATATGGCCGTAAAACAGAAATTGAACCTGATATACTCCCACAAGTCATTGAACCTCGCGTTATACGCTAACGTGTGGCCACGTGCTAGCCTCTGTATGTTAAAATATCCTCAATATAAGCATAAGTATGTTAGATCAACTATATGAAACTATAAATTGGCCTTCTTTTGAAAGAAATCTGGATACCATGAGATTACTCATTGATACAAAATGGTTTCAGACTCGTGTAAAGAAAATCCGGAAAATATATGACATTCCTTCAACTGGGCATAAAAGAAACTTTCTATCTAAGGGTTTTAAGGAAGAGTTTCGTTCTAATCGTCCTACCTGCTACGTTCCATTAAAAGAGCGAGAGTCTTGGCAGTATCCGAATAAACGAGTTACCGATATGACAGGTAAGCAGAAAGAAACCTATGAAGTAATAGAAGAAATTTACCAAATAACTAATTTACCTTTGCACTTTCACAAGGCTCTATTAGATTACATTAACTATAACAAGCTATCTGCTCCTGGAACGGATTTTTTAATTGATATAAACGTTCGTCATAGCTCTCATCCTGCTCCAATTCCCCAAATTAGAGTTCTTAGCAGACTTGATACAAACAATGCAAAACTTAGTAATAAAATGCAGAATGCTATTCTGAAGAAGAGTGATTGCTATCCATCTTTACAGCGAGAAAGGCTTGATCCTAAATCTAGCTTAGAAAGATATATTAAAGAATTAAAAATTATTAAAAAGATTGAAAAGGAACTAAGTAAAAAGCATGGATATGTTAAGGATGAGGATGTAGCATCTCGGTGGCTTGATATGCAAGGATTTGAAGATGAAGAGTCCTTCGGACCAGAAAATATACGGAAGACTATAAAGAAGATCCAGAACATCAGACAATATATAGCCTTAGCATATAAAGAACGAGGCATACCTCAGAACTAGTACTTATTAAAATAACCCCTAGATAAAGGACTTCAATCCATTTTGTATGATTCAGTCATGCATAAACATAAAAAGACATATTCAACAGATAACTTATTTCTTGCGGCGACACTTTCATTATATTCTTCAATAGAATCCGTAGATTTTGCAAATCCAAGACAGGCAAGGTTTATATTTGAGAGCACTCCTCGATTATCAACTTTAATTGATCAATATTGGAAAGGCGAACTTTTAATTGAACCTAAAGCACTACTATCCCAACTCAAAATAGTTAAATCAAGATTATACGAAGGAGGCCAAAATGGCTAACCAAAAATTCAGTTATAAGGCTGTTACTGTTGCTCATGCACGTAAAAGGCTTGGAGAATGTGCTAAGCGTATGTCAGATGCGGAGATAACTAGACTCCTACAAATGTTAAGGGTATTATGTGACAAATCTATAAGTTCTGTTGTAGAAAGAGAGGATAAAAATTAGTATGAAAGCATTGATTTATTGTAGGGTTTCTTCACAAAGGCAAGTTAATGAAGGGCACGGACTGGATAGTCAGGAAAAGCGTTGTAAAGATTTTGCCAATATCAAAGGATATCCTATCGAAAGAGTCTTCCCCGATGAAGGAATAAGCGGAGGCCTATTTGATAGACCAGCAATGAAAGCACTTATCGATTTTTTAGATGAGCATCCTTTAGAAAAGTTTGTAGTTATCTTTGATGATCTTTCTCGCTTTGCTAGAGATGTTAAGGTTCATATTCAACTCAAGACAGAACTTGTTTCAAGAGGGGCAAAACTGGAATGCCTGAACTTTAATTATGATGAAAGCGACGAGAGTGAAATGGCTGAATTGATGCTTGCTGTTAGTAATCAATATCAACGGAAGTCAAATAGACGACAAGTAATACAGAAAATGAAAGCACGCCTCCAAAGGGGATATTGGCCATTTATGCCACCTATCGGGCTGGTAAATAGAAAAGATTCCGCACATGGGAAAATACTCACTCCTAATGAGCCTTATGCCTCAATACTTAAAAAAAGTATAGAAAAATTTAGAGATGGTAGTTTGCTTACTCCGGAAGAAGTGAGACAAGACTTGCATAAGTCATTTGAAGCTGAAGGTTTGTCTAATCGTCCTGCATTAAGTAGTGTACAAGAGATATTAAAAAATCCATTATATGCAGGACATATTGAATATATGGAGTGGGATCAGCCTCTTATGAAAGCCCAGCATGAAGGCTTTATCTCTTTTGAGACCTTTAATCTTGTACAAGAGCGTCTACTTGGTCGATCAAAACCTTGGAAAAGACGAGATTATTCTTCTGATTTCCCTCTTCGCCCCTTTGTTTTATGTTCTGCCTGCGAAAGACCTATGACCGCCAGTTGGAATAGGGGCCGGAATGCTTATTATGCAAATTATTTCTGTAAGTCAAAAGGGTGTATTTATATTTGGAAGACAGTTAGTAAACATAAAATAGAGCCTGAATTTGAGCATCTATTAGCTAATTCAAAGCCTTTGGAGGCTTATATTGAATTAACAAAAGATGTACTTCTTGAACAATGGGGTATTAGAAGTGAAGCCTATATGGAAAATAAGGGGAAAATTTCGAATGAAGTGGAATCAATTAAAAGGACAATTGATTCATATTTAGAACAAATAGGTAAAACAAAAGATTCAAATATGAAAACTCTATACGAGGAGAAAATACAAAAGGAAATAGCTAAGCAGAAAAAGATTGAAGGAGAACTATCTAAAACAAGATACTCTTCTCATGAGTTTGGAACCGTAACTAAAAAAGTTTTTGATACTTTGAAAGACCCTATGGCCATGTGGAAAAGCGAGGACTACGATGATAAAAAATTGATTCTATTTATGTATTTCGAAGATCAGTTGAGATACTCTTATAAAGAGGGGTTTGGAACCGCTAGTTTAGCCTATCCCGTCAGGCTAATCAATGAAATTGGACAGGCTAAAAACGATAGTGTGGAGATGTCCGGCAGTGAACCGGAGTCCGAATAAAATTAGTTAAAACATCTACAAGCGTAGCCGATTATTAGAATTCACTTTGCCGTTTCCTGTCGGCTGGAATAACAAAGTATACGCGGCTTGTAAGAGTAAAAGCACCGCTAGTCATTTTACAATTTTCCCCATCTGTTTTTGTGCCTATACAGTCCCAATGAGGAAAGACTTATATAAACAGGCTTTAAAGCTTACGCAGCTAGTGCGTATGCTCGCTGTCCCAAACCTAGCTCGGCGAGAATTGCGTCTCTTTCCGCTCTAAGTTCCTTTATGCTAAGTTTAGCATTTGTTTTTTGACCTCGTTTTACGACATGTGTCATCGTCGGCTTGCAGTTTTAAAAGAACTTTCTCCGTCGAATCAATTCATCCCCCTTCGCCCTGCGAAGCTGGGCTTCGGGGGACAGGTCCCCTTAACTCCATGCATCGCTTTGCAAAGGCGGATATTGATTGTTATTGTCTCTCAATCCGTGTTGTTTTATTTCGTATTTCGCGTTCTGTATCTCGATCTATATCACGGTTCTTGATCGATTCTTTCTTATCAAACTTCTTTTTGGACTTTGCCAAAGCAAGTTCGACTTTGATCAAACTATGCGTAGTATAGAGGGAAACAGGCACGATTGTCAAGTTTGAGCCGTCCATTTTGGATTTGAGCGAAATGATTTCTTTTTTATGGAGAAGCAGTTTTCTGGTGCGGGTTTCTTGAAAGGTATCTGACCTTGCAAAAGCATAGGGATAGATCTTGGCATTCACCAGTTGCGCCTGTCCATTGATAATTCTGACAAAGCTTCCTGATAAATCAGCATGACCGAGTCGCACAGCTTTTACTTCAGCGCCGACGAGATTAATCCCTGCCTCAAAATGATCCTGCAAGACATAATCAAAGGTGGCTTTTCTATTTGGTATTTTCATATACCTATTCTATCACAGGCTGGAGGCTGATTTATGATCGGTGTTAGAGGGGGAGTTCCCAGACTTTATTATCTGAGAGGACGAGTATTCTATTATTTTTTTGATCTACTTCAAATTCTTTTGCTGTAGCGAGAACCGCTGCACTGTATTCTTTTTGGAAAGTACCTTTTTTGTCTATCTGGACAATTCTCCTGTTGCCGTTATCCAGGATATAGATGTTGGCCATGGTGATCTCTGTGACAATTTTTGATGGTTTATTTAAGGGCTTGTTGAGTCCTGAAACTGCAAACGTATCTGCTTCACCTCTTGTATACTTCAGCACTTTTCCGTCCTTTTGCACAATCCAAACTGATCCATCAATTGCCATACCCGTTGCTTGTGAAAGATTTGGCGCATCAGTTGTAAAGTAA
>JACDET010000050.1 GCA_013816255.1 Candidatus Levyibacteriota bacterium | reverse complement strand
CAAAAAGTAAAAGATAAAGAACATGTTTATATATTAGGCCGTGGACTTTCTTACGCAACTGCTCTTGAAGCGACACTGAAAATAAAGGAAACCACGTATGTCCACGCTGAAGGTTTTGCAGGTGGTGAGCTAAAACACGGTGTCATGGCGCTTATTGAGAAAGGAACACCTTGTATTATCTTCGCGCCAAATGATGCGACATACGACGCAATCATTTCAAACGCGCAAGAAGTCCGTGCCCGGGGAGCTTTTGTCATTGGAATTGGTCCGAAGAACAATCAAGTCTTTGATCATTTCATTCAAACGGCAGATATTAAGGAAGCAACAATGCTCCCGCAAGTCCTCGTAGCACAATTATTTGCATATTATTTAGCTCGCGCAAGAGGTATAGAAGATCCTGATAAGCCAAGAAATCTGGCAAAGAGTGTTACGGTGAAGTAATTAATCTTTCTTATGAAGCTTATATCCACCATATATTCCTTGTTTGGATCCAAGTTTCCATTTGGTATCAGCTAAACCAGTTTTTAAAGTTCTCACAAGAGTTTTGAGTCTACTGTGTGCGATGTGCTTAGGCGCTTCAGGCCATAATGTCTTGGCAAGTTCATTGGAAGAGACATACGGAGTTTCTGCTGCAGATAATCCAGCGAGGAACTCAGCAGCTTTTCCATAAAAAGTTTCTCCTGAATCCAACTCGAACTCTTCATCATCTGTATGGTTCTTTTCTCTTCCAGGGAGGCCAGATACAGATTTTGAACTTTTCTCAATATCTTTTTTTTCAGCAGTCCGTACATTTTCCTTGATATATAATAACCCTCTCTTCAAAGCTGAATCTTTATCGGGAAGGGCTACGAGTGCAGAAAACTCCTCTTTATGCTTATCAAAGACAGTAACAGGCACATGTCCGTCTTTGACACCCTTATCAATAGTACCCAAACGATCCGCTTCATAAGCAACTTGCTTATTATATTCTTCGGCAAGTTCACCTTCTAATTTATTGATGGAACCACGTACAGCAGCCTTGGCACGGATTATTTTGAGTGTGGCATCAACACCATCTCCCCTTCGTTTTCCCTGCTGCCAAGGTTCCCCGTATTTTATATTCCCTGTACTGATCGCAGCATAGGTTTCTTCCCGTCGTTTTATGAAATTACGCATCCCATGAGGATCGCGGAATAATTTATTGTCTCCAGACTGCTGACCTACTGCTTGAGGTTTATCTGGTCCGTTTGTTTCAACCATATAGGTATTATACATCACTGATCAATAGCGCCCTCAAACTGAATACATACCGACCCTTTACATGCGTACTTGGATTTGATAAAATACTTCAAGCCCAACACTTCACGACGTGGAGGTTTCAATAATTGAAAAAAATGACAGCACCTTTAAAATTTTTCCGCCAGATCTGGGACGAACTTAAATTAGTCGTTTGGCCAACTCGGAAAGAAGTTATCAGATTAACGATAATTGTAATCATATTAAGTGTTATAATGGGCATGTACATCGGAGGTTTAGACTACGTCTTCACCACAGCGGTTGAAACATTATTGAGATAAGAAGGAAACTATAACCTAGCCGCTAGAAGCTAGACCCTAAAGAATATGGATAAAGCAAAAAAACCAGTTGAAGAAAAAGAGGCAGTTGCAGAAGCTCCTGTTGAAGAAACTGAAGAACTCACAGAAGAAGAAGCTGCAAAGAAGCAAGCTGATGCTGACGCGATTAAAGCAGCATCTGAAAATGCCAGGTGGTATATTCTTCATACCTATGCAGGACATGAGAACAAGGTTGAACGGTCTTTAAAGCAACGCGTTGAAGCAATGAAGTTCACTGACCGCGTCTTTGATATCATCGTTCCTACCCGTAACACAATTAAAGTAAGTCAGGGCAAAAAAGAAACGGTTAAAGAAAAGATTTTCCCAGGATATGTTTTGGTCAAGATGATTCTTGATGATGAGTCATGGTTCATGGTTCGAAGTACACAAGGCGTTACATCGTTCATCGGGGCCGCAAACAAGCCAACACCTATTTCGGCCAAAGAAGTAGAAGCGATCCAGAAGTTCATGCAACTCGAAGAACCAATGTACAAAGTACAATTTGTTGTTGGTGAAGCAGTCAAGATTACAGATGGTCCATTCAGTGACTTCTTAGGAACAATCGAATCAATAGATAATGCACGAGGCAAGGTCAGAGTCCTAGTCTCAATATTTGGTCGAGAAACACCTGTAGAATTAGATTTCTTACAAGTTAAAAAAATCTAAAAGAAAACTAGCCGCTAGACGCTAAAAAAATATGGCAAAGAAAATTAAAACATTAATAAAAATAGCTCTTCCAGCAGGAGCAGCAACACCGGCACCACCAGTTGGTACAGCTCTTGGACCTCATGGTTTGAACATCATGGAGTTCGTCAAAGCATACAATGACAAGACAGCTGATCTTAAAGGTAATGTCATTCCCGTTGTCATTACAGTGTACGAAGATCGTACATTTACGTTCATCACCAAGAAACCACCTGTTGCGGAAATGATCAAAAAGGCAATTGGTAAGGATAAAGGTGGTCAGAAGCCAGGACGTGAAAAACATGCTACACTCACTATGGATCAGGCACGAAAAATCGCTACAGACAAATTAGAAGACTTGAATACAGAAGATGTTGAAATGGGAGCCAGAATCGTAGCTGGTACAGCACGAAGTATGGGAATAGCAGTAGAATAATAAAATAGTATGGGAAAAATTAGAGTAAAATCATTCGGAGACGAAGAACAAGAACAAAAAGATAAGCTACGGGCTGATAAAAAAGCTGAAGCAAAAAAAGCTGGAATGGAAGCTGCTGCAAAAGCAAAAGCTGCCGCTGGTGAAACACCTGAATCTACTGTTGTAGCAAATGCTGGCGAAACCCCGGAAGAATCCAAACCTGAAAAAGGTAAAGGATACGTCAAAGCAGCAGCATCTAAAAAACTAAAGCACTCCAAAGAATATATAAAAGTTGCGTCTCTTGTTGATAAAAATAAAAAATATGCATTGGGTGAAGCACTAGAAATGCTTGCAAAACTACAACGAGCAAAATTTGATGAAACAGTTGAACTGCATATCAACACTCATGAAAAAGGAGTTTCAGGAGCAGTAACACTTCCACACGGAACCGGAAAAGAAACAAAAGTGGTGATCGCGAACATCAGTGAAGACGCAAAAGGTGTTGAAGATCTTATCAAAGCAATTGAAGCTGGCAAAATGGACTTTGATGTCCTTGTCGCAACACCTGATTCTATGCCAAAACTCGCACGAGTTGCACGTGTTCTTGGTCCACGCGGACTTATGCCAAATCCAAAGAATGGTACAGTCACAACCAAACCTGACGAAGTTGCCAAAAAGTTCGCTGGTGGTCAAATCAACTTCAAAACCGAAGCCAAGTTCCCTCTTATGCACCTTGCTGTCGGTAAAGTTTCTTTTGGAGATAAAAAGTTAGCCGATAATATCAAAACAGCTATCACTGCAATTAAAACAAAAAACATCAAATCTATCACACTAAAATCAACAATGTCTCCAGGACTCCGCCTCGAAACAGCTTCTTTATAATACAGTCTCCTCAAAATTTGTGTCCATAATCTCCTTGACCATATACACGCCTCTTGCAAATGAATATTTTATTAGATACGATAATTATAGTAATGAAAAATAATAAACGTTTGCCTGTATATCTCCTCGTTCTTGCGCTTGTCATAGCGATCCCCTTTACCATTCTTGCAGGAGTTACCCAGCGACAAGATAACCGCAGTAATGCACAAAGCGCACGTGGTGGTATTGCACCAACCAGTGTAGTGCCAACTTTTGGTTGTGTCAGTAACGAACCATGTGCAACGCCTGCACCAACACAAACGACCACAACTCACCCTGTTGGCGGCACAAATCAAGGAAATTCTCCTGTCGGTGGTACGAACCCTAATCCTGTCCCTGCTAATCCTGTACTGGAAAACCAACCTTGTACAGCAAATGGTACAGCTGGTGTCTTTACTGAAAATAAGCATAAAGAAAAAAATGGTGGTGGATTTATTGAACGATTTATCAAATGGATTCTCAAATTCATTGAACTCTTCTTCAAACTGCTTGGGATTTCCATTCCGAACCCAGGTCAAATCCCACAACCAAATCCTGATCTAAGCAGGGAGCCAGCCCCATGTCCTGAGCCAACTGTCCCAGTAGAACCAACCATGTCAAGCGCTGAGCCTACCAATGCGTCCGAGCCGACACAAGCTGAACCAACAAATACACAGACTGTAGAACCAACCTTAAACCCAGGAAACGGCAGCCCAACAGCAACAACATGTGCTGGAAATGGTACCGGTGGAAGCCTCAACTATACTGGATGGGCACTTGTCGGCTGTGATGACTTTAATGGAACAGCAGTCGATACTTCTAAATGGGGTATGTACGACGGCCCTGGTCATGCAGGTCAAGGAAGAAGATCCCCTGGTCAAGCAACTGTAAAAAACGGTATCTTAACAATTACGGGTTTGCCAAACGGAACAACTGAGGGAATGGCCTGGAAAGGTGGCCAAAAATACGGACGATGGGAAGGACGTGTCAAAGCACCAGTGAGTGATCCAAGTTACAATGCCTTACTACTCTTATGGCCTGATGCTGAAGATTTCCCTGTTGGTGGTGAAGTAGACTTTATGGAAATGCTTGATAACACAAGACAAAAGACAAATTTCTTTCTCCACTATGGTGCTAATAATGACCAAATTTCAGGAGAAGTCAAAATCGATGGGACACAATGGCATAATTGGGCTGTTGAATGGACTCCAACCCAAATGGTTGCATACGTTGATGGCCGCGAATGGTATAAGACAACTGACACCAGTAAATTCCCCCCACGCGCTATGCACGTCACGATTCAGCTCGATTGGTTCCCTAAAGGCGGTGCCGTCAAACAATCTGAAATGCAAGTTGATTGGATCCACATCTATAAGAAAAACTAATATCTGATCTCTCAACCTATACTAGGTAAGATTACCTACGACTCAAAGTAAACTCTTGCTATCACAATATATTTGCGATACGCTAAAAATACCAATGAAAAAGAATAACAAAGTATATTCGCTTTTAGCATTATTGGTACTTTTTGCTGCGATGCCTTTTGCTTTGTACAACGCTTCGCAACAAACTGGATTGAATAGCAAAGCCTCGACAAATTTAACAACAAATGCCGGACGGCCTTTTGCAGATAATAGTGCGTGGAACCAACCGATTGGTTCAAATGTCCAAATAGATCCAAATAGCGCGGCTATCGTAAGTATGCTGGCAAGCGGCAAACAAGGTGCTTCACTCTATGATTTTGGTACCCCTATCTTTTTTGCCAATGCTTCGACGCCTAAATATAGTATCAATTGTACAGAAGATTGGGGTATATGCGGACTTGAAGCAGAACAAGTTCCGATTCCAGCTGATGCCAGACAAGCGCCAGGTTCTGATGCGCAAATGGTTATCATTGATCTTTCGGGAAGAAAGAGTTATGAATTTTGGGTATACAAAAATGATAAAGCATCAGCGAATTGGGGAGCTGTTCTTCCACTGGACGGCGACGGACGTGGAACTGCCGGAAATTCAGCTATAGGTGCAGGAATATCACGGATTGCAGGGATCATCCGAGCATATGAAATTGAAAAAGGTGTCATCGATCATGCACTCGTTTTTTCAACAAAGTTCTGCCAAGGCCCAACAAACAGTTCTAACTTCCGCTTCCCTGCTACCAAGACTGATGGGAAATATAGCGGAGCAGGTGCAATTCCTGAAGGTGCTCGAGTCCAGCTAGACCCATCCATTGACGTCAATAGCATTGCTGGCATTAGCAAAGGTGAAAAAGCTGTCGCAATAGCACTGCAAAAATATGGAGCATATGCAGTTGATTGCGGAGGCGCTGAAATGGCGATTCAGTTTGAGAACCCAATTGGCAAGAATGACCCCTACCCCGCTGCTGGATTGACAAATGACTACTTCGAATTTGATAAAATCCCGTGGACTAAGCTCCGTGTCTTGAAAGAATGGAACAGCTATACCCCAGCACTAGGTGGTATCGCGCCAACAATTAATCCAGCAACATCTGGACCAGAACCCACAAATATTGCACCAAGCTTCGTCTGTTTGACCAACGAGCCATGTACAACACCTGTCCCGTCACAGCAAGCAGGTACAATTCCCCCTGGTGGTGCAAATCCAGGAACTCCCCCAGTTGGTGGTACGAATCCTATCCCTGGTAATCCTGGAACCAACCCCCAACCTTGTCCAACCGATGGGACAACAAATGTATTCCATAACAAAAAGAAAGTTAAATCTGGTGGTGGGTTCATCGAACAATTTATTAAATTTATCATTCGGTTGATTGAACTCTTCTTCAAATTGCTTGGGATTTCCATTCCGAACCCAGGTCAAATCCCACAACCAAACCCTGATCCAGGCACGGAGCCAGCACCATGTCCTGAGCCAACAAATGTTCCTGAACCGACTACGGCACCTGAACCAACAGCAGCTCCAAGTCCAACGATATTTACCCCACCAACGGTTACACCTATAGCTGATGGATTTACACCACATGCCCCTTTACCAGCAGGTCCTTTCACATCTTGCAGGCCAAATATTACAATTGATACAACCGCGGCACCCGCGCTTGATATATGGCTGCGGACAAAAGTAGTACCAACACTACAAGACTGGTATCCATATATTGTTGATACCATAGCTACTCCTGGATATACAGCGCGATGTGATTTCCAGATAGTACTTGCCAACATAAATGTCCCAGCGCATGCCGATTTTGCAACCGGTAAGATCACTGCTGATATTACATGGACGACAAACCATCCTGAAGACATGGGTATGTTTATTCATGAAGCCACCCACACAATACAGGCATATACCAAAGCGAGACCTGAAGGCTGGATTGTTGAAGGTATTGCTGATGGCGTGCGCGACTATCTCTATAAAGATAGAGTTCCGACAATTCCAAGTGCTTCACATTATTTTATTGATGGCTATAGCGAGACTGCCTATATGTTTAATCATATTAAAAATACCTATGACGCCAGTTTTATCCGCAAACTGAACGTTGCTTCTCATAATGGCACCTATAATTACGATATTTTTTTCCAGACCACTAACAAGCAGCCTGACCAATTATGGAAAGAAGCAACAGGGCGAACCGTACCTGCGGGAGGTATCACTGGGCTCGGTAATAAATGTATTGATATACCAAACTCTATAACGCAAGATGGTGCACGCTTGCAACTCTTTGGTTGCAATAATGCATCAGCACAACGCTGGTCAATTGCACCTTCACGGAAAAGTCCTACAGCAAGACGTATTGTCGCCCGTGGCAAATGCATGGACATTGCCCAAAGCGGCACAGCAGATGGAACCGCAGTTTGGCTGTATTCATGCAACGGTGGCAACGCGCAAGAATGGATACCACAAACGAATGGAACACTGATGAATCCTATTGCCAACAAATGTCTTTCCGCCGAAAACAGTACTGGCACTGACGGGACGAGATTAATAATTGCCACATGCAATGCTGCCCTCTCGCAACAGATTTGGCAAATACCCCGTTAAGAGATGACGCTTTACTTTATCACGCATGATTGCTATAATGCTAAGTATTCCAAAGACAGTTGGCAGTCAAATAAGTCCAACCGAGGAGCCAAAAAGTTTAAAGTCTAAACTTACAAAGCACTCCTTGCGAGTGTTTTTTTATTATTTAGGTACTAGCCCCTAAACGCTAGACCCTAAACCCTAATGATATGGCAGACGTAAATACAAGTCAAAACAGATTAAAAAAAGAAGCAATCAAAGCAGAACTCCTTGAAAAAGTTGAAAAATCTCAAGGTATGGTTTTTGCAAACTATCAGGGTTTGACGCATCAACAGCTTGAAGGTTTAAAAAAAGGTTTAAAAAAAGTCGACGCAGAATTTGTAGCTGCAAAGAACACACTGTTACTACGAGCACTTGAAGGAAAGATTGACGTTAAAGCTGAAAAAGATAAATTTGTACAACCAACTGCAGCGCTTTTCATCTATGGTGATATTGTTGAACCACTAAAGCTTCTCTCAAAGACGATTAAAGATTTCAAACTCCCAACGATTAAATTTGGATTTATCGAAGGCAATATGGTAACTGATAAAGAAGTTGTAAAGATCGCGACACTTCCTCCGTTACCTGTACTTCGAGCACAACTTCTTGGCCAAATGAACGCACCGATCCAAGGCTTACACCGCGCATTGAGTTGGAATATGACAAGTTTAGTTATGACACTAAATGCAATTAAAGATAAGAAAAGCGTCTAGTAAATAAGCGTTTAGCGTATAGAAAAAGAACTAAACGCTCTACGCTAAAGTTCTAAACGCTAAATAAAAGGAGGTGATTATATATGGCAAAATTAAGCAAAGATGAATTAATGTCCGCAATAGAAGAAATGTCAGTTCTCGAACTGTCAGATCTCGTAAAAGCTCTTGAAGAAAAGTTTGGAGTTTCTGCTGCTGCTACTATGGTCGCTGCTGCACCTGCAGGAGGATCTGCTGACGCCGGAGAACCAGCTGAAGAAAAGACTTCATTTGACGTAGTAATCACTGCGGCTGGAGCACAAAAAATCGCTGTTATTAAAGCACTTCGTGAACTCGTCCCTACATTGGGATTGAAAGAAGCGAAAGACTTAGTTGACGCAGCACCAAAAGAAGTTTTGAATCAAGTCAACAAAAAAACAGCTGATGAAGCAAAAGAAAAATTAACTGCAGCAGGAGCTACAGTTGAACTCAAATAAGATAGCGTAGCCGTTTCTTTGATCCACGAAGCCTTGGCGAAGTGGAGAAATAAGCTTAATCGCTTAAAACAGAATAGTATCTAGTATTTAGTTTTAGTAATATAAAATTAATTCTAGATACTATTTTTGTATATTCCTCATAGCTATTGACATGAATACTGGTTTATTCGTATTCTATAGAAGAGTACTTTCTCATCATAGTATATGAAAATAGTTAAAAAGCGAAAAGAATCCAAGCATATCGTTATTCTCATTGGATTACTTATCGCAATTCCTTTGACTGTAGCATTTAGTCAACAGCCACAAATACTCAAACAGTTCGCTCAAGGAGCACCTCCTCCAATATTCTATTGTTTGGTGATGGGTCAATCAAATAATAAAGACTGCGCTTCCCTCTCCTTCAAGCAAAGTGCTGGAGTACAATTACAATTACGAGGAAAGGAATTAATCGATCCCACAAAAAAGAAGACTGTACATAAAGTCTACTACGGGGACACATTGACAGGATCAACCAGTTACGCAAATAACGGCGATTTAGCACTCTACATAAAAAGTATGGGAATTACAGCCCGTTCAGGAAAAAGCGGTACCAGAATTCCATTTACGCCAGCACAAGAAAACACCACGGTACCACCGGGACAGAGCACGACCCTCGCTATGACATCGCATACCTTTAATGCTCCTGATCCGGGAGGTATAACTGAGGTCTTTAGTACCGTGACTGATGCAAACGGACAAGTACTTGATGATGAAAATACGGCAATTATTAATGTCGATACCACATGTACTC
>JACDET010000013.1 GCA_013816255.1 Candidatus Levyibacteriota bacterium | reverse complement strand
GCATAATACAATAATACGTCATCATCTTTTTCAATTGTGCCAATCAGTCTGATCATTTTTATGAGGATAAGAAACCTGTAAGAAATAGGTAAACATCTCTCTCTATTAAAGGTACCACGAAGCTCATTTGAGAGTCAATATAACAGACAAACTCATACAGTACTTATGCTTCTCTTAGTGAATCAAAGTTGATTAGAGATATTGTTTATAACCACGAGTCAATGTCATCCTCGGAAATGACACAATTAAACAGTGGTTTTATTGACAATCCAATAAATATACGATACAGTAAGCTATGGTTAAGCAAAATTTTCCTCTCGGTTTGACTTTTGATGACGTTCTTCTTTTACCCGGTTACGCAGATTTCTCCCGTGGCGATATTGATTTGACAACAAAGCTTACAAAAAAGATTACGTTGACCGCTCCTTTTGTCTCAGCTCCAATGGATACAGTGACTGAATATGAATTAGCAATTGCTTTGGCAGAACTTGGCGGCATCGGAATCATCCACCGTAATCTTTCTATCGAAGATCAAGCCAAACATGTCGCAAAGGTTTCGAAAAAGAATCTTTTGGTTGGTGCAGCTGTAGGTGCAAGTGGAAATTATCAGGAGCGGGTTGAAGCATTGATTAAAGCTGGTGTTTCGTTATTGGTTGTGGATTCAGCTCATGGATATACCAAACAAATTATCGATGCGATCAAGTTTATCAAGAAGACATATCCAAAGATGGAAGTGATGGGAGGTAACATTGCTACGTTCGACGGTGCAGAAGCCTTAATCGCCGCTGGAGCAGATTGTCTCAGAGTCGGTATGGGACCAGGCGCTATCTGTACGACAAGAATCATTTCAGGTATGGGTGTGCCGCAGATCACAGCATTACAGGAAGTCGTGCGAAGTGCCTCAAAGAAAAAGATCCCGGTCATTGCTGACGGTGGCATCAAGTATTCAGGAGATATGGTCAAAGCATTTGCGACAGGTGCCTCAGCCGTCATGATGGGAAGCTTTTTTGCCTCAACCAGTGAATCTCCAGGAAAGAAATTGACTCTTACCCAATCTCAAGTCCCACACCGTTTCCAAAGCATTTTCCAAAAGAACAAAACAGAATATGTCTTCAAAGAATATCGAGGGATGGGTTCAATTGGAGCGATGAAAGAAGGAACCAAGATCAAGTCTGAAGATGAATACCACGGTAAAGATTATAAAGACCGAGTCCTTGTAGCCGAAGGAGTCGAAGGTTTGGTTCCAGTCAAGGGCACAGTCCAATCAGTCATCGATCAGGCAATCGGAGGAATAAAATCTGGTCTTTATTACGTAGGAGCCAAAACCTTACCCCAATTAGCCAAAGAAGCCCAATTCATCCAAATCACCCAAGCCTCACTAGCAGAATCCCATCCTCACTCTCTTCTGATTACTAATGGTGGAGAGAATTATTAGAATGAAGTTAGGAAAATATCAACATACAAAAACAGGTAATTACTACCAAGTTATATCTATAGGAAAACATTCTGAAACAAAAGAGGATTTAGTAATCTATGAATGTTTATATGATAATCCCTTAAGCAAAGTTTGGGTTCGGCCATTGAAGATGTTTTTGGAGGAAGTAGTCATAAAAGGAGAAAAAGTCCCTCGATTTAAATTTATAAGTAACTAACGTATTACTTACATTCCCGTCTTTATTACTCTTCCTCTAACCTAAGCGACATTTGTTATAATTCACCCATGCAGACAGTAGAAAGAAGATTTCATATTCCGCATTGGTATCAGATGCGTAGAGAAGAGCATATGGCTCAGGATAATGTTTTGATTGAAAAGTTGGTAAGGAAGGGAATTGAAATGTCGGATAGGACAACAACATATACAGCAGAATCTGATAGAACATTTCCGGCACCTATTGATGAAGCCTTAGAAGTGGTACACAATAGATTCGCAATTGTTACACCATTTGACACCGCAAAGTTAAAACGTTATGAACATGAAAGTGCTGCCTTTATGTGGCATGCAGATCCAAAAAGAATATAATGATGAATATGAAGCAGGTGAAAAAATGATGGTTCTTTGGAATGTTGCCGGACGAGCTCCATTGAGTGTTTTAACTGATGGGAATGTCGAAACAGTATTTGATTGCAAACCCAATACAGCGACGTTATTGCCAGCTCATGTACGGCATAAAATCGGAAGACCAGATCCAGAATGGGGTAAGAGAATTGTATTATGGTTTGGGCAAAGAAGATAATTATTCAAGTTCCTTACTCAAAAACACTTTTGCTTTTCTTGTATCAACTTCTCCAATCATATTCTCCTGCATTTTCTCTAAAAGACCCTCGTACTTCACACCCTGTTTGAGGAGCCACATGAGTTTGGTGCTCATGGCTTCCATGCTCATGTCGAATGCTTGAATAACTCCTGTGTGGAGTGCTCGGAATCCTGCATCGTTTATTCCCATCACTGTTGCTCCTCCTGGACATTGTGTGGTGACGATGACTGGAATTTTTTTCTCTTTTGCATAGACAAGCGCCGGCAATATGTCGTAGGGGATATCGCCTGAGCCGTATGCTCTGAGGATAAGTCCTTTTACGCCTTGGTCGATGAATGCTTTGAGATAATCACCATTTAATCCAGGAATCAACGTTAAGCAAACCACATTGTCTTCAAAACCGTTTTTGGCTTTAAACTTTTTGGTATGACTTTTATAACCATCTTTATTGATCTTTAATCCAATATTAATTTCTCCAAAATCACTATCATTAAATGTCTTAAACGCATCCAAATCTGACTCACTTACTTTCTTAGCCCTGCAACCCAAGATAAGTTTGCTTCCAAAGACGACGAAGACACCTCCCAAATCCATTGTCGCGACACGTAATGCATTGACCAAATTATTCCGCCCATCAGTACTGATAACTTCAGCTGGGATTTGTGCACCTGTTATAACGACTGGTTTGCCGATTCCTTGCAAAGCAAAACTCAAAGCGCTTGATGCATAGGCCAATGTATTGGTTCCCTGGGTTATGAGGAAGCCGTCATAGTTGTCATATTCCTTTTGAATTTCATCTACGAACTTTTCCCACTGCACGTGCGTCATGTTGGTACTATCAATATTGTCTATGATGTGGACATCGATATTGGCAATCTCAATAATTCTCGGTTCAAGTTTGAAGAACTGATCAGCACCGTGGGCTATGTCTAAAGCACCTGTCTCTTCATTCTTGTGCATTGAGATTGTGCCACCACAAAAGAGGATAAGTACTTTCTTTTTAAATGTATTGGGTTTGGTCATTGTGGAGATTGTAGTATATAAAGTAAAGAATGACAAGAATTATTATCCCATGCATTATGATAAAATGAGTATCCAAAGAATTATTTTATGAAAAACTTTTTTCCTTCACATTCTTCGCCGCTATTTCCACTGTACATATTACATATTTTAAATGATGGATTTAATGCAAGTTTGATTTTGCTCCTGCCATTTATTGCTATGGATTTGCAGTTGAATTTAACGCAAGTGGGATTATTGGGAACGTTAATAAATGCTTTGGGAATTTTTATTGCTTTGCCTGCTGGTTATATTGCAACAAAGTTTGGTGGACTGAAAACGCTACTCTTTGCCCTCGTTCTCTATGGGTTGGCTTTTCTAGGTACAGGATTTTCACAGAATTTTGTTTCTTTATTTCCGCTTTTCATCTTGGCAAGTATTGGTTTCGGGCTCTTTCACCCGATTGCTTTTGCACTTGTTTCTCGCTTTTCAGACAAGGAAACTCGAGGGCGAGAGATGGGGAATTTTACTGCAATTGGTGACGTCGGAAGGGTTGGTATTGCCGCAGTTTTAACATTTATAGTCGTGTATATTGGTTGGCAAAACACGGCAATTGTTTATGCATCAGTTGCTCTGCTAATTGGACTTATTAGTTATTTCGCTTATCTTAAAAAGACTGATTACTTTTCTTCTAAAGATAAAAAATCATCTTCATCCAAGATTTCTGATGTTATCAAAAACCAGCGTTTTCTTCTTGTTACTTCTGCTGCGTTCTTTGATACATTTGTAAATGGTTCTGTGTTTATCTTCCTTCCATTTCTCGTATTGGCACGAGGAGTAGACCCAGCATTTATTGGTACCTATGCAGCTGCATTTTTTATCGGAACATTTGTCGGGAAAACTCTTCTTGGGCGTATGGTTGATAGATTTGGTAACAAACAAGTATTTATCTTTTCTGAAATCGTCATGGCATTACTGATTTTAATTTTAGCGAATGCAACATCGTTTCTAATTATCCTCATTTGCGCTTTGATCATTGGTGTCTTTGCTAAAGGCACAGTGCCAGTATTGCAAACAATGGTCGCTGATTCTGTGAAACATGGTGAGACTATGGAAAAGGCTTTTGGTATCAATCAAATCGCAGGTAATACTGCTATGGCGATTTCTCCTTTAATTTTTGGGTATGTCGCTAATGTCTATGGAATAGTAACGGCATTTAATATGCTGGCGCTTGTTGTTTTGTTCGCTATTATACCTGTTTTGATATTGCTAAAAAAAACGGCTACCTGACCACACTTATACTCATCCCATCCACATTCACTTCTGATTACTAATGGGGGAGAGAATTACTAACGATTTTTTATTTTTTGGGACGAATAGTTGAAAAAGCGTTAAACGCATTACCCGGTCCATTATCGATAACTGTATCCCAATTAAATATTCCTGCTCCTCCTTGAAGAGCTAAAGCCCACGCTCGCATGCTTGGGAACGTCGTAACAAAAGAGTGTAAAACAGGTATACGGTGCTCATCTGCGGCAGACTGCATTATATCGCGTGCTTCACTATACAGTCTTGTCGTAGATCCATGAACTGGTTCTATCGGTCTTCGCCTCCATCCACGCTTTTCTTGACGATTAGCAATATATGTTTCACCAGTAATGACTTCTCGTGCAGGAGTTCGTACCAAATCTACTGACAGTATTTTACTTGGAGTAGCAAGAATATATTTTTCTTCGCCCTCACGAAGCCCATCAGTAATCCTGCGCATTTCGATGGGGATTCTATTCCCCGTAATAAGCTCAGCACTCACAGCACAATTATAATACTATAAGACTATAAAGTCAACTGAAAGTAATACAATTACTTCACCACACTAATACTCATCCCATCCACATAATCTCTATCCTTCAAAGGTAATGTAATCGGCAAGATCGTTGATTCTAATCGAGGGTTTCCGGCTAGGTATTTGTTGAATTTTGCTAAGTGTTCGAAGTAGTCTTTGGCGAAATGTTCTTGCATTACTCCGCCGTTTCGGAGGACATTGTCGCAGATGATGACGCTGCCTGGGTGAGAAAGTCTGATGGCATGCTCGACGTACTCTATATATTCTTCTTTATGGGCGTCGATAAAGAAAAGGTCAAACGTTTCATTGAGTTGCGGTAATACTTTGAGTGCATCGCCAGTCTTTATCGTTATTGTATCTGTGAGGCCTGCATGATCTATATTTTCCTGCGCACAAGCAGCATATTCTTCAATATGTTCAATAGTAACGACTTTGCCGTCTTTTGGAAGTGCTTTTGCGAGCCAAATTGTACTATATGCGCCCAGTGTTCCAAGTTCAAGTATGCTTTTGGCATCTTTGAGTTTGGTTAACATGTACAGCAGTTTCCCTTCAACCGCGTTGATAGAAATTGGCGGGAGGTTTTGCTTTTTGCTGTTATTGAGTGCGAAATCCAAAGCTTCATCAAAAGGAAGAAACGTGTCTTCGATGTATTGATTGGTATGTTTGGAAATGCTCCAATTGGATTTATCTATCATAGGTGGATTTTATCATGTTTGAGATCCTGAAACGAGTTCAGGATGACAAAGAGTATTTAGAGTTCTTTTAAATTGAGGCCTACTACTTTGTCTACTTCAAAATAAATGCCATCAGATTTGAGTACGATGTAACCAGTATTTTTGAATGCTTGGCCTTTGTATGTGTTATGGGTGCCGTGGCCTAAGTGGATGAGGAGTGTTTTCATCAGTCCTACGTGACTTCCTATGAGAACAGTTTTACCTGGATATGCGATAGCGATTTCGCGGATTTCTGTGATGAATCTTCCCATAAGCTCTTCATCTGTTTCGTAGCCTTCGGCCAACTGGACGGTTTTCCACTGTTCATACGGGACGCTGTAACGCATGTCATAGAGGTCTTTGAGTTCTTCACGCATTTCTTCATACATCCGTCCTTCAAGCATCCCTTCTTTGCGTTCACGCAATGCTTCTCTTGTACTGACTGCTAGATCATGTTCACGGGCGATAATTTGTGCTGTTTCATGCGCACGTTTGAGTGGTGACGAGAGGATAGCATCGAAGTGAATATCTTTAAATTTCGAAGCAAGCTCTGTGGCCTGTTCACGGCCTTTTTCTGTGAGATCACTATCCATACCATATTTGCCCTCAGCATTTGCGACTGACTGGCCATGACGAACGATATAAATAGTGCAGTAATTGTTTTTATCCATACCGTATTATACTACAGATATGCATCGAGGCCGCCCTTTGGTGCGAAGGTTGAGGCGAAGGCGATTTTGTTGCACTGGATAAGTTCTTCTTCAGACATGATCTTTTTATCTCGCAGCATTGCAAACTGTCTCCACAAATGTGCATCGGCAATCATCTCGGGCCAATCAGTGTTGATTGTAAACTTTACTTTGTTTTCAATAAATGTTCTCAAAATGAATTTTAATTCTTCCTCATTCTCAACAGCTTGAGTCATGAGATTGCTCATCGGGCAAACTTCAAGGACGACGTCTTGTTTGACCAATTGTTTCATGAGCTCCTTATCATACGCAGCTTTGATGCCGTGACCGATTCTTTTAGGCTTAATAAATTCTATTGCCTCCCACATATCATTTGCATCATCAACTTCACCAGAATGGGTGGTAATTGCCAGCCCTGCCTTTTTGGCTTTAATAATAAGTTGTTTGTAGTCTTCAAGTTTAAATTCTTCATTCGCAGGGCCTGCGAAATCAATTGCGACGACTCCACGGCTTTTATATTTGATTGCCTTTTCAATCATAATTGCATTTTTCTCAACAGTATATTCACGGTCGAGGCAAAAGATGTAGCCCCCTGAAAGATTGGGATATTCAAGAAATGCCCGCTCCATGCCACGAAGCATTGCCATGATGATGTGATCAAGATCATGATCACCATTATTGTTGTGCTTCATGATGTTGCCGCGGATTTCGATGTGTGCGATATTGTTGCGGTACGCGCCTCCCATGGTTTCATACATCGCTTTTTCAAGAGCAAACGTTCCAGAACTGAGTTTATCCAAAACAGGGTGATAGATTTTACGGAGGTATTCATTAAGTTTCATCTTTTTCTCAGGAGAAAGTGTAATAAATTCGACAAATTCATGATAGGTTTTCTTTGGGACTTTGTATCCTTGCTCGTGAGCAATTTGCCAATAGACGAACGGATTGATTGAAGTACCAATGTGTGCATGGAGTTCTGCAAGAGGAAAATTGGGAAATGAGTTGTGCTGTTTGGAAAAGCTATGGTCCATAGTTATTTATGCCTTAAAATGGCTGAGAAGTCAAGATATAAATGCCTTATTCTGTTATCCTGAGCTTAGCGACCGCGTATCGCCATAGCTTTAGCGGTGGCACAAGGATCTCACCGTGATGGGATTCTTCACTCCGTTCAGGATGACAAAAGCACTTTTATGTTCAGGATGACACAAATAAATATTGTATACTGAGTATATGCTCACTGTCTTGAAAAATATTATTGGCGTGGTGCTGCTTATTGGTGTTGTGTATGTGGTAAGTAACTACTTTGGTTTGGTGCAGGAAACAGTTGGTGTTAAAGGTGCAAGTACAGAAAAGGCAGAAGAGATTTCAGAAGAGATTCAATCAGATATCAATAAAGAAGCTGAAAAAGCTGCTGACAATGCAAGCAATGTGACTGTCGGTGAAATAATCAACTTCTTCGGCCGCTTCCAAAAGATCCCTGAGGATATAGCCAATGTGCAAGAATATTCAATAGAACAGATCAACAATGTCCGCGAGAACTTCTCAAGTAAAGAAAAATAATGAACGCATACTTTGTGTATATACTCACAAACAAGTACAATACCGTCTTATATACTGGTGTAACCAATAATCTGGAACGGCGTGTTTATGAACATACGAGTAAGTTAATTGAAGGGTTTTCTAAGAAATATAATTTGTCAAAACTTGTCTAGTTCGAAGAATTTAATCAAATAGAAGATGCATTAGTTGCTGAGAAGAGAATTAAAGGTTGGGTGCGAATTAAAAAGAATGAACTGATTATCGCAGAGAACCCCAAGTGGAAAGATCTAAGCATCACCTAATTGTCATCCTGAGCATAAGCGAAGGATCTCACCGCGATGGGATTCTTCACTGCGTTCAGAATGACAAAAGATAGTATAATAGTGTCATTATGGAAGAAATAAGAACGCGTATTATCAAATTAATTGAAAAACTGGATGCTGATACCAAAAGGAAGCGGATTCGAGAGCTAGAGGTTGAAAGTATGAAGCCTGGTTTTTGGGATGATCACCAGACTGCGGCTGTGAAGATGAAAGAGCTGTCTTCTTTGCAGAAAGAAGTTGAAGAAGTAGAGCTTTTGGAGTTGTGGATGGAAGAAGGGGAATTTGAAGAGGCTGAAAAACTGCTTAAAAAGATGGAGCTTCTGATGTTTTTCTCCGGTCCAAATGATAAATCCAACGCAATTCTCGCGATTCACTCAGGCCAAGGTGGTACTGAAGCGATGGACTGGGCATCGATGCTTTTCCGGATGTACTCGCGTTACTTTGAGAAGAAAGGCTGGCCATATGAAATTCTTGATCAAATGCCAGGTGAAGAGGCTGGACTCAAAAGTATCACACTTGCTGTGGAGGGTAAATATGCGTATGGCATGTTGCGGCATGAAGCTGGCGTGCATCGTTTGGTCAGGCTTTCCCCCTTTAATTCTGATAGTCTGCGCCAAACATCATTTGCTATGGTCGAAGTATTGCCTGAAGTCGTCCATGATTATGATGTTGAGATAAAAGATGACGATATCGAATTTGAAGCCTTCCGCTCAGGTGGACATGGAGGACAGAATGTGAATAAGGTTTCAACTGCTGTGAGATTGAAACACATCCCCTCAGGCATCGTCGTAACCGCCCAAACCCAACGATATCAAGGACAGAACCGAGAATTTGCGATGAAACTTCTTAAAGCAAAACTCTGGGCGATTGAGGAAGAAAAGCGCAAAAAAGACGAAGCAGCACTCAAAGGCGGCTACAAAACTCCCGGCTGGGGGAATCAAATCCGTTCATATGTCCTGCATCCATACCGAATGGTAAAGGATTTACGGACACATGTTGAAACGGGGAATACGGATGCGGTTCTTGATGGAGGACTTGATCAATTCATTGAGGAAGAGCTGAGAAGTTTAGCCTAAATTTAGTATAATCACTGTTATGAATGAAAGAGCACTAGCATATATTGCAAGTATTAAAAAACAGGTCTCTGAACAACCTGCAGTTACTAGGAAAACAACAATTATCCCTCGAGTTTTAGAATTAGGTAAAACCTTAACTATATTATCCAGACCAGGTGCAGTAGGCGATCCTGTTGCAAGGACAGATATGCGCGAAAGAGCATTGCATTTAGCTGTTGGAATAATTGTCGGACCAGTTGAGGAGAGAGAGCAATCAGAGAGAGTTTTGGCCGCAATACAGCCAGAGGTTGCAGGGAGAGTCCGCGAGTATTTAATTGTTACTGCAGGTTCACTCGAAAAAGAAAGAGTGTCACAACCCTAACTTCCTTTTCTTCCTTTTCTCCACGACACTGCCGAGAGCATTGAAGCATAGACATCATCTTTGATATCTATTGTTAACGCATCCAATTCTTCTTGGTTGGGCTTTCTATCCTGAAATTCCACAAATGATGCATCCGTGATAACTGCCAACGGTTGTTGTTCTGCGCCTTCTCCCATGACTGCAACAGACGTTGAGGCGAGAGAGTCCATGACGTTTGCTTGCTCCATATGCATGCGTCGGCCGAAGAGATCTGGTTTGCCGATGTAGCTATTGAATGCTTTGAATCCGCTGTGTGTTACTGCATAACCTGTCACTCCCCAACGGAGAGGACTTAATTTGCTGTCGGTGAGAATGACGCCGAGATGTTTGAGCTTGTGCTTCTTCACAAGATATTCCCGTATTGCATCCGTACTCTTTTGTGGATCTTTGGGCCAAAGGCTGAAGTAGCCATCACTATTGGAAGCATCAATACCTGCTGAGGCGACCATCAAATTATGATTGATTGAAAGCATAATACCATATTGGTTTTCCTCAGGAGGCAGGTAATAATCAGCTTCTTCCTCGGCAAGCTTAAATTTTTGCTCTTCTGATTCTGCTTTAACCAATCGTCCTTCGCAAATGCCGACGATCTTGGATGTGACTGCAACAACACTTTTTTCCTCAAGTGTGGGGAGAAATTGATCGAGAATTTGATAGATATCGTCACCAGCTTTTATTTTATGGGTTTTATAAGGTTTAACGTGCATTGTTTTTTATTTTATCGAGTACTGTAATAAACCGTTTTGTCTCCATCACATCGTGCGTCCGTACGATAGACGCGCCCTGAAGAACTGCGACTGCTGTTTCGGCAAGTGATGCTTCGAGTCTTTCAGTAGTGGATGGAAGTGTATCAAGGTTTAGTTCTTCTTTCAAGAGCATTCCAAGATGACTTTTTCTGGAAACACCAATTGCAAGAGGAACATTAAGTATAGTAAATTCTTGTAGCCTCCTGATAATCTCCAAATTCTGTGCAAGTGTTTTTCCAAATCCAATGCCAGGATCGATTATGAACTGCTCCTTTTTCATTCCCTGCGATATACCAAAAGCTATTTGTTCTTGAAAAAATTCGAGAACATCTTTGACGATATCATCATTGGTTATTGAACCCGTTTGCATTGTTTTCGGCTCACCCTTTATATGGTAGATAATGTACGTACACTGATTATCCGATGCAACCTTTGCCAATCCTGCATCAAACATAAACCCTCCCAAGCTATTTATTATTGAACACCCCGCATGTATTGCTTCTTTTGCAACATTTGCTTTGCGTGTATCAATTGAAAGTGTCATTTCTGGATATGCTGATCGGATTGCCTTGATCACTGGCATAACACGTTTGCGTTCTTCAGCTTCGTCAACCTCTACAGAGCCTGGTCGGGTTGATTCTCCACCAATATCAATGATATCTGCACCCTCAGTTATCATCTCTTTCGCGCGTTTGCGTGCTAAATCTACCGTAGCATATACTCCGCCATCAGAGAAAGAATCCGGCGTAATGTTTAAGATTCCCATTATTTGTGTCTTTTGTGATTTCATAGATGTAGCTTCTATTGTACCAATACGCACATAGCAAGTTTGCTGGTGTTGCCAAATGAGTAGAAATATGTTTTACTAAGGTTAGTCCACCAGGTAAGAAAACCGTATGGAAAATTCACAATCAAAACCAGCCCAACCGCAAAAAAAATCAGAAACTGCAACAAGTTCCGCTCAGCCAAAATCTGCCTTTGAAGGGAAACCTTCAGGAACACCTGTTATGCAATCATTTAGTACTCCCAAAAAAGCTGCTTCTCCGGTAATGGTTCTATTTATTCTTGTGTTAATGGCAGCATTTGGAGTCGGAACTGGATACGGAGTTGCAAGCATGAGTTCTGCCAAACCTGGTGAAAAGAGTGCGTTACCAAATGCATTGAATCCAAATGCCCCTGCAAAAGGCGAGACATATGGATCCGATGACACAGCAGCGTATAAAGATACTGCTGAAGGAGTTCTTAAGGAAGGTGGTATAGAAGGAGAAGGGCAATACCATCTTGAAAGACCAGGTGGTGAGAGTCAATATGTCTATATGACTTCATCGACTGTTGATCTTTCAAAGTTCATTGATAAGAAAATTAAAGTCTGGGGAGCCACGCAAACAGCACAAACAGCCGGATGGCTTATGGATGTAGGTAAGGTAGAAGTACAATAGCCTCGTCATGTATATTCCTCCCTTCAACGAAAGGCAGGCACAGTGACACAAAAACATTATGATAAAACTTGAAAACGTTACCAAAGCATATCCGACTGGCAATACGGCTCTTGCCGATGTTAGCTTTAATATTGAGCGCGGTGAGTTTGTTTTTCTTATTGGGCCATCGGGATCTGGCAAAACAACACTATTCCGTTTATTAATCCGAGATACTGTACCGACAACTGGTTCTATACGGATAGGTGACTGGGATTTGGTGACATTGCCGCACAAGAAAGTACATAATTTGCGCAAAAATATCGGTATGGTATTTCAGGATCTCAAGCTTTTACGAGACAGGACTATTTATGAGAATATCATGTTTCCTTTGGAAGTTGGCAACATGGACACAAAAGAAGCCAAAGAACGGGTTGATATGATTATTGATCGTGTAGGAATTGCTGATCATGTTAATAAATTCCCAATTCAGCTTTCAGGTGGAGAACTGCAGCGAGCAGCAATCGCACGCGCACTTGCCTTTAATCCTGAAATATTACTTGCCGACGAGCCGACAGGAAATCTTGATAGTACGACATCGTGGGAGATTATGAAGCTGTTACAAGATATCAATGCTGGAGGGACAACCATTATTATGGCAACACACAGTGCAGATATTGTAAATAGTTTGAAAAAAAGAACGCTGGTTCTTGAAAAAGGAACCCTGACACGGGATGACGCACGGGAATCTTCAAAACACGATGATTCTGTAGGTTTGGAGAAAGATAATATCGTTGAGGAAACGAAAGAATAATTTGTAGTACCGTGTCATTCCCGCGAAGGCGGGAATCCAGCTCAAATGATTTAATTATGGAGACATTAGAATGGTAATTTCTGGATCCCCGCCTTCGCGAGGATGACAAATCTTAATAATATGAAAGCAACACATACAACATTAAAACATATTAGACGAAGTCCGTATCAGTCAATGGCAGCGGTCTTTATCATGATGCTGACCTTTCTGTCGATTACCATTTTCTCTTTTCTTGTTTTCGGATCAAGTGCTGTTATCGAATACTTCGAATCCAAACCGCAAGTAACAGCCTTTTTTAAAGATGAAGCAAAGTCCATAGATATTGAAGGATTGCAAGCGCAACTCCAGCAGACAGGACAAATTGCATCAACCAGGTATGTCTCAAAGACAGAAGCATTACAGATTTACAAAGAGCAAAATAAGAATGATCCACTTCTCTTGGATCTTGTGACCGAGGACATTTTGCCTGCATCGCTTGAGATTTCGACATATAAGATTGAAGATCTTGAGCCTATCTCTAATACATTGAAGTCCTCACCATATGTTTCTGAGGTAATTTATCAGAAAGATATTGTTTCAACGCTTGCGTCATGGACAAATGCTATACGTATCATCGGTATAACCTTAATTGCTGTACTGGCTTTGGTGTCGGTCTTTATTATGATGACGGTCATTGGATTTAAAGTTTCGCAAAAGAAAGAGGAGATTGAGATCATGAAACTTCTTTCAGCGACCAATTGGTACATCCGCTGGCCATTTATTCTTGAGGGAATATTTTATGGAGTCTTCGGGACACTTATCGGATGGCTTGTTGCCTCAGGAGCCCTGTTGTATGCTACGCCATATCTCGAAACCTTTTTGAAAGGGATTCCGATTCTGCCTGTATCACCGGTATTCTTGATAGGTCTTTTGGGTATAGAGCTACTCATAGCTGTATTACTCGGCGTCCTTGCAAGCTCACTTGCCGTACTTCGGTATCTTAAATAATTGTCATTTCGAGCGAAGTCGAGAAATCTCATTCACTCAACTTTGAAACAACATAGTGGTATGAGATCCCTCCACTACGGTCGGGATGACAAAGGGTAAATTATGAAAAAACTTAGTATATTTATTATCGCGTTATTTGGTTTTGGATTAAGTGCTGCTTTTGTGTATTCGCAAACAGCAACCAAGCAATCATCAGCAAATGAAGCGCAGCAAGTACAAGAGCTTAATAGCCGGATTCGTGAACTTGAAGGTAAAGTAAGTGCTTTGAAGTCACAGGGTAATTCCCTCTCTTCACAAATTGAGGCAATGGATAGTCAAATTACGCTTACAGAATACCGCATCAATGCAACGCAAAAAGAAATGATGGATATCACGCTTGATATTGAATCAGCAGGCAAGCGCATGTCCAATCTTGAAGGGTCTTTGGATAATGTGACCAAAGTATTACTTAACAGAATTGTCGCTACGTATCAGGCTGGGGATGCAAAAGAACTGCAAGTATTAGTTGCTTCAGGTAATTTCACTGATCTTGTCTCTCGTTCAAATTATCTTAAAATCGTCCAAAGCCACGATAGACAGCTTTTATATGATACGCAACAAGCACGCAACGATTATGCCAATCAGAAAACAATTCTTGAAAATAAAAAGAAAAAAGTACAAGACTTAAGTAAACAGCTTGAAGGGTATACTGCACAGCTTGATCGTGATAAAGACACCAAGAAAAGTCTGCTCGCTACCACCAAAAATGATGAGGCACATTACCAAAAATTATTAGGAGATGCGAAGGCACAAGTGAGTTCAATGAAGTCATATGCCCGCTCACGAGTGGGTTCTGGTGGTTCAATTATCGCTCCACAAAGTAGTGCAGATGGTTGGTATTTTAATCAACGCGATTCTCGTTGGGGAAATACTATGATGGGATCTTCAAGCGAACAAGTATGGGAAGTTGGATGTCTTATCTCCTCAATGGCTATGATTATGAAGAAAAAAGGTCAGGACGTGACCCCTGCAACAGTTGCTAGTAACGGTTCATATTTCTTCTCAAATACCGCGTACACATTGATTCCATGGGCAGGTGGTAGATTTACCTCTGTTTGGGGTTCAGGAACAAGTGGCATTGACAGTAAATTGGCAAGTGGAGAACCTGTCATTGTCGGTGTCAAAGCGGGACCATTTGGAACACATTTCATAGTTCTCAAGAGCGGATCAAATGGTAATTACGTCATGCATGATCCTTGGAACGGTGCAGACCTTAACTTTAGCGATTATTATACGACCGGTCAGATCTTCCAATATGGGTATTATAATGGCTAGCGTCTAGGTTCTAGCGTCTAGCGTTTAGAATTAATTTCGAAAACTCTCTGCTGACTTTTCTCCTCTTCTGTTGTATGATTTAGTTACCATGTATTCTCGTCTCTTCATAGTAGTGTCTCTTCTTGTGATACTGGTGTTAGTCCCAGCAAAAACATATGCTGCCAGTCCAGTGGTTCTCAATGAAGTGTTGGTGCATCCAAGCGCAGGGGGAAAGGAATGGGTGGAGTTCTATGTGACAGATGCGAGTGAGTTGAAAAGTTATTGGATTGATGATGATACGGATTTTGCAAATGATATAGGCAGTGCCAAAAAGAGTTTGGACACGGTTCTTCAGGGCAATACAAGTCAGCATTATTTTATCGAACTCAGCGCTTCAATGTTTAATAATTCTGGGGACACCATCGTGCTTTTCAAATTTGACGGAACAATGGTTGACCAATTATCCTATTCTGACGGTCCAGGATATGACGTCACAATGGGACGGACTCCTGATGTGAATGGAACCTTTCATTACCTCTCAACTACCACACGCGGCAGCCCTAACAGTGGTCCAAGGCCAACTGTCACACCAACACCGCAACCAACCGAAACGCCAACCAAACAACCTGTCGCGACAAAAGAACCAATAGCTACTACCCGCGCCTCTAATACGGCTGCGCCTACCGTGAGAGCTACACGTATTCCTTCTCTCACGCTTCCCAAAGCTTCACCCACACTACGAGCTGCAAGTGCTTCGGCCAAAGCCAAGATAGCAACGAGCGGAGCGTACCCGACGGCTATTCTTGGTATGAATACCACAGCAGCACCCACAAGAATTCCTTTGCCTTCGATCCCTGTCAAAGTAAAAAGTGCATCCAATACGCCCGCAGTCGCCACATTGTTTGGAGCAGCGTTTATGATTGCCTGTGCTATACTACTTATCGTAAAAAAGATGCGGAAAGTTTCTTAGTTGTCATTGCGAAAAAACCACGATAGTGGTTGACGAAGCAATCTCTATGTATGAAAAAGATTATTACAGAAAGTTTTGAACAAACGCAAAAGCTAGGATCAGAATTAGCACAATCACTCAACGGTGGGGAAGTACTTGCGCTTCATGGTGACTTAGGTTCAGGCAAAACCACATTTATGCAAGGTTTTGCAAAAGGCTTGGGTATCAAAAGAAATATCATTTCTCCAACGTTTATTATTATGCGAACATATGTTATGCAGGGTGAAGAGGAAAGGGGAAAGGGGAAAGCAATTCAAAATTTATATCATGTGGATCTTTATCGGATTGAGAATGAGCGAGATGTGGAAGGACTGGGTCTTTTTGAACTACTAGGTGAAAAAGAAAATATCGTTGCCATTGAATGGCCTGAAAAAATCGAAAACCTTTTACCTAAAGATAAAATTGATATTTATTTTGAATATATGATGGATGATAAAAGAAGTATCACGTTTTCCACTTAATTCTGTACCTCTGTGCTACTCGCTTTGCAGCTGATGAAATAGTTTTTTGCTACCAATTGATATTCACAGCCTTTTGGTAATGGTGGGAGGGGAACGAGTACTTTTTCATTGGATGCTTCGTGGCATATGAGTGTATCTTTTTCAGTTCCAGCAATACATGATGTCAAGGTCCTTACTGGAACGGTTGGGATAACTGCAGCCGCTGACGTGCATGTAACAGCGAGTCCATCTCCTGATGCTTCGTAATCACATGGTGCAGGAAGCTCTGGTAATTCAACTGAAATAGGAAATTTAGGATTTGCGGCAAGGGTCGGTGATAGTTCAGGAGTAGCTGTCGGACAAACGACAATAACTCCTTTCTCTTTCGATTGGTATTCGCAACCTTTTGGAAGCGCTGGTAAGTTAGATTGACTGTCTCCCGCAGATGCGCGCGTGGTTGCGCTTGTACGCTCTTCCGAATAAAGAACTGTTATATTAATCCCCAAAGCGATGACCAAAATGAGCATTGAAAAGATGACAATTAAACGGGAAAAAAAGAATGAGCGCTTCCGTGAATGGTTGTAATACGACGTGGCTGTTTCTTGTGATTGTTCCATAAGTCTTATATTAAGAATAGATGGGATGTGATGGACTTGTCAACTTTTTTCCCAAATCAATGTGTATGATAAAATGTCTCTATGGATGCAATTAAAAAAGCTGCTCAGATACTGAAAAATGGAGGAATTGTGATTTTCCCAACGGATACTGCATTTGGTATCGGTTGCCGGATGGATGATGAAGATGCTGTGAGGCGGTTATTTACATTGCGGAGACGACCTGTGATACAAGCAACTCCTGTTCTTGCTTCAAGTTTGCAAATGATTGAACCATATCTTAAGCCCATTGATGATGAAGTTATCCAAAAACTGATCAAACCTTTCTGGCCGGGTGGCTTAACGATTGTTTTACCATGTTATCCAGAAAAGATACCGCAAATGGTAAGAAGCGGGGATACCTTAGGTGTCCGAGTACCAAATCATGTAACGACATTACAGATAATCGATGCCGTAGGAGTTCCTATCATTGGTTCTTCAGCTAATTTTTCCGGGTCAACGACTCCATACAGATTTGAAGATCTTGATCCAGAATTGGTACAATTAGTTGATTACGTCGTACCGGGAGAAACATTTTCCAAAGAAGCATCAACTGTTATTTCAGTTGTTGAGAAGCCCTGGAAGATTTTGAGACAGGGAGCGGTTCTGGTTTAGAAATAGTATTTTGTCATCCTGAGCGTTAGCGAAGGATCTCATATCTGTGAGATTCTTCATTTCATTCAGAATGACACGTAACTGTGATTATGAAAATAATTTTACATATTGATACATCAAATAATAAAGAGATTGTGATTGGTTTGGAAATTGATGGTAAGAAGGATGAACGCAGACAAGTTCCCAATCACCGTCGTGGACAGATTGTGATTCCGATGATTCAATCGTTGCTTGCAGATCATGCATTGCAGCTGAAAGATCTTACTGCAATCAACGTGCATGCAGGTCCGGGGTCATTTACTGGTCTGCGGGTTGGGATTACAATTGCAAACACTTTAGGCCAATTGCTCCAAATCCCAGTTAACGGCAAAAAAGTTGGTGAGCCAGTAGACGCAGTCTATGCATAAAGATGAAGAATCATTTGTCTACCAATTGAACAATTCAACAATATAACATGCCACCTGTATTTGCTATACTTTATAAAGCATGAAGAACTTTCTCCATCATTTATTTGTTCCACGTCAATCAAATAATCACCGTTCCAAGGTTTTACATTATGAAGTACTTCTTTTAGTTGTCGCTTTCTTACTTTCGGGGCTCATTACCATAACTGGAGTTGAGAAACAGTATCCTGCTGTTCTTGGTGATTCGGTGAGCATATCAGTACAAGATCTTGTCACGTATACCAATCTCAAGCGTCAATCCAATGGGCTCGCGCCGCTTACATTAAATAAAGAGTTATCCGTTGCAGCTGGCCAAAAAGCGAAACATATGTTCGCGCAGGATTATTGGGCGCATGTGGCACCAGATGGGACGACACCGTGGGTTTTCATTAAAGATTCAGGATATCAATATCTGTATGCTGGAGAAAATCTCGCACGGGGATTTGATAGTAGTACGGAAGTCGTTGATGCGTGGATGGAGAGTCCAACACATCGAGAAAACTTGTTGTCACCAAATTATACAGATATTGGATTTGCAGTACTTCCTGGAGCACTCACTGGTTCAGAAACAGTATTGGTTGTGCAAATGTTTGGCAGTCCTTATGAAACAAAAGAAGCGGAGGACACAGTCGCAGGTACACAAGTAAATCCGACTCCAACACAAACGCCAGTTGCTAGCGGATTAATCCAAGAATCTCAGCCATATGCTGGTGTCGCGGCAGTACAAAGTAATCCACTTATCGATACAGACACAGCCAAAAGAAACACTTCCTATATTTTGCTCGTATTCTTTATTGTCATTCTTGTGCTTGATGCTGTCATTATTGAGCGCAGAAAGATTGTCCGTGCTTTCTCGCACAATATTGATCACATCCTCTTTCTCGCCTTTATCTTGATCGCTGGTATAATTATTGGGAAAGGGGTTATCTTATAATGATGATAAATATCCGCCGTCACCTTTGGTATTACGCCGTGACTGTTCTTATATTTACATTGGGACTTATTCTTATTGCCCTTAATGATTCTGACAGTAAGTTACAGGCACTTTTGATTGCGATGACTGCGACATGTTATTTCCTTTGGTCGCTCCTGCATCATTATGTTCACCACGAATTGCATTTATGGGTCGTTATTGAATATATACTTTTTGCAAGCTTAGGCATCGTTTTGTCACTGTATCTTTTTAGCGTATAATCATGTCTATGAATATCAGTATTATTATTCCAAATTATAACGGAGAAAAAATCTTGCAAAAGAACCTTCCGCATGTGCTTGCGGCAATGAAGGGATATAAAGATGGTAAGGTCGAAATTATCATTCCCAATGATCCATCAACTGATAAATCAAGTGAAGTTATAGCGGACTTTATAAAGAGCATCAAAGATTCTCACATAACCGGAAAGACAATTGAGAATACAAAAAAAGAAGATTCAGGCTTTTCAAAGAACGTGAATCGGGGTGTCAAAATGGCAACTGGGGATATTCTTATTCTCTTCAATTCAGATGTCCGTCCATATAAAGATTTTTTGGCACCGCTTCTTGCGCATTTTGCTGATGAGAAAGTATTTGCTGTTGGATGCATGGATGAGAGTATCGAAATTGATAAGACTGTTCTCCGTGGCCGTGCAGTTGGGTATTGGGCACGGGGATTTTTACATCACAAAGCAGGAGATGTGACCAAAACAAATACGCTTTGGGCAAGTGGCGGAAGTAGTGCTTTCAGACGGAGTATTTGGGATAGAATTGGTGGTCTAGACAATCTCTTCAATCCTTTTTACTGGGAAGATATTGACCTTTCGTATAGAGCACTCAAATCAGGATATAAGGTCGTTTTTGAACCCAAAAGCTTAGTTGTTCATGAACATGAAGAAGGTGCTATCAAAACCAAATTCAAACCAAAACATATTCAAAAAATCGCGTACAGAAATCAATTCCTCTTTATCTGGAAAAATATCACAGACCGTAGCCTGCTTGCATCCCATGTCCTGTGGCTACCATATCACCTCCTAAAAGCTGTTGGCAGACGCGACTTTGTCTTTATCAAAGGGTTTTTACTGGCATTTGCGCGGATGGAACGGGTAAACCATGCGAGGTATAAAGCCAAGAGATTATTCGTCAGAAGTGATAAGTCTATTCTTAAGGAAATTGCAAAGTAATGAATCTTTTACAATTGTATTTTCTCTGTCATCCTGAGCGTTAGCGAAGGATCTCATAGCGGTGGGATTCTTCGGCGATGCCTCAGAATGACAAAAACTTTTATCAGTAATATTAGCGTATGTTGTTATCAATCATTACCCTCAACTATAAAAAACCAGAACTGACACTTGCATGTATGCAGTCTCTCAATGAGCAGTTCAGTAAGGAGTTTGCCGCAGATCAAATAGAACTCCTTATCGTCGATAATGATTCCCAAGATGATTCGGTCAAAATATTGCGCCGTGAGATAGAGACAAAAAAGTATAAAAATATGCAGGTGATTGCCAATCCAACCAATGCAGGTTTTGGTGCAGGCTGTAACACAGGTGCCAAAGCTTCCAAAGGAGAGTTTATCCTCTTTCAAAATAATGACACACTCGTCAAAGATGCTGGTCCCTTGAAAATGGCTTTGTACATGCAGGAACATCCAGAGATTGCAATTCTCGGCGGACAAATGCGCAACTTTGACGGGACGCTCCAAGCATCAACCGGAAAGTTTTATACATTAAGATACGCAGCACTTCTTCTTCTCGGAGGTCAACGGTTTGGTTTGGTTGACCGGAGTCCTGAAAGAATTGAAAAGGTTGATTGGGTTAAGGGAAGTTTGCTTATGATGCGGCGGGAAGTATTTACGGAGCTTGCGGGTTTTGATGAAAAGATCTTTATGTACACAGAAGATATGGAACTCTGTTACCGCGCGAAGTTAGCTGGACACGCCGTGTATTTTTACCCGGATGTGCAAGTCCTACATAAAGATCAAGGCAGTACCAACAAAACCTTCGCCATCGTCAATATCTACAAAAACCTTTTATACTTCTACAAAAAGCACCGTTCAAAAGCAGAATATCAACTTATGAGAACTATGCTGGTTGCCAAAGCGCGGGTTTTGATCAGTGTAGGAAAAGCGTCAAAAAAGACATATCTTGTCGAAACGTACGAAAAAGCCCTTGCTGCTCTTTAACCTTGGAGAGATGCTCTTTTCTCAAAGAACGTGCCTTTGTGGAAATTCCCTTTATAATAATCCTTAATCGCCAGCTTCTGAAAGGGTCTGCCTGTGCGGAGTAATCTCAAGCTTTCCCGTACTAATGCGACTTTTGTCCGAAGTGGAGCGTATGTCATACCGAAGAGCATTTTGTTTCTTGAGATGAAATAATCTTGGAGGACATTGCCATTGCCCGCTCCACCTGATGAGGCTGCATTGACATGCGTCAAAACTGCTTGCGGGACATAATAAACTTTGTAGCCGGAGCGTCGTATGCGTTCATTGAGATCCGCATCTTCGTAATAGAGGAAGTAGCGTTCATCAAACATGCCGACTTTTTCAAGCACTTCACGCTTGAACATCATGCAACAGCCTGTTGCAAATGTGATCTCCTCAGTTGTGTCATATTGTCCGTGATCAACCTCATCAACGCCTCTATGAATACTTTGTACATTTGCCCAATCAGTATGTCCGCCGGCAAACCAAAAGACTTTTCCAAGTTCATCCGCTTTATACCTCCCCTTATGGAATTCATGACCTTTTGAGAAATAAATCTTTGGTGTCGTAACACCAATTGCGCTGTCACTATCGAGAACACTTAGAAGGTGCATAATCATATCCGGATGCATAAGTGTATCATTGTTGACGATAAGTACATACTCAGCACCCCGATTCAATGCTTCTCGCATGCCGATATTGTAACCGCCTGCAAATCCTGTATTGACGTCTGATCGTATAAGTTTGACATGCTCTTTTTCGGCGCTTTGCGGAAGTTCATAGACGTCTTTTGAACCATTATCGATGATGATGATGTCAAGTTCTATGTTTGGCGTGTTGACCTTTGTCAGACTATGGAGAAGATCTGTTGTGTCGCGGGCTGTGTTGTAATTGACTGAAACGACTGCAATTTTTTTCATAGAACACTCACTATTATAAAGAGTTTTGCTGAGATTACAATTAACAGGAATAGTTCTCTTAACCACTTGTCATTCTGAACAAAGTGAAGAATCCCATGTGTGAGATCCTTGTGCCACCGCTAAAGCTATGGCGACACGCGGTCGCTTGCACTCAGGATGACAACGTGATTAAACAGACTGTTCTTTTGCCAGTATTGTGTATATAATTTCAATATGGCAAATGTTGATTTATCAATCATTATTCTTTCGTTCAATACAAAAGACATTACGCTTGACGCAATCAAATCAGTTGAAGAAAACTATACAGAAGAAGTTCAGTCAGGTGCATACGAAGTCATCGTCACAGACAATTCTTCAAAAGACGGTTCGCTCCAAGCATTTAAAGACTATGCCAAACATACCAAAATTAAAACATTTCATCCCGTCGACAATGGTGGCAATATCGGTTTTTCAGCCGGTAATAATAAAGGTCTGCCATATGCCAAAGGCAGATATGTTCTTTTTCTCAATCCTGACACCATTGTGCATCCCAAAACCCTTTCGTATATGATCGAATTCCTGGACGCGCATCCTGATGCTGGTGCCGCATCGTGTAAGTTAATTAATAAAGACGGCGCGATTGATTTCAATTGCCACAGAGGGTTTCCCACGCCATGGAACGCGTTTTGTTTCTTTTCAGGACTGCAGCGGATGTTCCCGAACAGCCGCTTATTTGCAGGATATACACAAGGTTGGAAAGATCTGGATACAACACATGAAGTTGATGCAGTTGAAGGTGCATTTATGATGATGCCGCGAGCTGTTGGAGAAAAAGTGGGATGGTGGGATGAGGATTACTTTTTTTACGGCGAGGACATTCAGTTCTGTTATGACATCCATAAATTAGGCTACAAGATTTATTATATTGGGGAGTACAGTATCATGCACATTGGGGGCGCAGCCAGCGGTATCAAACCCAAATCGCAAAACGTCACAACAGCAAATGTCGATGGAAAAAGAATGATTCAAGGCGAACGCTTCAAAGCAATGAAGCTCTTTTACAAAAAGAACTACAGCGATACCTATCCAGCTTTTATCCAAAACATCATCTACAAAAGCATTGATTTCATGCACCAAAGAGCAATCAATAGGCTAAAAGTGTAAAATTGCTATCTTCCAGAAACGTGATTGGTTATAGTATAATGATGTAACAATACATTATGAAAGGTGTTATTTTAGCAGGCGGTTTAGCCACCAGATTACGACCACTTACCTACGTCACCAATAAGCATCTTCTTCCCATCTACAATAAACCCATGATCTACTATCCTCTTGAAGCTATGGCCAAAGCTGGCATCAAAGAAGTTCTCTTGACCTCATCAGCTGATCACGCAGGACATTTCGCGAGCCTTCTTGGGGCTGGTGAAGAATTTGGCTTGAAACTTTACTATGCTGTGCAGAAAAATCCGCAAGGCGGTATTGCAGATGCCATGATGTTGGCTGAAGAATTTGCCCGTAACGAAAAAATGACTGTTCTACTTGGAGATAACATCTTCGGACATGATTTAACAAAATCAGTTGCTGAGATGGAAGCAAAAGAAAAAGGAGCAAAAGTTTTTGGAATCGAAATGCCAACAAAATCCAAACAATATGGTGTTATTGAAACAGATGAAAATGGTAAAGTGCTTTCGATTGAAGAGAAGCCAGAGTTTCCGAAATCAGATTTTGCGCAAACAGGTATTTATATGTATGATGAACGGGTTTTCGACTTTATCAAAGGTCTTTCTCCCTCTGCTCGTGGCGAACTCGAAGTAACAGATCTTAACAATTTCTATGTCAAAGAAGGAACAATGTCATTTGAAGTAATCGATTGGTGGATTGATGCTGGCACTTCCTATGATGAACTACTCCGTGCCAACGTCATGGTGCAAGAAAAAGTAAAAGCTGGAGAACTACAATAACACGTCTATGAAATTACTTGTAACTGGTGGAGCCGGTTTTATTGGCTCCAACTTCATTCTTTATTGGCTCAAAAACCACCCTGATGATCATATCATCAACTTCGACAAACTCACCTACGCCGGCAATTTAGAAAATCTTAAAAGTGTTGAAGATAACGCAAATTATTCATTCATTCAGGGCGACATCAGTGATCCTGAAGCTGTCACCAATGTGATGGCAGGCATTGATACTGTCGTTCACTTTGCTGCCGAGAGTCACAATGACCGCGCAAACATGGACCGTTTAACCACAGTTCTTACCAATGTTGTGGGAACCCAAGTACTTTTGGACGCAGCTTTGGAAAATGGAGTACAGCGCTTTCATCATATCGGTACTGATGAAGTCTTCGGACATATTGGACTTGAAGAAACAAGAAAGTTTACTGAAAAAACCAATTATGAACCAAGAAGTGTCTACCCGGCAAGTAAAGCAGGTGCCGATCATTTAGTCCGTGCGTATAACATCGCTTTTGGTTTGCCGGTAACTATTACCAATTGTTCAAACAACTTTGGTCCTTACCAATTTCCTGAGAAATTTATCCCACTGACGATAACCAACTTACTTGAAGGCCGTAAGATTCCGGTATATGGAGATGGATTATATGTGCGTGATTGGCTCTATGTCGAAGATCATTGCCGTGCGATTGATATGGTTTTGCAAAAGGGGAAGATTGGTGAAACGTATCTTGTTGGCGGGATGACTGAACTCCACCCAAATATCGAAATTGCCAAAAAGATTATCAAGCTTTTAGGAAAAGATGAAAGTGCAATCGAGTTTGTCACAGATAGACCAGGTCATGACCGCAAGTATGATGTTGATTGGACCAAGATTAAAAATGAATTGGGCTGGGCGCCGCAACATAGCTTTGATGAATGGCTTGAAAAGACTGTCTCATGGTACCGGGATAATCCCCAGTGGTGGCAACGGATCAAATCAGGAGCGTACGAAGAGTACTATCAAAAGCAATACGAAGACAGATGAAGATACTTTCAAAAAAAACATTATATAGTTCAAAATATTTTAGAGTTATTGAAAAATCATTTGAGCGGAACGGGAAGACCTTTACAAAAGATATTATTGAGCGGAATCCAATTGTAGCTGTGATTCCATATACTACTAACAATGATATATATATGGAGTCACAATTTAGAGATGCACTTGGCGGACTTTCTTTAGAGATAGTTGCAGGTCATATTGAAAAAGGAGACGAACCACTTGAAACTGCAAAAAAAGAACTAAAAGAGGAATCAGGATTAGTTGCTACTACATGGCATAAAATAGCGTATTGGGACATCTCTGTTAATATGCAAGCAAAGGTACATGTTTATGCTGCTACTGGTTTAAGTCAAGAAGATACGGCTCTAGAGAATGATGAAGAGATTGAGATGGTAAAGATGCCATTAGATAAAGTGATCGAAAAAATTGAAAATGGCGAAATGACGGCTGGGTATCATATAGCGGCACTATTTTTATTTAAAAAATTACGGGAGGAAGGTAAACTTTAGCGTTTATACTAGTAGAGATTGCTTCACATCGTTCGCAATGACAATTACTATATCATGAATATATTTACTATAGGAGCATCAGGATTAATTGGATCGAGAATTGTTGAATTACTTAGCGACAAGCATACATTTCAAGACTTGAGTTTGACTAGTGGAGTCGATATCACTGATCCGATCTCACTTAATGGCATCAAAAATGATACAGAACATCCCGTCGTTTTACATCTTGCGGCAAAAGCAGATGTTGATGGCTGTGAAGCTGATAAACCATTTGGGAAAGACGGTGCAGCGTACAAGATTAATGTGCTTGGTACACAAAATGTCGTTGATGCATGCCGTGCTGGAAGTAAAAAGCTACTCTATATTTCAACTGATTTTGTCTTTGATGGAGAAAATACACCTGAAAATGGTTACACAGAAGAAGATACGCCAAATCCGCAAAATTGGTACGCGCAGACCAAGTTTGAAGGAGAAGAGATTGTACGCAATGCTGGTATCCCTTACGTGATTATCCGCATAGCATATCCGTACAGAAAAGATTTTGAATTAAAAAAAGACTTTGTTCGCGCTGTCGCAGGACGGTTAGCGCAGAATCAGCCAGTAATCGGAATTACAGATCATATCTTTACGCCGACCTTTATTGATGATATTGCTTTGGCAATTGGCACACTTCTTGAGAAAGACGCAACAGGCATCTATCATGTGGTTGGAAGTCAAAGTCTTAGCCCATACGAAGCAAGCCTCTTGATAGCCAAGGTTATGGGATACGATGCGTCCCTTGTCGGGAAGACAACACGGGAAGCATTTTTCAAAGGCCGTGCTCATAGGCCTTTCAATCTATCTATGAATAATGCTAAAATAAAACAGCTTGGTGTACCAATGCGTTCTTTCGAAGAAGGACTGAAAGAGATGATTTAAGAGATACGATTTAGGATTTAAGAACCAAATACTATTCTTTAATCTTATATCATAAATCTTAAATCTATTTAATATTATGACAATATCATTTATCGGACATGGATATGTAGGTTTGGTTTCAGCGGCAGTTTTTGCTGATTTGGGAAACACTGTTTGGGTTATTGGTCATACGCCTGAAAAAGTAAATAACCTCAAAAAAGGAATCATCCCAATTTATGAACCTGGACTTGAAGAATTGGTTAAGCGTAACGTTGACGCAGGCCGTCTTCTTTTCACTATGGATTACGCTCCGTCAATCAACGAATCCGACGTCGTTTTTATCGCAGTCGGCACTCCTCCAAAGCAATCAGGTGAAGCAGATTTGGCTGTGGTCATGGATGTTGCACAAAAGGTCGGAAAACATCTTGATGGTTATACCGTTGTCAACGTCAAAAGCACTGTTCCTGTTGGTACCAACCGCCGCGTGAAAGCATTAATTGAAGAGGTTAAGCCAACGAACGCGACATTTGATATCGCCTCAGTTCCGGAATTCTTGCGCGAAGGACAAGCAATTAGTGATACATTGCATCCTGACCGAGTTGTCATCGGAACTGAATCCAAACGCGCTGAGGAGAAATTGGTTGAACTCCACAAACCGCTTATGGTAAAAGGGACTGGGGAAGCTCCTGGTAACCATCTTTTCCTGTGTAACATCGAAACAGCTGAAATGGTGAAGTACGCTTCAAACGCGTTTCTTTCAGTCAAAATCTCCTTTGCCAATGCTATAGCACAGCTCTCAGAGTTAACCGGAGCAAATGGTATTGATGTGCTTGAAGCAATTGGGCTTGATAAGCGCATTGGTACAGCATTTCTTAATCCTGGAGCTGGATATGGTGGTAGTTGTTTCCCCAAAGATGTTAAAGCCCTTATCGCTATTGCCCGTGAATATAACTATGATTTCAAACTCCTCAAAGAAGTTGAACAAGTGAATCAAGATGCCATTATGGGTATTGTCACCAAAGCGAAGAAACTATTGGCAGATGACGTGCAAGGTAAGACGATCGGAGTATTAGGTTTATCTTTTAAACCCGACACAGATGATATGCGTGACGCGCCTTCAGTTATTATCATCAAAGAACTGCTTGCACAAGGTGCAACTATCCGTAGCTTCGATCCAATTGCCCTTGAAAATGGTAAAAAGATTTTGAAAGATGCAAAAAATGTGCATTTTGCAAAAGACGCGTATGATGTTGCCACGGACGCAGATCTACTAATCGTTGTCACAGAATGGAATGAGTTTAAGCAACTTGATCTGGCAAAAGTAAAGTCGCTTATGAGAAGTCCAAACCTCATTGATGGGCGTAATATTTATGAACCTGAAAAGGCAAAAGCATTAGGTTTCACCTATCTGGGTGTTGGAAGACAATGAAAAAAGTACTGATCACAGGTATTACCGGCTTTGTCGGCCAGCATTTAGCATACGAACTTCTTTCTCAAAAAGAGTATCATGTCACTGGAACATATAGGTCAGCTTCATCTCTTGATCAGCTTGGTGAACTACAAGATCAGATTACACTAAAACTCCTCAATCTTGATAATCCTGATGCAGTGTCTGAGTTTTTCAAAGATGAAAAACCAGATCATATCTACCACTTAGCAGCCCAAGCATCTCCATTTTTAAGTTTTAAAAATCCATCAGACACGATTACCAATAACATAATCGCACAACTTAATGTTTTTGAAGCGCTACGGGAGCATGCTATGAAATCAACACGAGTCTTAAGTGTTGCCACAGGAGAGATGTATGGCGTAGTAAAGCCGTCTGATATCCCTATTGATGAAGATACACCGTTACGTCCAATTAGTCCGTATTCAGTATCCAAAATAGCCCAAGATTATATGAGTCTGCAATATGTGCTTGCACATGACTTGGATATCGTACGGATGCGGCCATTCAATCACATTGGTCCAGGGCAAAAAGAAGGATATGTTGTAGCAGATTTTGCCAAACAAATTGCAGAGATTGAAAAGGGCAAAAGAGAACCCATTCTCTCAGTTGGCAATTTGGAAGCCAAGCGTGACTTTACTGATGTACGAGATATGGTAAAAGGGTATGTGTTGGCTTTGGAAAAGGGAGAAAAGGGTGAAGTCTACAATATCGGTTCAGGCAATTCACACAGAATTAATGACATGCTGCAACTGCTTTTGTCCTATTCCACAAAGATGGTTGAATTGAAAATCGATCCAGCCCGTTTCCGCCCAATTGATGTTCCAGAAGTTGTTTGTGACTATGGCAAATTCCACAAGCGTACAGGATGGAAACCTGAAATTCCTTTTGAAAAAACATTGCAAGAGATACTAGACTATTGGCGAAAGATCGTCTAGAATAGATCTTGTCATTCCGAGCGAAGTCGAGGAATCTCATACCACAAAAGTTTAAAACAAAATAGATGTGGGAGATCTCTCCATTACAGTCGAGATGACAATTCATTATGAAACGAGCCCTTATAACAGGAATAACAGGACAAGATGGATCATATTTAGCAGAATTTCTGCTTGAAAAAGGATATAAAGTCTACGGTACTGTCAGGCGTCTGAGTACGCCAAATATTGAAAATATTGGGCATTTACAGGACAAGGTTGAACTTATCTCCGCAGATCTTCTCGACTCCTCCTCAATGCATCAAGCAATTGAAGAATCAAAGCCTGATGAAGTATATAATCTTGCAGCGCAATCATTTGTGAAGACATCATTTGATCAGCCTGTCTTAACAGGCGAGTTTACAGCGATTGGTGTGACACGCGTTCTTGAGGCGATCCGAAAGATTGATAAAAAGATTAAGTTCTACCAAGCATCAAGTTCTGAGATGTTTGGTAAAGTTGTCGAAACACCGCAAAAAGAAACAACACGCTTTCATCCACGTAGCCCATATGGTGTGGCAAAAGTATATGGCCATTACATTACCTTAAACTACCGCGAAAGTTATGATATGTTCGCGTGTTCTGGTATTTTGTTCAACCACGAATCTCCAAGACGTGGTATTGAATTTGTCACGAGAAAGATTACTCACGCTGTTGCACGTATCAAGTTGGGTAAGCAGCAAAAGCTAGAACTCGGTAATCTTGATGCAAAACGAGATTGGGGCTTTTCAGGTGACTATGTGGAAGCAATGTGGCTGATGCTGCAACAAGACAAGCCTGATGATTACGTCATCGCAACGGGTGAAACACATTCTATCAAAGAATTTGTTACATTGGCATTTAAAGAAGTCGGTATTGATGATTGGGAGAATTATGTCGTTGCCAACAATCCAAAATTCCTTCGCCCTGCAGAAGTAGATTATCTCATAGGGGACTCTAGTAAAGCCAAAAAAGAACTTGGCTGGGAGCCAAAAACAAACTTCAAACAACTCGTTTCCATGATGGTACAGGCAGACCTCGAACGGGAAAAGAAACAATAGTTTCTAATTCCAAAAACTTTCCTTTACCTTCACTCTTCCAATCAAGCCTCAAGTTTAGTATTATAAGAATATAGATTTAATTTTCAGTTATTCAGGGTTTGGAAATTAAACAGTGGGAATAGAAAATTACATTATGAAAATAGTCATTATCATCCCTACGTATAACGAACGGACGAATATCGCAAAGCTTATTCCGCTTTTGGAAAAGGAAATATTTCCTAGGATAAAAAGCCATGATATGTATGTACTTGTTGTTGATGATAAGTCTCCTGATGGTACAGCTGAGGAAGTTACAGTCTTTATGAAGCAGTGGAAGAATATCCAGCTGCTTTCTGGTGATAAAAATGGTTTGGGGGCGGCATACGTCCGCGGGATGAAATATGCAATGGAGAAAATGCAAGCTGATGCAGTCATGGAATTTGATGCAGACTTTCAGCATGACCCGAATGATATCCCCAAACTTATTACAGCGCTAGACGATGGGGCGGATTATGTTATTGGAAGCAGATATATTGAAGGTGGATCAATTCCAAAAGAGTGGGGTCTTGACCGGAAGATTTTAAGTATTTTCGGTAATTGGTTTACACGAGTTGTATGGCGGAACTTTACTATCCACGATATGACTTCAGGTTTCAAACTTACCAAAACTTCATTCCTAAAAAAGATTGATCTGGATAATCTGCTCTCAAATCATTTTGCCTACAAAATGCAGATCCTCCATGACGCGGTTAAATATGGTGCAAAAGTAAAAGAAGTGCCCATTGTTTTTCTGGAACGGGAAAAGGGGACAAGCAAAATCAGTAAAAAAGATCAATTCGAATCATTTTACGTAGTACTGCGCTTGGGCACATATCCATATAAGAGATTTATCAAGTTTATGGTAGTAGGCGGAACTGGCTTTTTTCTCCAGTTTCTTACCGTATATATTGCAATTCATTTTGGCTCGGAGCAATTTATTGCGGCTATGATTGGTGGAGAGACCGCAATTCTTTCTAATTTTGTTCTTAATAATGTATGGACATTTGGCGATACGAAATCAATCAAACAGCAGGGGAGTTTCTTTAAACGCTTAGTGAAATTTAATCTTGCTTCACTTGGTTCGATCGCTATTCAGGGTGTCGTCACCTACTTTGCAGTTGCGGCACTTGGTGAGCAAATGAATGTCCTTGGTCTTACCGTGCCAACATCAATGATCATCCTCATTCCGACAATCATTTTGCTTGTTATTCCTTTGAATTACTTCATCTACAATAAAGTCATTTGGAAAACGCAGTATCTTCAAAAACCGAAAGCAGACCATGCGAAAACTTCATAATATAAAATTTTATGAAAATACGTAAATCTATCATTGCATTAATTGTCATACTTCTCGGTGCAGCATTTCTTAGGCTGTACCGCGTTTCAGATTATATGACGTTTCTTGGTGATGAAGGACGCGATGTTTTGGTCGTCAAAGGCATTCTTGAAGGTAATCTCACACTTCTTGGTCCGAGAGCATCGGCTGGAGATTTCTTTACGGGGCCAGTCTATTACTACATGATGACACCTTTCTTGTGGTTGTCACAATATGACCCTGTGGGACCCGCAATCATGGTGGGGCTTTTTGGAGTAGCGACAGTTTTTCTTATTTATCTCGTCGGGAAAAATATGTTTAATGAAAGAGCTGGTTTGATCGCTGCTGCTCTTTATGCTGTATCTCCTTTGGTTCTCCAGTATTCCCGTTCTTCGTGGAATCCCAACACGCTACCATTCTTTTCTTTACTCACCATGTACGTACTTTATAAAGCAATTACTACTGCACGGTCGTGGAAGTACTATATTCTTACTGGTTTTCTTCTAGGAATATGTATTCAATTGCATTACATTTCTCTTTTCCTCGCGGTTGCAGTGGCTATCTCACTCTTTATCATGAATTGGTATCTTAATGGCAAAATAAAAGTATTGCAAACGATTACATATTATTTGCAAATCTTTCTCGGATTTTTAATTGGTTTTTCACCATTTATTGCCTTCGAATTCCGCCATGACTTTCAAAACACCAAAGCAATTTCTACATTTGTTACCAATGATACTGTCCAAAATGGTTATGCGACATATAATGCGTTCTATGAACCGATAGCTGATGTTTTTTTCAGAACATTTGCGCGGTTAGTTTTTGCTTTTCCAAATCCTGTTGAATATCCTCTTTTTCCGCTTCTTGGTCTGCAGTTAGCTGGTTTGGTAATAATTATCATGGCGATTGCAGCAATTGCTATGCTGTTTAAGCACAAGAATAAGTTTGCTGTGATGCTATTGTTTGTCTGGCTTATTGTGGGGATTCTTCTCTTTGGTCTGTATAAGAAACCAATTTATGATTATTATTTAGTTTTTATGTTTCCACTACCTTTCTTACTCATGGGTTATTTGCTTGCAAAAGTTTCAGAACTTAAGAAAGGAAAGTTTATGTATGGTGCACTTATTACCGGTATAGTAGTCGTAAGTTTGTTGTTAGTAAATATTGCAAACAATCCATTTACTAAACCTCCAAATAAGCAAAAAGATCAAGTAAAAAATATTGCTGAATTTATAATTTCTAAGTTAGATAATAAACCATTTAATTTCGCGCTCATAACGCCAGGCAATTCAGATCATGCCTATAGATATTATTTGGAAATAATGGGTAGGAGGCCAATAACGATTGAAACACCTGCAGTTGATCCAGATCGCAGGACCGTTACCGACCAATTGATTGTAGTATGCGAGGAGAGGGGTTGTAAGCCCCTAGGACATCCATTGTATGAAGTAGCAGGGTTTGGTCCTGCTACAAGTGTTGGAGACTGGAAATTGCCAAGTGTGGAGGTATATAAGTTAGTGCATTACAAAGAAACGGTAGTGCAATAAAGCGTTACCTAAGACTTTCGATAAAAGCATCAATAGTAGGATAGGATTCATTGAAGATAAGATACAGACTCTCTGCCTCTTTCTGTTCTCCGATAACAATACACGGTTTATTCATACCAAAAGCTGCGCCAGCTTCTATATGGGCTGATTTGCCTGCTGGGAGTAACAAAATAAGTACTGCAGATTCTCTCAATGCATCCATATCTTTTTTGAAGATATCTTTGAGCATCTGCGCATTTTGCCAATCTTTAGTCGCTTCAAATTCGCTCATCACTTTTTCAGGATCTTCGTTACTTGTATGATACGGATCATTCTCTAGAAAGCAATAAACGGTTTTCCCTTTTGCTCTGATCTTTTTTACTAATTCCAGAACACTATCTCTATTTCTCCAACGTGATGCGACAAAGTATTGGTATTGCATGAGATAAAGTATAGCAAAATGTCGCTTGGGTGGTTGGTACTATTCTTCTGTGAATGTAAATGAAGCCACAATCTTTTCGAATAAGTCTGTATTATTTCCTTCTACATCTTTATCCAATGTGGTAAATTTAATATCAAAAACATATTGACCATGGTGGATAAGGTAATGGGTTTGATATTCAGAATATGGTTCAGCCTTCTTAAAGTACGTATAGTTCACTCCTCTATACTCATCGACGGTAATATTTGTTACTTTTGTGGTCACATCGTGTGTCGTGTTATCAAGCGATACCAATCCAGGACGCACGTTAAAGAGGCGTTCAAACTCCCCTTCTACATATGGAGAAACTGAAATATTCATCCAAATACCACCAGCGAGTGTACCAGTATAATTGTTATAGAAAGTAACAGAACTACCACGCCATTCATACATGCTCCAGTTCGGCGGATACCCAACACGAAAACCATAAATAGGGTTGCTATAAATTGCTAATTTTTCTGACAAAAAGTAATTATTTCTTAATTTTTCAATATTTGAGGTAATATAATAAAATTGTGTTATGACAACACTTGATACCAGTACATAATTTACCAAACCAAACAGCGCTATAATAGTTAGGATTTGTTTTGTATGTACGAAAGTATCTGCATCATATGCTAATGGCGTAGGCATAGTATTCCGTAATATATATCCAAGATAAAGACTTGTTTGAAGCGATAGGAAAAGACTTATAAATAGTCCTCCGTACAGATAGAAAAGAAATGACCAGTAAATGAAAGCTCCCAAGAATAGGTAAAGAAGGAGACAAAAAAAGAGAGTATAAGAAGAATACGTTTTTACAATATGTTTTGCTTGATAAACTGATTCGTTAAAACTCTTACTTTCAAGAAGTATAAGAAAAAAGGCTTGATGCATAACAAGGCTAAAAAAGAAAAGCCCTGAAGCTATAGATAAGCCTAACAACACAGTAAAGAACCAATAAACAAAAGAACTACTCCATGAGAGTGCCAATGCTTCAAAAAAGAATCTGAAAGATATAGCAAACAGTAAGAACGTCACACCGGCAAGTACGATCACGGTAAATTGGATGATGACTATTGAAGCAAGTGGCGAAAAGGTAGGTAAAACTTTCGCAAATCCGTTCCATAATGATATTTTTTCTCCATGCTGGTGATGGTTGATAACAAAATACAGCACAGCAGTACAAAAACTAATAAAAAGAAGTATTGGTAGTATTGTTAAGAAAAAGTAAATGTGAGCATTCTCCCAAAGATTGAGTAGTATAACTATGGATGGAAAACATATAGCAAAGATTATAAAAATATATCCATAATACCGTATAAAGAGTAGAACGTTATCCCGCATGAGAAGAAATGCCATAGAAAAAAGAGGAATTCTCATAAGACGTAACCATTGCTTCCTTGCATAGGAAATAATTGCTTGAAAATTACGAGAATGGTTAATATGATCAATAGTAGCCTCAAATCGTTTATGCGTATTTTCCTGGACTTCCTGTGACAGTATTTTGCTATCACCAGCAATTTTTCCGGTCATTATTCTCTCATCAAAATATGTGACAGAGGTTGTCAGGAAGTTTCCAAAAGATTTAAAAAAGTTTTTAATAGCATTCACCAAGACTATTGTTTCATCTCAGCAAATTTACTGTCAAGCAATCAGTTATGAATAGAACGTAAAACCCCGCAAAAGCGGGGTTTTATTATCCAGAAATTCTGGACTGATGCTCCTTGAAGAAATACCCCAAGGATAGAAAAGCTTAAAACTAAGCTGCTCCAATTTTGTACATTCCTGTATCACAAGTTGGGCATTTTGCCTTCAAAGCTGGTTTACCATTTTTCATAGTAACCTTTTCTGGATTTTCAACTTCTTTCTTTTCGCGACATTTAACACAATACATTGACGCCATATTCACTCACCTCCCTTCATATCTTTCATATGGTAATTTTCACCCATCTCTTATTTCAGTATTAAAAAGTAAACCAGAGTTTCAATAATAATAATTGCACTAGTAATAATTACGGTCTTCAGTAAATCACCGCGCAAATATGCATAATCATTCGTGTTTATTGCTGCTGAACTTACTGGAGAGTGTGCGTGCGGTATAGCACGCAGCTTTGTTTGTTTTTTTGTATATGGAGTTGGGAGAGAAAATGTTCCAATAGGCGCTTGCTCAACAGGATTTGGCGTTTTGGTCTCACGAGAGATTGGAGCAGTTTCACTGTGTCGACTCAAAGAAGGAGATGCTTGACGGCGAACGTCAGTCTGCATTTTCTGCTTCAGAGTCTTTTTTTGTTTAGGCATGATTGAGCCTAGGTTACACTATTGACTTGAGCTATGTCAAGAGGCTAATATTGCTTTATGGTAGTTCAGTTATCATTTTTTGTTCTCATCATTGTTATTATTTGGCTTGTCTATGTAAGCTTATCTCTTCGTAAACTACGGGCAAATTATATTACATTAACGCAGGGTGGTAGTAAGAAAAATCTTGATGATGTTTTAAGCACTCTTGTTAGCGACATTGCTATGACAAAAAAGGATATTGCATACCTCATGGCCCGTTGTGATAAGATAGAAAAAGACGAGAAATATCATATTCAAAAAATTGGACTCCTGCGTTTTAATCCATTTAAAGATACAGGTGGAGACCAAAGTTTTATTCTCGCTTTAGTCGATGCTTTTGATACAGGGGTAGTTATAACCGCCTTATATTCTCGTTCAGGTACCAGATGGTATTCAAAAAGAGTTGCCAGGGGCAAAGGAACAGAGTTAGAATTATCAGAAGAAGAGAGAAAAGC
>JACDET010000049.1 GCA_013816255.1 Candidatus Levyibacteriota bacterium | reverse complement strand
GATATTTTGCGTATGGGGGGGTTAGTAGCAGCTACGGCAGTAGCAGGTGGAGGGGGCGTAGCATTGGGTACGTGGATATCTTCTCCTAGACCTGAAGCTGGTACGCCAAATGTATCTGAGCCAGAGACAACAGAAAAATTACGTACTGGGATGACTTTACCGAGTTTCAATAGAGGGGAGTTGGGAAGTGAAGATGGGAAGAATGCTTTGCGTGAAATTGCTGAATTAGGTGTAGATACCGTTGCATTGGTGCCTTACGGCTATCAAAAGGGTTTAAATGCAACTGAGATCTATGAAGACCCGCAGTATTCAGCCTCTGATGAAGAAGTAGAAGAGACTATACGCCGAGCAAAAGGTGAGCATGGTCTGCGTGTCGTCCTCAAACCGCATATAGATCCACCATCCGGCTTGTGGCGGGGGGACATTGGCAAGGATTTTGGACCCAAAGAAAGAGCTGCATGGTTTAAATCATATACAGGTTTTCTCCTTCCTTATGCTGAGATGGCAGAGCGGACAGGGGTGGAACTGTTTTCTGTAGGAGTTGAATTGAAAACAATGTCTCCGTTTGAAGAGGGATGGAGGGGCGTTGTAGAAGCTGTAGGAGGAGTGTATGAGGGAGAATTGACATATGCAGCAAATCATGACGAAGAAGTTTCTTGGTGGGAGTTGGTAGATAAGGTTGGTGTTGATGAGTATACGCAGCGGCCTTCAGATGATGCAGGGTTGGCTGCTAGTTGGGAGCGAACGAATAGAAAATATGCTGCTTTAGCTGAACAGACGGGGAAGAAAATTGTGCTGACAGAATTTGGTCTTACAAGTGCTCCTGGAGCTCTTACGAGGCCAAATGAATATGGGTTCAGTTCTGTATCTGATCAAGATGAACAAGCGAGAGGATATCGTGCAGCGCTTGAGGCATTACCTCGTACCGGGACTGTTGAGGAAGTAGTTTTATGGAGTTGGGACCTGCGTAAGTTGAATCCTGAAACTGATACACATTTTTCGCCCCGAGGAAAAAAGGCTGGAGAGGTTCTCAGGCAGTTCAATATGAGTCGATAAAGAATATGTTTAGAAGGGGTAGCCTTTGAGGCCTTGGATGCCTTTGAGAACAGAGATTTCACCCATAATGTCATGTGCATGACCAATAACCATACTGGATATAATCGAGGCAGCAGTTCTTTTGCCCATCCCAAATGCGGACACATCCACTTCATGGCTCAAATCATCATCGGATAGTGAGGCAACATATGCTTCAGAGACATCATTCACAGCTTTGGCATACTGCTGCATCTGATCAATATCTACTGTAACTTCTTTTAACCATTTAGGATATGCAGTCTCCCATTCTGAAGGTTGTAGCTCGCTTGCTCCGGTTTTGTCTTTCCATGCAGTTTCAAATAAAGGAGGTTTATTCTGAAGAAGCATATGGATAAAGAAATCTTCAGACATTATCAAGTGAGCATATGTGCCTGCAATAGGGTTTGCTTTTCCAGGAGGCATATATCTAGCAATTTCATTGGTTACACCTGTCATAGTGCCGTTCATAGACTCATGAGCGTCCTTTAATTGATCGAGAAGGATTTGTCCGACAGATAGCTTATTCATAATTGAATATATCTATAATAAAGAAGAAGTGGAAGATTTGCAAGTGAGGAAAAAGGGTTATTTAAGTTTGGTGTTTTCTTTGTGACCTGTTACTTTGCGACAAACCTTGCAGAATTTATTGAGTAACAACTTTTCAGGTGTTTCCATCTTATTTTTCTGTGAGATATAATTTCTTGTCTTGCAAACTTCGCAGACAAGTCCTATCTTAATTCTATGTTCGCCTTTTTTAGCCATACGAGTGATTATACACTATTTGTGGTAGGTTTGGAAGAGTCTTATTGGGAGGTACAAGACTGCACCTCCCTGCGCCTCATTTCTGCTTTTTCTTTGCTCTTGCGGAGCCAGGTGCAGAATTGTGCCTGGAGCCGATGATGGGAATCGGACCCATGACCTCATTCTTACCAAGAATGTGCTCTACCACTGAGCCACATCGGCGTTTTAAACGGTTGAATCATTGTAGCAAATTTTTCCTATGCTGTCGCCATCTATTTTGGGGTTGCCCCGACTTCTTGACTCTGATAAAATTGCATTTGTAGCAATAGCCGACTTAGCTCAGTGGTAGAGCAGCTGTTTTGTAAACCGCAGGTCGTCGGTCCGAATCCGACAGTCGGCTCACGTTCTTCGCTTCGTGAAGAACGCTAGGAACTTAGAACGTAGAACTTAGAAAAAAAGAATATCTATTATTCTTCCTTAAAGTTCTTGATCCTCAGTTCTTAGTTTAATGTTTTTTGCTTTAGCAAAAAAAGCTGGATTGGCGGAGTAGTCAATCGCACCTCGCTGTAGACGAGGCGGCCTTCGGCCTACGGGAGTGCAAATCTCTCATCCAGCACCCAACTTCGCCAAGGCTTCGTTGGGCAAGCCCCAACAATATATAGCGAAGTTGGCCCTCCGAAGCTTTACGCAAAGGATGGGCAAATATATGTACTACACGTATATTCTTAAACTCTCTAATAAAGACTATTACACCGGGTCTACTAGCAATTTAAAACAAAGGGTTAAAGATCATCAAGAAGGAAATAATATTTCCACCAAACCATTCCGTCCACTTAAATTAGTCTATTACTGCGCATTTTCTACTAAAAGTCAGGCAATAAAGTTTGAAATGTATCTTAAAAGCGGTTCAGGTAATGCATTTCGTAATAGACATTTAGTTTAGTAGCAATTAGGGAGATATAAATATTTAAAACATATGTGATATATGCATCAATTTATTAGAATAGAAAAGATAAATGCAATGCTCTTTAATATGGGACTGGTTGTTGTTTTCCCCGAGAACACATAGTTAGGAAGGCTGTCTGTTCACCCACGGGCAAACTTAGAATCTACCTCGTTCCCTCCTTCGCCAAGGCTATGGAAGGTACCTCAGGAATTATGAAATTGTGAAGAAAAATATGCAACCAATTCCAATATCAAAGAGCATGGATAGTATATTTCTCGCACGAAGAAAAGTCAATATAAACGAGGTAAGAAAACTAGTACAGATTGAACTACATGACGCAGGTGAAGTCTTTGTGCGCTTTGTCTGCTTTGAACAAGCCGCCCCATTCCGTTACAGTGAAACCTTCTCGCGTGAAGCCTGAAAGCTTTGGTGCTTTGACAGACTCTTTCTTATCAAGCGCTTTGAAATAGAGTGAGACACGAAGGACACTATCTGGTTTTGGTTCTATAGCAAGTGGGGCAAGCGCATCAATCTGACTTTCAGGCATGACTCCAACAAAGTAATATGGTGAATCAGGAAGTGCTTGCAACCAATACTCTTTAAATTCTTTCGTTTCTTTTGCATTGAGTCCAAGTTGTGGTAATACTTTGCTGAAGAGCCCGTCAAGCTCTCGTGGCGCTACGACATATCCTTCTTTTGGCTCATTGATAAGCTCGTCAGGAAGGGATGCCTCCCAATAAAGGTATGGGAACGTTTTGCCTTCGTGAATGACTGTGCCATCTGGGAATGCTTGGACATCCCATCCTCCCCAAGGGTAACTTGGAATCGTTGACATAAATGGTCCTTTTGGATCAACTTGTACATTGACACTGGTTTTCTTTTCAGGGTAAAGGTAGATTGCTGGTTTGCACCATGCTCCAAGCCATTCATTCTTGGGTGGATCTTCTTCAATAAAGAACGTTTCAAGTTGCAAATTTTTATGTGAATAATTTGTCGGCAAATTAACGATACGTTGCCCGCTTTTTTCAGTATTGAGTTCAGGTTTTGGACAGTAGGTAGATATTTCTTCAGGAACTGCTCCGTCTGCAACTCTGAAATAGACATCAAAAGGAATCTTTCCAAGGTTTTCGTTCTTGGAACATTCTGCAGGTGTATCTTTGCAGACATAAATCATCTGATCATTTAGTACACCAAAACATGGGACGTCAGGATTGTTTGGATTCTGTTTCATGCCAATCAAATCTTTGCCTGGTTCGCAACCTGGAAAGCCCGAATACTTATCGCCAACTGAAGTGTCTGAGACGTTTAGGAAAATACGCTTGCCATCAGGAGTATATTGGTCCGGAGTTGCTGGAGCAATGTGATCAGTTTCTCCTTGGAAAATATTTGATTTAAGAAGCGCGTATGCTTGTCCGTTGAAAGTTATCTGCGTATCTGTTTGAGGAGCACAATTAGCACCACTTCCACTATCACAACATTCATATGTCTCAGGATTGTATGGTGGAGGTTTAATGTTATCCATGATTGGAGTAACGGTTCCTATAGCCGCACCACCAAGTGCTATCGCGAGGCCTACGAGTGCGAAAGCAAAAACAGTACCACTACCAGCTTCACCACGTTTTGCCTTTTTCTTTTTTATAAGGGTTGATACGGAAGAAGAGGCTTTTTTGGCAGGTTTAGTTGTTTTCATGATAAAAATAATCTATATCTATTGTCGTAATAAATTCAACCTATTGTCAAGAGGGGAATTCTAGAAGCCGAGAAATGATCGGGAGAAAACGATAAGTGTGCCGAGAATGCCCGATAATGAGAATCCGCCAATTGGGAAGAAAAAGAGCGCAATGAGAATAAACATTCCCAAACCACTATTTCCAATTGCTAAATAACTTGCCGCAACCCTCTCAGGAAGAAGAAGTGCAAAGAGTTTGGAACCATCAAGTGGGGGAATCGGGAGTAAATTAAGAATAGCCAAGAGGAGATTCCAATTAATAATAGTCGTAAGAATAAATCCGAGAAGGCCACTTGATGCAATTGCGTTAAAACTCATGTCAGGAAACAGTGCATGTGTAGCAACAGCCGCGACTATCGCTAGCACGATGTTTGTCATTGGACCCGCGAGAGAAACCAATGCAAGATCCTTCATGCCATCGCGGAGATTGAATGGATCAACCGGAACAGGTTTGGCTCCTCCAAAGATAAAGCTTCCCGCAGAACCAATGTACGTGATCAAAGGAATAAGAATACTCATAAATGGATCTATATGGGGGACTGGATTAAATGTGATACGGCCGAGAATTTTGGCAGTTGGATCACCCAAACGGTATGCCACATATCCGTGCATTATTTCATGCAAGATCGATGAGTAGAGTAAGATGGTGATACTGATGATTGGTAAAAGTAGTTCCATAACTTCAGAAAACTCAGAATACTCGGAAAACATATTCTCAGACGACTCAGAAAGTCAGATTATCTGAGTTTCTGGTGTACTGAGTTGTCCGAGTGTTCTGGAGTATTGAGAATAACCAGTATATATGATATCATATCATCCTATGGCAATGAAATGCATGAATTGCGGAAAAGGTGTGATGTACGGACACAATGTGTCTCACTCAAAACGCCGCACCCGAAAGATATTCAAACCAAACCTTCACAGTTCAAGAATTGAGACGACAACAGGCTTCGTCCGTCTTAAGCTCTGCACAAAGTGTTTGCGTACGATTAAGAAAATCCGTACAGTTGAACCTGAAGTAAGTACTGCAAATTCTGTCCTCGAAACTCCACAAGTTGTTGTTGCTTAATAGAGGAGCTAATAATTCACCGCGAAGCAGTTTTTATAAATCACCAAGTGGATCCCATGGTTCTTCAGGCGTAGTATCTACTTTACCAGTTTCATAGGATTCTCCACCCAGCGTCATACTTTCTTCAGCCTGCTCCACAATATTCTGTTCAGGAATATCAAACATCCCACCAATCGTATCGCCAAATGCATCTGAACCCGTTGGATCTTGAGCTTTTATCATGACAAAAGTATAAGTGAATAGGCACAATTTGTCAAATAGTATGCCTTTAGTAAATAAATAAGAAGTAGCTTTTTATATGTAATAAAAATTATTTATTAGCCTGCTAAAGCAAATTGCGATTTATTTCTTCCTGTAGTTTCTAACTTTTTTAGACTGCCGCTGATTTCTTTTACTGCCTCAGGATTATAGCCAATACCATGACCACCCCAATCCGTTAATATGAATGTGACGTTTTCACTCTTACCAGTGTTTTGCTCAAGTCGATGAGAAAGAAATGCTTTATCGTTTTTATCGCCCGCAATAGTTATTTGCTTATCAGGATATGCCTTTGCGTATGCGGCAAGAGCACCACGTACATCCGCGTGCGCCACAGATTTATGTTCTTTTCTCCAACCTCTTGGATCTCGAAGCCACTTTCTCCCGCGTGGACTTGCTACTCCATCATTTGCGTGTTTTTCAACTTTCCCCAGAGCTTTTCGTGCTGCATGATTGATAACTTGTCGTGCGGCATCCAAATGAGATTTCACATACGTTCTATTATCCAGCCCTGCAGGATGCGCTAAATAAGCATTGCGGAAGAGATCTGGATTTTTGGTCATCGCTGCAATAAGTCGAATTGCTCCTCTTGATTCTGCAACGATATCCACCTGATCAATTCTCAAATCATGAAGCACTCTAATAATTTCATTTGCCTGGAGTGAGTCCATTTCTGTGATAACGCTATTAGCTTCAGTCTCACCAGGTGTGTTCGATCCTCCCGATGCAATAGTTTCAAGTGTATCTTTGCTTGTTGAACCTTTTAGTTTATCAGTATAGCTAATAGCAATAATTTCTCTTTGATCTTCTTTTGCCAATGCTTCTAATGTCCAAGGGAGTTTACTATCGCCATTGATTCCCTGTACATAAAACAACGGCATGACTTTTTCTCCTGTACTTGAATCTATTCTTATTGATTCAGGTTTGTATCTAAGAATTTCTCCACCTTCAAAGCTAGAGGTTTCAAGACGAGTAGTTTTTTGATTTACTTTTTCCCACAATGCTTGTATACGGGTATGTTCTGAACCTTGTAGAGGTTGCTTTAATTGGCTGACGGCAACATCTGCAGCTTGTTTTTTGAATGGTTCTGATTGCGTGAAGACGGCGTCGGCTAGAGCGAAGTCTTTGACGAGGAGATTAATATCGTTGTCGGTACCAAAGATAGCCAAAACTGGTTCAATGGCGTCCAATCTAGTTTGTAGTTTGGCCATATCAACTGAACCGTCATCGTTTTTGCAATCTTTTGCGATGTCTCGAGCAAACTGTTTTATATCGCTTTTCTTTGTATCAACGTATTTCTTTCGAAATAGATCAACTTGTGCATTGAAACTACCTGTTATATCAAGTTCTTTGTTATCCAGTTTAATATCTAATACTGCAAAAGCATTGATCCTTTCAGTACGAAGCGGCTCTGACACGTCTTTATCAGTCATTGCTTGTACATTACGCCAGAAATCTTGGTTCCATTCTGAAACTGATTGCTGAGGCGCTTGGTTCCTGCTCTCAAGTGAAACTGCATTTGCGATAGCATACGGCAAATTGTCTGCAGTTGTCGTGGCAAATGCATCTTTCTGATCTTTAGATATACTATGTTGCATTGGCTCAAGAAGAGCGGGGGTACTAGCTGCAAAAGCAAGACGCGAAACAGTAGGTGTTAGAAACTTTCGTACGTCTGCTTCTGGTGAAAGAAGGTGTTCTGGAGATATAGGTTGAGAAAGCTCGGACATGGTAATTTAGTATATCAAAGAACTAACGATAAAGTTTCAAATATCAGTATAGCAAAACTCATTATACTTGTTGAAAGGAGGTATATATAATTCTTGCACTGCCTATTCAAACTATGTCATCAGTTTATGGTTTACAACTAGCATTTTATGATTAATACTACTCCCTAGCAGGAATAAGCATAAAATATTATAGGATTGACTAATATTATTATCATATGTTATAATTTGTTTATGAAAGAACAATTTTCTAGTCCTGGACCTGACTCAAATAACGCAGCGCAAAGAGAGATACATATCAAAAGACTAAGTGGGGGTATTGCTGCAGTTGGAGCCTTAGCTGCAATTTATGGGACGTATAACATGTTTGCTGCCGATAATAGGATATGTGAAAAATATTCTACTTGTAATATAACAAGAGATGGGGGCATGCCAACTAGAAGTCAAGAAGAGCTAAATGAAAGATCATCAGAAACTTTGCCGAATGGAGCTCTAACGATTGGAGGAACTATAGTATTCTGGGCAGCTGCAGGCAGAGCAAATGGAGGTAAGGATCCAGGTCTAGGAGTGTAGCAAGATACTTACTTTTTCTTCTGGTGTGATTTGAGGTTGATTTGGGCATGAATGATGATGGCGATAGCGAGTAGCATAATCGCAAGCGCTAAAATCCCAGTATTATAAACTTGATATAAAATTTCGTTGATATTTATATTTTATCTTTCCTTCAGCTTCAACAATAATAAAGCGGCATAGGTAAATGCAAGTCACATAAAGAATCCAATTAAAGCTCTTACAACTCCAAGAATGATGGCTCCATCAATATTTAAAGTTGATACTAATGCTATTCCCAGAGCGCCTTTTGCCAGATCAAAACAAAGATTTGCGATTCCGTTCAGCTGATCTTGGTTTAATGAATCTGAAAATATGTTCATTATTGTTTAAGCAAAAAGCTTTTGTATTAATGTTTGCAGTTCAGGATAGCCATTGATAAAATCTTTCAGAGATACCGGTTGTTTTCCTTCCATTTGCATTAGTATTGGAGATCCTGAATCGAGTTCAGGATGACTAGAATGAGGTAGCAACTTAATTCTTAATTCTTTATTCTTCATTCTTACAGTAGTCCAAGCGTTTGGCCAGGGGTAATAGGCGCGGGTCATGCGTTCAATATGGTCTGGAGGAGGAGGATTATCTATGTCGATGTAGCCATCTTGGCGCGTAATTATTTTGGTATAGGTTGCTTGCGTCTCATCTTGTGTTTGCGCTGTTGTTTTACCATCAGTGTAGTTTTGTATAACACTTGGTAAAATGATGCTCGCTTGTGAGAACATGTTGTGCATTAGCCAATCAAATGTATCGGTTGGGCTTATTGCAAATGGAATTTGATGGAGGAGTGGGCCATGATCCATTTGGGCGTCCATGAGGATAAATGACACGCCTGAATTTTTTATGCCATCAAGAAGGGTTGATTGAATCGGAGTTGAGCCGCGGTATTTGGGAAGGAGTGAAGGATGAATGTTGATCGCTCCATATTGTGGGATATCAAGGATTTTTTTCGGAATGATTTTGCCGTAGGCGGCAACGACATAGAGTTGAGAGTTGAGAGTTGAGAGTTGAGAAATTTCATCAGTTAATTTCTCTGGTTGGAGGACGGGTATGTTGTGTTTTTCAGCAAACACTTTGACTGGTGGGGGAGTGAGTAATTGTTTGCGGCCGACCTTTTGATCTGGGGCGGTTACAACAGCAACTACTTCATGATGTTTGGTAAGTTCCTCAAGAACTGGAATGACTTGGGTTGGGGTGCCAAAAAATATTATTTTCATAATTCTATTTCATCAAATTCAACTTCACCCTTTGCATTTCTTACCGAACGGTAGAGTGGATTTTGTTGTTCAAGAACTCTTTTTGGGAAAAGAACACCTTGTAAGTGATCGAGTTCGTGTTGAATGATTGTTGCGAGAAAACCGTTAAATGTTTTCGTATGCGCGGCTCCTAATTCATCCATATACGAGACTGTTATCTCATCATGTCTTTTGACAACGCCCCAAACATTGTAAAGCGATAGGCAACCTTCAAGCTGTACGCCTGTTTTTTTTTCGGTATCTTTTTCTTCTTTTGTCGGTTCGCGGTCCTTGAAGGAAACTATTTCAGGATTGATAAATGTCAAAAGTGGTGATTTCGGGCTTTGGCGGATGATAAAGAGC
>JACDET010000048.1 GCA_013816255.1 Candidatus Levyibacteriota bacterium | reverse complement strand
GAGTAGATTTTAGCCTCTTGCTGTACTGTTTGCTAGCTTATCGACACGGTCATTTCCAATATCTCCCGAATGTCCAAGTACTTTTATATATTGTACGACCAAACCATACTTCTTGATAACTGCCGCAATATTGTGAAAGATGTCAGCATTTACTTTGACCTTATGCGGGTCTTTTTGCAAATTAAAAAGACTTATTTGACTATCTGTTGAAAGCTTAATCTTTTTATGCCCTTGCTCCCCAGCCCATACTAACGCATGATAAATTGCCAATCCTTCAGCCACATTGTTTGTTTGTTTCCCTTCAACGAGTCCTGCCATTTCAGTATCCCCAGAAACAAATGCCCAAGCAGCACGTGCTCGTGGTGTGCCGTTATTAATACACGCGCCATCAGTCCAAATCTCAACATCATAATGAAGTAATATACTTTTCTGAACACTATCATCTCCTCCTAAATAGAGCGGCATTGTCGTCGGATTTATGACTTTGAACGTATCACTGTGGTACAACTTCTGACAATGTGTACAATAGTAGTATGCTGAAAAATAATAAGGTTTCTTCAGTTGGTCAGCTGTCTTTTTGGTTTGTTTAACTATTAATTGGGATCCACATTTTTTACAAATATCCATACATGTATTGTACCATTATGGCACATTACCTTCTATATACTCCTCTTGTATCAGTTTCGTTAATACTTTAGGGAATGAATGATGATAGGTTTAATTTTACTGGATTTTTAATAATTTGAGTTGTACTGATTAAAAGGTTATATATGGGGATGTAAAAACTAAGAGGTGTAATCTATATATTTTCTAAATATTAATTTTATATAATATATTCTATTCAAATAAGTTTAACTCTCTACCGAAGATTAACAATACTCTATTTGCATTGTTAATCTTAAAAGTTTCTTATTTAATTGGCGCTGTAAAGACGGTAAAAAAAGATCCAAATACGTTTTTTAATTGTTTTTCTAAGAATGTTATCATAATGTTTCTCCTTTCTGTAAGATTGTATTTCTATTGAAAAGGCTATCGGTCATTGCTGAGCGGTTAGTCCCTTACGGGGCGGTTTAGAATGGCTTTTAAAGATAACCCTTTTCTTTTTTATTGATCATCTGTGTTATTAATTACATATTAAACCTTGAACAAAAGAATAAAACCAAAATCGCGTAAGGAAATGGTAAAGGTGAAAAGTTACAACTTTTTCATTTGCTATACTAAGACTATGCCCACTGAAAGATTAGTACTAACAAACCGCCATAATGAAAAGATTGTTGGATTAGTAGACAAAGCAAGAGCACCAAAAGGTTCTGTAGTTATCATGCACGGTTTAGGGGGACAGAAAGAGGAAAAAGTACTCCAAGTAATCGCCAATATTTTTGTGCAACACAATATAACTGCAATACGATTTGATGCGACCAATGGTGTTGGAGAAAGTAGTGGGTCATATGAAGATGCTACAACGACAAACTTTATTGAGAATTTAGAAGACGTTCTACAATCCGCACAAGAAGAACCATGGTTTCCACAACCGTTATATTTAGCTGGACACAGCTTGGGTGGATTAGCAAGTACAATTTATGCAGAAAAACATCCAGATTTAGTAAAGGCATTAGCGCCAATTGCAACAGTTGTTTCAGGGGAATTAACCGCAGAAGTCCGAGGAGAAGCATACATGCATCGTTGGAAGCAGCAGGGCAGAAGAACAGAAACAGATCCGCATAGACCCGGATTAAAATGGTCGCACATGGAAGATCGACTGAGATATGATGCTCTTGAAAATGCTACAGCATTAACAATGCCTGTATTGATGATTGTTGGTGAAAATGATACACATACGCCAGTTGTTCATCAAGCACTACTTTTTGAACAATTGAAGAATCCCAAAGAGCTTCATGTCATTTCCGGTGCGCCACATGAATTAGCTGCTCCCGAACAATTAGCACAAGTACAAACTATTTTTTCTGCATGGTTAGATAGAATTGCCTCATAATAACAGCATTATCTTTGCATTTGCATTGCTCCTTTAGTATAATCAAACATTGTTTTAAATATGCCTAGACACGTTGAACAGCGAGGACATGTAGTGACATATGCCGGTGGTAATACTGAATCTGCAGATCTTCATGAAATAAAACGCATTACAGACTTGGGGCAGGTCATTGCAGAGATGACTGATCGAGAATTTGGTGGTGCATTTAATCAAGACCTGAGAGTTCCTGCTATGGGAGAACTCTATTTTGTCCCCTACAAAACTCTCATGAATAGAGAAAAAGCTCGCAGATTAGGAATTGAAACAAAAGATCATTTGTTTGGTGGTGTCGTCGATAGACCATTTAAAGGAACCAAAGCAATCGCTCATGGACTGGTTTCTGAGGCAGCACAAAGACCAGATGGTTGGAGCGAAGCTTTTTCAGATGCGACAAAGGATGTCGTTTTACCTGGTTTTACAGCTTTCAACCATAATGAGGCGGTAATCGCAGCAGACAAGTTATTTCAAGCAGGTTACACGGTACGAGGAAAACGGACGCTTGCGGCAGGTGGAGGCGATCAGCATGTTTTGAATTCTACCACAGAACTAACAGGTGTATTAACCGGGATTACTCAGGACGAGATGGCTACGTTTGGTTATGTTTTGGAATCAAACCTGCAACCAGAAGGCTTATCTATACGAAGTATTGGACAAGTAGAAATTGCTGGAACGATGATATCGTATTTCGGCACACAACGTGAAACCAAAGGTGAAGATGGAGAGACTCGCTATGGTGGTTCAGATCTCTATATTGCTCGAGGAAATTATGCAGCGCTTCTTAAGCATGTCGATGATGACGCAACAAAGATTGCAATCAAACAAGCACGTACATTCGATAATGCTGCAGAAAAACATCTAGGAGTGGTTGCATCAAGAAGAAATTATGATATTGCTCAAGGGCAAATTGACGGGCAGCTTGTATCAGGTGTGCTTGAACAATCATGGAGAATTGGTGGAGCAAGCGGACCTGAAGTTCTGGCTATTGAAGCTTTTCGGAAAGACCCCGCACTACAAGTGGTAACTGGCTCATCATTTAATCAATTTAAAGCATCTGGCGATTTCAATGTCCCAGGTGGTGCAAGAATCCATTTTGAAGGAAACGACCCAAACTATGATGAACCCATGGTAACTTTTACAACGCTTACCATAATAAAGTAGCAACCTGTATTCCTTGCCATTACTTTCCCTTTCTCATATACTGGATATACTCTATGAATCTCAGTGACTTCCCGCTCTTCTCCAGTAGTATGGTAAAAATCTACCTCTATGTTGGATTGACACTTCTTATTGCAGTTGTTCTTGATAACTTATTACGCTCATTTATAAAAGTCCCAAAAAACTTTGATAACCGTCGTGCACGGCGCATAGCAGCAATTACCAAAAATATGATCACCGTCATTGTCTATGTTATCAGCGCGTACGTCATCTTGACGCTTCTTGGCATCAATCTCGCACCTCTTTTGGCTTCAGCTTCAATCATTGGTATTATTTTGGGTATTGGAGCGCGGTCAATTATTGAAGACTTTGTGACAGGATTCTTTTTATTGTCACATGATTCAATAGCAATTGGTGATTATGTAAAAATTGGTGAAACAGAGGGATTTGTTGAACGGATTGATTCACGGACGATGACGATTAAAGCTCTGGATGGTTCGCTCCATCTTATCCCTAATAGTCAGATCAAAGGTCTGGCGAATTTCTCACGCAATAAGTCAAATGTCCTTATTGATCTTCCAATTAAAGTAAATCAGGATGTTACAAAAATTATAAAAGCAGCCGATGCTGCCCTTGAGCAGCTAAAGAAAGATGCAACGTACGGTGCAGCATTATATCCAGGTTCCAAAGTTGATGGAATTGAAGATTTCCGTAATCCTGAAATGATGATACTTCGTATAACACTTATCACGTATCCTGTGCAGCGCTGGGACGTCGGACGAAGATACAGACTACTCATCAAAAAAGAATTTGAAAAGCACAAAATTCTTTTTGCATAAACGCATCACTGGGCAAAAGAAAAAGGAGCACAATTTCTTGTACTCCTTTACATAAGAACGTGTCCCCCTTTACGGTTGCTGTTGGACATTAACATCAACTTTATCAGGTATATTGACTTGCGTCCCTGCTGACCCCATACCTGCGTTGAGGTACGGTAAACCATAATAAAAGAATGCGATTGCCGCAATAATTAATAAAATCACTCCTACGAGAAATCCACTTCCGCTGTTGTTATTACTTGTTGTATTTGCATTTTCAGCTGGTGGATTATTAATAATAGTTGCCATATAAATTCACCCCCTTTCTGCTATTTATAATAGCAGTTAATGCTTTTTTACATCAACCATTTAATACATCTATGAAAAGAATTGCTCCATATTGTATTGCCATAACTCCTATAGTTACTCCAATAACAGTAAAAGACTTTGTTACAGCTGGTTTAATGATAAGTATCGCTTTTCCCATAGTATAAAGATAAGTCTAAAAGGCTGAGGTAAAAGTCATATAAGATGATTGTAAGAGATATGGAAGAAGTATTTTCTTTGAGGCTAAGTAAGAGATGTAGCCTTTCTTTCTTTACACATATATTGTAATATAGCTCTATGGCACAAGTACAAAAAGCGACATTTGCAAACGGCTGCTTCTGGTGCACAGAGGCTGTTTTTCAACGACTAAAGGGCGTCGTCACAGTCGCATCAGGCTATGCAGGAGGTAGCATGGAAAACCCAACCTATGAAGACGTTCACTACAAGGATACTGGACACGCAGAAGCAATTCAATTGACGTATGATCCTGCGGTTATTTCTTACGAAACGTTGCTCAACATATTCTTTGCGACACATGATCCAACGACACTCAATAGAGACGGTGCCAACATCGGTACAGAATACCGTTCAGAGATATTTTATGCGACCGATGATGAGAAAGAGATTGCTGAAAAGGTAAAAGCAGAACTCGATAGTTCAGGCGCCTATGACGATCCAATCATGACAGCCATCACACCGTACACCAACTTTTATCCAGCTGAGGATCAACACAAGAACTATTATGATAGTAACCCAGATGCCCCCTATTGCCGGGTAATCATAGATCCAAAGATTCATAAGTTGCTTACGAAGTATGCTAAAGAGGTTAAAGAAGAGTATAGGTAGATCAACTATTTACCGGGGTGTGCAGGCTGAGTACCTCTGACGACTTTACGTATAGCTGCTGGTTCATGCGCATGCGCACTTGCTGGTTGGAATACTGTTTTTTTAGCAACCCACAATCCACTTTCTGCTTTTGTTACTCATATCGTAAATACTGGCAAATCTCCAACTCCGTTTACAGTATTAATTCTTTCTATCAAAGTTGCTCCACGAAGTAATTGTCTGTCTTTTTCCTCCTCGTCTAAAGTCGGATTTCCTAAACATTCGTTATGCTTTGCAAAAACTATACCTTCAGAATTATGACCTAACGTAGAAACGGTCAACTTTGTCTTCAAATCTGCAACCTTTGGATGATCAACGTCAAGATCATGTATTTCATCTATTTGCTTTTCAATGCCAGGCCCTGTAATAGTATCGGTGAATGTTGTACCTGTCTCACCTTGAATAAAAGCATGTGCTGGCCCCTGGACTCTGCCATCCATACAAATTACTGCTGTTGAAAATCGTTCTGTTGCCATAAGATGTCATTCTATCATGTTATATCAATCTGTCAACAATGATATTCGTTCATGAGGTAAGCATTACTACATTTTTATTTAAGGTTATAAACCCTTCTTTTTGCATCTCTTCAACTAACCCTTTTAGCCATTTTGTATCCTTATCTAAATAGCCCGCTTTAATTAAGGGCCCTAGGTCATACATCAAAATTTCTTTCTTATCCAAAAGCTGTTTAAGAATCTGTCCGCGATAATAGCGTCTTGAACCTTTAAATATGGATTGCTTCGGAATATCGATTTTTTCTTTCTTTAGCATAAGACTTGCATAATCCATAAGCGCCTGATTCCATGCATAGGCTTTCCCACGGGGCAACAATTGATCAGCAATTTGAGCAATCTCCTTATCTGTTAATTTGTCATGCTGAATCACTGATGAAGCATCTCCTAATCGTAATTCTTGATTCTTGCTTTGTGATTGGTGCACTAACTGTGTCAGTATCACTTTCTTCACATTTATATCAACTACTGAAACCTGCTGATTAAATGCAAAACACATTACCGCCCGTGCAGTATATTGTCCAATCCCAGGCAAAGTTAATAATTCTTTTTCAGTTCGCGGGAACTTCTCTCCATATTGCTCATCTATAATCTGCGCAGTCTTTTTGAGATTCAATGCTCGTCTATTATATCCAAGCCCTGACCAATGTTTTAAAACTTCAGATATAGGCGCAACTGCCAAAGCATGTACAGTAGGAAATGCCACAAGCCAGGCCTCATATTTTGGTATTACTCGACTCACCTGCGTCTGTTGCAACATAATTTCTGAAACTAAAATCTTGTACGGATCTCTCGCCCCTAAGGAAGTATCGAATGGTACCTCCCGCCATGGCAAATCCCGTTGATACTCAGAGTACCAAGTAAAAATCTTATTTTGGAACGCTTTTATTTGTTGCAGAGATAGTCCGTCCATGAAGTCTTATTCTAATGAATAACTTTTTCGAATACAACTATATCTGGTTGGTCAACAACACCTTTAATTTCATGCATGGTAATAGTCCCAGAATTTAGAGCATCTGTTGTTAATAATGCATTAACAGCTGCAATAGTGCTCGGATTTATCTCTATTACCGTTACATCGCTTTGAGTAATTATATCGAGGATGTTTGTTCTTTCATTTAGTGCAAACTGAGAAACGTTACTATCGGGATGTAAAAAGAACGCTATGTATTCTCTGTTCTCAGCCAAGGTCGTGGTCATACTCACTTTTTTTGCACTACTTGCATTTACATATGTAATCATCTGTATGACATCAGTTTTATTCACTTTGTAATTATATAAATAAAATGTACGGGTTATATTTGCTTGACCAAAATACCAAAACCAATTTATTAAACAAGCAAAACCTACTAGACAACTTACTGCGATAACTCCTTTATCTTTTCCAATCCACGTAAAGAACGCATATAACCCATATGTTGCAACAAATAAAATAACAATAATTATTCCTGATATACGCAGCATATTAGGATGCCCTAATCCATAATAATGAAGATTTGGTATAACTTCTGTCGAAAAAATATCACTGATAATTGCAGGCAGTAACAGCAGTAAAACTATATAAAATAATCCCCGTTTATATCTAAATAAATAGACAAAACCTATTATTACAAATATTGTAGTTATCGGATCAAAGATTGTGACACCAGACGGATTCTTACCTGGATTTGGATCACCGATAGAAGGCGGATTACTACCTGGAATACCTATAAAGGGTAAAGTTATGGTTCTATACACATTTGCTGATAACTCACGTACGAGCTCTTCAGAAGCATATCCACGCGAAAAGAGAGAAATTTCAGATGTCCTAGCACCAAAACCTTGTCCATCAATGATTGCATAACTGAACAGTGGCATAGCAGCTATAAAAAGAATGCTGATAAAGAGAGCCGCTTGCTGTAGTCTATTCTTTGTAGTTTGCTTCCAAAGTACTAAGAAGGTCATAAGTACTATAGCTATAGCAAATGCCCTAAAGCTTAGGTATGTGTAAAGACCGATTCCTACAACTAAAGCAATTGCTACTAATACATATTTCTCTTTTGTTTTGTAATAGAGAGAAAGAAAAATTACTGTAAGTACCTGGAAGAATAATGCTGCCGCAGGCTCATATGCCAATCGTGAAAGGACGATATGACTATATTGAAAGAGTAAAAGAATTGCACCCAATAGCGCAAATTTTCCTGGGAGATGTATCCGCAACAAGATATAAAAAGCGCCAACAGTTAGTGCTCCAAAAAGAATACTTGGTAAACGAACCGCTGTTATTGTATGACCAAACACCTCAATACTTGCAGCAGTCATATACAAAAGTGGCGTAGGATGTGAATAGTTACCAATAAAAGGTAACCATTCTTTTTGATTTAGAAGCTGTAACGATTGAACCGCAACAGTTACTTCATCTCCGTACATACCTGGTGTAACATTTTCAATACCATAAAGTCTGACAAGAAACGCTACACCAAATAAACCCAAAACTATAAGAATTTCTTTCCCTTTGTGAGCCACAATGCTTCTATGTACATACTCTTTCCAAACTATTCCCCAAAGAATAATAATTGAAAGAATGTTTATGAAGATAAAGAAGGGAAAGTAATGTTTTGTAAAAATAAATGAGAGAAATACGCAAATGTTTATTGCGAGAAGAATAGTTATTAATGTACTAGCTGAGTTCATAGCTGTATAGGTAACGCCTTGCTGATATATATCTATATTAGCATATATTCTCTTAATACTATCTACTCCTTGACAAGGGCTAAAATATGATGTAACTTATTAGAGTAGAGTTAATTCTACTTTAAATATCTATGCAGCTACTTTTTATTATTTCTTTACTCATTCTTATATTCTCTTCAACATCTCTTGTGTTTGCTTCACATACATTTACTGTTACATCATTTGATGGCCAAAAGAATTTCTTGTGGAGCGGAGGGCCTACTTCCGGATGTTCTGCGATCAATTCTTACGTCATGACATATCCTGGTAACGATCAACAGTCAAAACTCTTTACTTGTGAGGAAACATTTGGATCATCTGATAATAGTATTCCTGATGGAGAGTATTATATTTTCTTGGCAGTTGGAGGACATGGTTGGAAATCACAAGTATTTACTATCAACGATGGTGCGTTCACGCAACCAACACCGACAGAGACCCCTAGTCCAACCCCTACAATTATCAACCAACCTCCAACTGCTATCGCAGGAACTTCTCTAGACGAAAATGGAGATATACAGCTTGATGCATCGTTATCTTCCGACCCTGAGAATGATGCATTAACATATACATGGTATGTCCCTGATGAAGGGAACATAAAAACAGGACAGAAAGTTTTACTCACAGATATATCTTCAGGAACATATACTATTACGTTGGTAGTCAACGATAATCTAAATCAATCTACAGATAGTATAAAAATAGGCATAGTATCTCGAAAACCTATTGAAACAGTCAATATGAAAATAAAAGACGTTTCAATCAATAAAAGAAATGGAGATTTTACGATTAAAGGTAATCTGGATGTTAGAAATCCTCTTTTCAAGAACCTCATGCAAAGTCCTATTGGCAAGATGACACTAGAACTGCAAACAGGTGGGACTGCAATAGCTCCAATATATGGAATTGCCGGTGAGGATATGTTTTCTTTAAAAACAAAAAACTCATATGCTGAAACTGAATGATTTTGATGAAGATGAATAAATACTAATGTGATACAAGAAGACTAGTTCATACTTATAGTAAACCCATTTTTGTTTTTACTTCATTTAACGTTTCACTTGCAACTTTTCTGCATTTTTCTGTGTGTTCTTCGATGATATCATCAACCAACTTTGGATTATCTTCGTACACTTTTCTCTTTTCTTGAATTGGTTGGAGTTCTGTATAAATGGCCTCTGCTAAGACTTGCTTCATATCAGAGTACCGGATTTTTTTCTCACGGTAGTCAATAACAAATTTTACAAATGTATCTTTATCCGTGAACATTTTGAGGAGGGTAAATAAGTTACCAACGCCTCCTGTTGTTGGGATATTTCCGCCTACCGTTCCACTGTCAGTCGGAGCTTTTGCTAGACGTGATTTAATAGCATCCAGATCATCAGAAAGATTGATATAACTCCCTTCGACTGATTTCCCCATCTTTCCATTCCCTTGAAG
>JACDET010000047.1 GCA_013816255.1 Candidatus Levyibacteriota bacterium | reverse complement strand
GTATTATTTTATGTCCACACACTCAGTTCTGATCTCTATAAAAAAGCTTTTGCAAAAGAGGATAAAGATGCTGTAGAAGTAATTAAGAGCTCCTCTGCATCAAAGAAACGGCAACCTATTATTTCCGAATGGCAGATTGCAGTCGTTCGTGACTTTATGTTATCAATGGTTATCGTACTCGCGTCTTTCTTTGTCTTTGCCACGCCGTATAATCTCAACTTCGATCCATTTGTCTCAGGAATCGGTGTACTTTGCGCACCAGATTTCTTTACCAATCTAGAAAAATTCGGACCGTTCCTTTTTGAAGCAGATCATTGTCAAAGATCCTATCCGTGGCAGCTTTTTATTCTTTATGGATTCTTTTACTTTTTCGTTATTATCTTTACTGTCGCAATTCTGCGTACCAAGAAACAAATCCCAACAGATATCTTTGTTTTCCTTCTCATCATGCTCTCAACATTTCTCATCATTGTTCCTGAATTTTTCTATGTAAAAGATATTTATCCAGCACATTACCGCGCCAACACGATGTTTAAACTCGTTTTCCAAGCGTTCATTATGTTAGGAATAAGTACCGGATATATTATCGTGCGGACATTGGTGCTGATGGAATGGGCCAATTACACGCTCTTGAAAAAGTTCTCAGCTATTCTCTTCGTCATCGTAACAACGCTTCTTGTCTGCTTGGTAATGGCATATCCGTATGTCGCAATGAATGCGTATTATGGAGGATTTAAAACATATAAAGGGTTGAATGGAATTACCTATCTCCAGGAACAATATCCAGCCGATTATGAAGCGATCGACTGGCTGAATGATAATGTCAAAGGACAGCCAGTCATCCTCGAGTCACAGGGCGATTCATACACTGATTACGGGAGAGTTTCAACCAACACCGGCCTTCCAACCGTTCTGGGCTGGACTGTGCATGAATGGTTATGGAGAGGATCCTATGATATTCCAGCACCACGTATTGAAGAAATTAAAAATCTTTATGAAACAACAGATGTAAAAGTTGCAGCAGACTTGATAGAGAAATATAAGATTGAATACGTATTCATTGGTAACCTCGAATACCAAAAACATCCAAATCTTGATGAGAGTAAGTTCAAGGCATTAGGTGAAGTCATTTTCCAGAAAGATAATACGAAGATTTATAAGATCAAGTAAAGAATCTCCCTCAGTCTTTAATCTAGCAACGATAGAAGTTCTAATTAAGCCTCTCCCGCAGATGAATTTCCCTTAGTTCTGCTATAATTACCTCATGATAAAACTAGTCATTATCGATTTTGATGATACACTTTGTCTTACAGAAAAAGCTTGTTTTGAGATGGAAAATCATGTTGCTCAAAATATGGGATTTCCTCCTATGACTCGGGTAGCTCATATCCAAAATTGGGGTAAACCCTTGGAGGAAGCAATACTTGAACGTGTTCCAGGTATAGATACTGAGATATTTATGGCTGAGATTGAGAAAATAATGCCAGAATTAATGCGGAGCGGCAAACTAGATGTAATATCAGACATTAACTTCAGAACTTTAGATAAGTTACGAAAACTTGGTTATAAAATAGCAATTCTTACTTCCCGTACTGTCATGGAGGTAAAACATCTCTTAGATGAAAAGCATCCACTAACAGCTAAGATTGACGCTTTCTATCATAAAGGCAACACTGAGTATAGAAAACCAGATCCGAGAGTATATGACAGAGCACTTCTACACTTTAACTTAAAACCCCAGGATGCAGTCTATATAGGTGACAATTTATCTGATGCTGAAAGTGCGAAGAATGCAGGTTTGCATTTTATTGCACTTCTTGAGAGTGAATTACGTAGTAAAGAAAATTTTAAATCAGTGAAGGTAGATTATTTTGCAAATAAATTTAGTGACATAGTAGATTACATTATTAAAAATTGATAGCATAAAAGTTTCAACGATGCTTATCTTCTTAAGCCAGTAAGTATTTACTTATCTAATTGTTTGTAGTCTGCGTAGGCCTTGGGGTCGGCAGAGGCGTCGGGGTCATGATGCCGAATTTACCAATTGAACAATTGATGCCTTCTATCTGACACTTCACATATTTCTGAATTTCTGCGTATTGACCGTTGCCTGTTCTTGGTGAGAGAACCCACTGATTTTTGAATTCAGGGCTTATTCCCGGATTTTCAAGGAGTCCAAACCGATCTTCTGACGCGTCCCCAACATCAAGTACCGCGCTTGTCATTTTTGCACCATCCATTTTTTTGCCTAATTTTATGAAATCATCATACTCTTCTTCTTTGATATCTGTTTTGATACTATCTTGCAAGATTGCCATAAGATTGACGAGCTTTACAGGATTAAGAAAGGTATCTACTGCCAACATACGGTCTTTAAACGCAGCAATTACTTTCTCTTGCCGGATGCTTCGTGCAAAATCAGAACCTTCTTTCCCTGTCCCATGACGGGAGCGGACATACTTTAATGCTGTTTCACCGTTCATTTTTTGTGGTCCTTTATCAAAGTGCAATTGTTCATATCTGCATGGGAATGCATTGACGACAGTTGAACTCCCTGATGCAATCTCAGCTGAAAGACTTGCAACCTTTTCCTCAGAGACACCACATGGATCAGCCTCAAATCCTGAAACAGGATACTCATAATCATCAAACGTATTGTCAACTTCTATATCTAATCCTCCTGCCATATCGACCATTTTTTCAAATCCACCAAAGTCAATCTTCACTGCATAATCAATCGGTTGATCAAGGATATTTCCGACAAGTGCTTTTGTAGCAGTAAGCCCGTTTCCTTCTTCTTTTTGCTCAGCAAACGTATACACAGTATTAATCTTTGCACCCAGATCAGGCACCCATGTGTCACGGGGAATTGAAACAAGTACAACTTTTTTGGTATTCGGATCGATACTCGCAAAAATGATGGTATCGGTAAGATCAGGCCCATCATGGGTTCCTCCTCCTACGCCAAGAAGCAGAAGATTTACTTTTTGATCCTGAGCTGCGGTTGTAAGTTGAATTTCTTTTTTAAAGAGAAGATCCCAAAGAACTGGAACATATTTACCACCTTTGACAAGTCCAATCCCCAAAAGCACGACAAAAAAACAAAGCAGTGCTATTTTTACTCGATTTCGGACAGGTCTTCGCCTACGGGAACGCATAGATTAGAATCAAGAATCCCTCCTTCGCCAAGGCTTCGAGGGGCAAGTAAGAGTTAAAAAAACTTCGTCAAGCATTTTTGATAAGTGCAACGAACTTTTCAGCTTCCAAACTGGCTCCTCCTACAAGTGCACCATCGATTGAGGGTGACGTCGTAAAAGTGTTGATATTTTCAGGTTTGACACTTCCGCCGTAAAGAACATATTGTACTGAAGGATTCTTTAATTTAATTGTCTTAATAACTTTCTCAGCGTTTTCAGGGGTGTCAGGTGTCCCCGATCCTATTGCAAATATAGGTTCATATGCAACAAGTGTTACGCCTTCTGGGATAAAAGTATTCTCATCCTGTACGCAGAATATCGGTGTTAGCTGAAACTGCAATGCCATTTGCACTTTTTGGGTAAGCAGTGCGTCATCTTCATTAAAGTACTTTCTTCGCTCAGAATGTCCAATGATAGCATAATCTGCAAATTCTTTTACCTGCTCTGCATTCACTTCCCCTGTATCTGCCCCTTCTTCAAACGGAGATACGTCTTCAGCGCCTATCTTCACTGATAAAGTGGCTTCATCAGTATATTCTTTGAGAATCGGTAAAAGTGTAAACGGGACACAAACGACAACTTCTTTTTCACTAGAAACTGGGAATTGGAGATTTGTGAGTTCCTGAAGCCATTCTTTAGCTTCAAGACTGGTCTTATATGATTTCCAATTGGCGATGATAAAAAGTTTTTTCATGCCCCTTCGCATACCTTTCTTTGCAATTTATTCATAGTCGTACTTTCGCCTGATTACAAAACATATTCCATGCTTCGTAGGCATGACCCTTTCGTAATGTAATGAAGGAGGGTCATATGTTATTATTATACTCTATGCAAGACACTCTACTCAAGGATTTAAATCCTGAACAAAAAAAAGCTGTCCTCGCAACTGATGGCCCGATGATCATTCTTGCTGGTGCAGGCTCAGGAAAAACACGTGTGCTCACCTGCAAAGTTATGTACTTGATGGCTGAGAAAAAGATTACGCCTGAGGAGATTCTGATGATTACGTTCACAAACAAAGCTGCCGCTGAAATGAAAGAACGTATGGGAAAAATGCTTTCAGCGTCTTCACTTCCCTGGATTGCGACATTTCATGCGTTATGTGCCAAGATCTTAAGACGTGAAAGTAAACACCTTGGTTTTTCCAACCGCTTTGTTATCTATGATTCACAAGATCAGGTAGACACGATTAAAGAAGCAATGAAACGGCTGGACATATCGACCAAAGATTTCAAACCCTATTCTGTGCTTTCAACTATCTCACAAGCCAAGAACGAACTGTTGACAGCGACAGAATATCTTAACTTTGCCCGAGGATACTTTCAGGAAACAGTTTCGAAGATTTACCCTGTGTACCAGGCAATTTTGAAAGAAAATGATGCGCTTGATTTCGATGATCTTATACTCCATGTGATCAAACTCTTTCGCGAAAATGAAAAGATACTGCAACAATATCAAAGCCGCTTCCGCTATATTCTTATTGATGAATATCAAGATACAAATAGAGCACAATATACACTGAGTAAACTGCTTACCGCGCGCTGGAAGAATATCTGTGTCGTTGGTGACTTCTCACAAAGTATTTATAGTTGGCGCGGTGCAGATTATCGCAATCTCATGAAATTCAAAGATGATTTTGCTGGAACTCAAACCTTTTCTCTCTCGCAAAATTACCGCTCAACACAAAAGATCCTTGATGGTGCATCGACAGTTATTGCGAAAAACACCACCCATCCCGTACTCAAGCTATGGACTGAAAATCCTGATGGTGAAGAAATTGAAGTATTTGAATCGGGTAATGAACAAGAAGAAGCTGATTTTATCATCAGAACTGTCGCCAATATGGGATTTAAGAATCTTAATAAAGTCGCAGTCCTCTACCGGACCAATGCACAATCCCGTGTCATTGAAGAAGCGCTCCTTCACCACGGATTACCCTATTTACTCATAGGCGGTATGCGTTTTTATGATAGAAAAGAAGTGAAAGATATCTTAGGATACCTTCGAGTCATCTGTAATCCAAAAGATATGGTTTCGTACAAAAGGCTTGAAAAAATTGGCAAGACGAGACTCAAGAACTTCTTAGCGTTTCAGGAAACCTTACTTGATAAGCCTGATCTGAAAACAATTGATTATCTTGACAGTGTTGTCCGCGTGACAAACTATCTTGCTCTGTATGACGAAAAGGTTGAAGAAGATAGAGCGCGTTTGGAGAACATCAAAGAGTTACGTTCTGTCGCAATTGAATTTCCTGATCTTCCCGACTTTTTGGAAAATGTTTCGTTGGTTGAACAAGAATATCATTCTGACAAACAAGAGGGCGAAGAAAAAAAGAATGCTATTACCATGATGACACTCCATGCTGCCAAAGGTTTGGAATTCCCAATTGTTTTTATGATCGGCATGGAAGAAGGTCTCTTCCCGCATTCGCGTTCACTTATGGACAAAGCCGAACTTGAAGAAGAACGCAGGCTTTGTTATGTCGGTATGACCCGCGCGAAAGAAAAACTCTTTTTGACCTATGCAAGAAGGCGGCTATTTTTTGGGCAACGGACAACAAATACTGTTTCGAGATTTGTTCTTGAACTTCCTGAACATGTTTTATCACATAAAGTCAGTGAAGACTACTTCTAAAACTTAGCATACTCTTACTCTTCAGTTACATAACTCTTGCTTTTTTTTGGTATAATGCTATTAAGGAGAAGTGCCTATGAAAAGTACAGTTATTTTTGCCGATAAAAACCAGCACGAAGAGGAAGAAAAAGATGTTCCTCTTTCTCGACCACAAAATGCATCAAAAATGACGCTTTCCCGTGACGAATATCGGGAAGTGATCAAAGAAGCATATAAAGAAGGTGCCAATGATGCGATGAAGCAAGACAAAAAAGATCCAAGTCTCTCTCCAGCGCAAGAAGAGGGTCTTTCTGAGAGAGAGCATGGTGAAAACAAGGAGTATCGAAATAGAAATCTTACTGCTGATCAAAAAGAAGGCGTCAAAGAGGGTGAGAAAGAAGCCGCAAAAGTTGAAGCCCAAAAACGCGAAGAAACCAAACAAAAATTACAAGCCATTGCCGAACGACATGATATTGAGATATTACGAGCAAAAACGGTTTTTCCTTTTAGCATTTTCCCAGACACGCTAATCATCGATACTACCAAAATGACTATTATCAGAAAGCAAATGTTTGCAACAGAACATATTACAACGATCCCAATAAAAGACGTCGCAGACGCGACAGTGCAGACAGCACTCTTTCTTGCTACATTAACTGTTAGCTATATGCCTCAAGCGAGCAATCCAATGATGATTAAGCCGATTGAAGATCATATTACCTGCTTAAAACGTGAGGACGCGATTCGTGCAAAAAATATTATTAAAGGAATTTTGGTTGCACATGCTGAAGATATTGATATTGCCAAACTAACCCCTGAAGAGATTATAAATGTTATCGAAAAATTTGGAGGAAGCCAAGGCGTTGCTTAGAGTCCATGATACAATGGATGTATGACCATTCGCCCTATCGCTCCTGAAGAAAGTACTGCGTTCAATGCAGTTGTTTCACATCCCCTTCAAAGCTATCAATGGGGAGAATTTAGAGAAAAAAGTGGCGTTAAAGTTATCCGTCGGGGTATTTTCGAAAAAGAGAAGCTTGTCTCAGGCTTCCAATTAACAATTCATACAGTACCTCATACAAACTATACAATCGGTTACTTACCCAAAGGCGCATTACCAACCAAAGCTGTTATTGAAGAACTCAAAAAGATTGGTAAAGAAGAGAAATGTATCTTTATTCAATTGGAACCAAATGTGATAGACAAACGTCATTCTGGCGGCGTCCAGAATCAGTCTAAAGAGCAACAAAATCAGATAACTGATTCTGGACAAGCCAGAATGACGGAATTAGGACTTACCCCAGCAGCCCACCCTTTATTTACTAAATACACTTTTGTTTTGGATCTCACTCAATCTGAAGAAGAGATATTAAAAAATATGCATTCCAAATCACGATACAACATTAAAGTAGCACAAAAACATACCGTCCAAGTAAAAGAAGATAACTCTGACAAAGCTTTCAAAGCCTATTGGAAATTAACTGAAGAAACAACGACTCGGCAAAAATTCTACGCACATACCAAAAGATATCATGAACTCCAATGGGAAACATTTAAGCACTCCTCTATGAAAGATGAGCTCACATCCCATCTCTTTACTGCAACCTATGATGGAAAAATACTCACAACACTTTTGTTCTTTGTCTTCCGTGACACACTTTATTATCCGTACGGCGCATCAAGTAATGAGCACCGCAATGTCATGCATTCAAATCTTGCTATGTGGGAAGGGATACGGTTTGGGAAGAGTTTGGGGCTGACGAAGTTTGATATGTGGGGAGCAATGGGTCCTGATCCTGACCCCAAAGATCCATGGTTTGGATTTCACAATTTCAAAGAAAAGTTCAGTCCTGATCATGTGGAATTTATCGGAAGTTACGACCTCGTTCTTCACCCGCTTCTTTATCAGGGATACAAGGTGACTGACAAGCTCAGGTGGTTTTTATTAAAGGTAAAGAAATAATCTTAATGCTTAATTCTTTTTCTAGGGACCTCATATACATACACTTCATTTTTTTCGTCCGCAGCAATCATTGGTAAATCAATTTTATAAACAAATGTTACAACCCGTGTTCCGGGTTTTAGTTCTTTGAGAAGTTTTGGTTTGAGCCGTGCCATAGTTTTGGGAATCAGATACATAATAACGACAGTTGCTCTTGAGATATCGATATCAAAAAAGTTTTTTCTTTCGATTTGTATTTGACTTGAAAGCTTTGCAGTTGCAATTGATAACTTTGATGTTAAAACCCGGAATGGATCGATCTCAATTCCCACACCAGTTGCTCCAAATTCACGGGCTGCAATCATTAATGCAGTCCCCTCACCTGATCCGAGATCGTAAACGATATCACCCTTTTTGATTTTTGCAAGCTTGCATTGGATACGGGCAATTTTGGGTGAGGTTCTCCACCACGGTGACCAAGGACTGTCAGGTGGCCAAACCATAGAAAGGAGATACAGTAAAATAACAAGAACAATTGCAATGATAATTAAAACTGCCATAGTTAGATGAGCACACGGCCTATGATAGCGCTCTTTTCTATCATACCAAATTGCCGGCTATCTGTGCTGCTCTGTTTATTATCTCCTGTAACAAAGTATTTGTTCTCCGTGATCTTTAGGATGCGCTTGATGAGAACTTTATTGTCTCTTGGATCATTGAGTCCAATAATCTCTCCAACTTCAGGTTTTCTAAATAAATAAGTCAAACGATTAATAAAAACAACATCTCCATCTTTTAAAGTCGGAAGCATACTATTGCCGAGGATTTTGTATTTATATATTGGAGAAACATGTAGTAAGGTTGATAAAAGTTTATGGAACACACTTTCATTATAAGTTCGTCATCCTGGCTTGTCCAGGATCAGTCAAATAAAATCAGTTCTATTTTTTTGTGGCATTAAATACTTCAGTAATTTCAGCTATCAAGTCTAAAAGCTTTTGCCCGTCTGCTGGGTCAATTGATTGCTTTGTCTTTCCTGCAGCTTTGGTAGCACGCCAAAAAAGATCGTGAAGATTTGGATGCTTTTCAAGATGTTCAGGTTTGAAATAATCAGTCCAGAGTATCCAAAGATGATGTTTGACAAGTTCTGCTCTTTGTTCCTTGATCATAATCGCCCGCATCTTTTGGTATTCTTCATGTAAACCCTCATACTTTTTCAGAATCATCATCACACTTTCAGCTTCAATTCTCGCTTGTGCAGGATCATAGACGCCACAAGGAAGATCACAATGTGCGTATGCTGTTTGTGTCGGAAGCATTTTACTCAAAAATGAAAGAAGCGCTGTCATACAAAGAATATAACGGCTTAGCATATAAAATGCAAGAGAGAAAGAAGTAAGACATTTATTGACAATCAGGACCAGAACGAAGACAATACAAGTATGCCTCCACTCGTTTATCTCATCACATTTGTTATCAGTGCGTATCTTTTACTTAATGCTGTACAAGCACGTCCTTCATTTCTTTTACTTTTGCCAATACTTATTCTGACGATTGGTGTTGGCTGGTATTTAAATAAACATATTCAAGAAGAACACGAAGAAACGATAAAAAAAGGCATACAAAATACAGTTGACGAACAAAATGCGAAGCACTGGCTACACCAATCCTTTGTCCCCAAAACAAATATACTTCTTAAACAGCATATAAAACAAACCATTTTCTACTGCGGCGTTCTTTTGTTGGCGTTTATCTTCTTTTGGAGTTTTATCGCTGCTGGTTTAGCAAATGCTTTATTAAATATTGTTATCGCAGGACTACTTTATGCATTTTTTGTATTCTATGTGCTCCATGTTGATAAATGGTATAGATATTTTTTCAAACACGTCCCAAAGCCATACAGACACTTGAAAAATAATGATTGGATACACGGATATGTTCTCTTATTTCCTTTTACTCTTTTGTGTGTCCTAATTTATGCCATTTTTAATTACAAAGGTGACATCACAACGACACTTCTTGCAATCCCTGTTTTTCTTATGGCCTATACACTTGCCTTTATTTGTCTTTACTGCTGCTCTTTCCTTTATAAGGAGTATAAAAAAGAAGAGGATAAGAAAGTGCAGGATGCTGTCGATGAGATGGTCAAAGAGTAGATT
>JACDET010000012.1 GCA_013816255.1 Candidatus Levyibacteriota bacterium | reverse complement strand
TTTACGGTGTTGGTACTGGTGTCGGTCGGGCACAGCTGACACAGAATTTATTACCCAAAGGATCAGTGATGATTGATTCTTCGCGCTCTTCAACGTTTTCTGTTTGCCCAGGTTTTGCAATCTGTTGGGTTCCTTTATCGATAAAGACTTTTTGTCTACTGACTGCAACTTTTTTCTCTTCAGTTCCACGGATAAGATATTCGTAACGAGTTGCACAACCTGAATTATTGCCTGATGCAACTTGTCCCGTACCTGTGCAAATATATTTGCCATACACATTTGGCGGCTTTTGTGGGATTTCAGGTTTTTTGTCTTCAAGTAACTCTGTCATAACAGCATTCCATATCGGAGCAGCCCCTGTTACACCGGAGACAATACCTGACATTGGCGTATTATCATTATTCCCGACCCATACAGCCACAACATAGGAAGGTGTGTATCCTATTGTCCAGTTATCTTTATAATCATTTGTAGTTCCGGTCTTGACAGAAACGCGTTGCTTATCAATCTTGAGTTCTGAGTTGGATCCGAAAGCGTCACTGCGGGCAGTATTATCAGCGAGGATATCCGAGATAATAAAGCTTACTTCAGAAGGCATGACTTTCTTACCAAAGATCGGGCTCTTTGGTGGTTTGTATTCCTCAATGACTTTGCCTTTACGGTCGGTGATTTTGAGAATTGGGTGAAGATCAATGCGGTACCCTTGATTTGCAAAGACGCCAAATGCAGTTGCCATGTCTGTCATCAATATTTCTCCACCACCAAGGGTGAGAGAAAGACCATAATTACTTGGATCTTTAAAGGTCGTGATACCCATCTCTCTTGATGTTTTGATCATGGATTCAAGACCGTTTAGTTTCAACATCTGTACAGCTGGGATATTCAAAGAATTAGCCAAAGCATAGCGCATCTGAACGACTCCGCGGAATCTCCCATCATAGTTTCGTGGACAATATGGTTTCTCACCAATTTGCGGGAAACAGACAGGCTGATCAACAAATGGTGTAGCAGCAGAATAACCGTTCATGAGTCCAACTGCATAATTAATTGGTTTAATCGAAGATCCTGGTTGGCGGAGCGCTGTTGTGAGGTTGACACTTCCTTGTTTTGGATCGAAATAATCTGTACTTCCAACCATTGCCAAAACTTCACCTGTTGCAGGATTGGTCACCAATGCTGCGCCATTTCCTACTTTAAATTGCTTTACTTTATCTACTTCTTCAGCCACAGTCTTCTGAACAAAATTCTGGGTATCAAGATCAAGACTTGTTTGGATTTTGAGCCCGCCCTGTTCAACAACTTCTTGACCATATTTTTTGATCAAAAGATCGCGGACATAGAACACGAAATGAGGTGCTTTAATAGGGTTGCTGATCTTTTGGAATTTCAATTCTTGCTTTCTCGCTTTATCGTGTTCAGCTCTCGTAATATAGCCTTGATCAAGCATCCTTTTCAAAACTTCCTGCTGGCGTATCTTGCCCCGTTCAGGGTGTGATCCAAATGGGGAGAGCGCGCTTGGGGATTCAGGAAGCGCTGCTAAATACGCATTCTCTGCCAACGTAAGCTTACTGACATCGCGGCCAAAAAATGTTTGCGAAGCCGCACCTACACCATATTGGGTACCACCATAAGGAACTTGATTGAGATACATTTCAAGGATTTCATCTTTGGAATACATAATTTCTGTTGCAAAAGCGAGAATAACTTCTTTTACTTTACGCTGCAGTGTTTGTTCAGGTGAGAGGAGACTTGTTTTGACCAATTGTTGCGTCAGGGTCGATCCACCTTGAATCTGTTTATTGACAAAAATAGAATAAGCAGCGCGGGTAATACCTCTGAAATCGACTGCGCCGTGACGATAAAAATCTTTATCTTCAATCGCAATTGTCGCTTCTTGTAAATCTTTAGGAATTTTTGTAATCGGCACAAAGGTTTGATTCTTATCAGAATAAAGTGTATACAAGAGTTCCCCTTTACGGTCATAAATCTGACTTGAGTACGATGCTGTATTACTACTTAGTTTTGTTGGAGAAGGAAGATCTTTGAGAATATAGGTATAGAAAAAGAGCAAACCGACCAACGCTGTAATCCCTGGAATAATTAAGAGAAAAAGAGTCCGTTTATTAAAGGACAGCTTACGTACTTTTTTCACTGTTTTCTTGTAGCGTTTGACCTTGATCATAGGAGTGTTATTCTTCTATTCTACCAGATTTTACCAATTGGTTCTTGTTAGAATTTGTGTATTTCTATTTTAGAAATTTGGGAAACGTGTATAATAATAAAACTACATCTATGGATATACTTTCTGTTTTTTTATCATCCCTTCCGTCCCTTGGTGGCGGCTTTAATTTCCTTGATATTATTATCCTTTGCATAGTCCTTTTCTACGTGCATGAAGGATATACATTGGGATTTACACTTGCCACGTTAGATCTCGTGAGTTTTATTATCTCGTTTATAGCTGCTTTGCAATTCTACACCAATTTCGCATCATTTTTAACCACCTTTTTTGCTTTACCAATCGGTATTGCCAATGCTGTGGGGTTTTTCATAATCGCGTTTATCAGTGAGATTGTCTTGGCAATTTTAATCCGACGCGGACTACGCTATTTGCCTGGACTTCCAAGAAACCGTTTTACCGACTGGTTAAAGGGTGCAAATCACTGGTTGGGGATAGTCCCTGGGTTGGTTTCGGCATTTATCATTCTTTCATTTTTATTGACCATAATTGTGACTTTCCCTTCATCGCCAATTATTAAAAGCGCTGTCAATGAATCAACAATTGGTGCAAAACTTCTCGCCAATACTTCGCTCTTTGAAAAGCAACTTGATACGCTTTTGGTGGCGCGCTCAACGAAACACTTAACTTCCTGACAGTTGAACCAAAAAGTGATAAGACTGTTACACTACATTTTAAAGTAACAGATGGAAGTATTGATCCAAATGCGGAGCAAGAGATGTTCAGGCTTGTCAATACAGAGCGTGCCAAAGCCGGTCTGAACCTCGTATCATTTGATAATAGTCTTCGAGACGTTGCCCGAGAACATTCTGACGATATGTTCTCAAGAGGGTATTTCTCCCACCAATCACTTGAAGGCTTATCACCTTTTGATCGCATGGAAGATGCGGGAATAGACTTCGCATATGCTGGTGAGAATCTCGCTCTCGCTCCAAGCACGCCACTTGCAATGCAGGGACTGATGAATAGTCGTGGTCACAGGGACAACATCCTGAGTCCCAATTTCAATAAGATCGGTATCGGCGTCATCGATGGCGGTATTTACGGGAAAATGTACAGTCAGGAGTTCTCGAATTAAAAGAAATGAAACTGCCATATTATAAGAGCAGCTACGTTCTACGAGCGAAGCTGACTCAATATTTGCTTTCCGAAACCCATCCAGTCGGAAAGTCCAAAGCTGTATATTTTCGCAATAACGGTTTCAATCAGACCAATGTAGCAAAGTTAGAACACGCATTATTAGCAATTGCCTGGACAGAATCCGTTACAAAAAAGGTTACATTACCTTATGGTAACAATTATCAAGTGGACGGCAAAATAAAAACGCCGCTTGGGTCAACTATTCATATAACAACCGTATGGTTTATTAAAACTAAAGGACGAAAACCTAGTTTTGTAACAGCATATCCTGTATAATCATCTCGTAAAGGAGTATATAAATGTTTGCTGAATTAGATACTATTATTCTTACACATGATATCGCCGAGTATGCTCTCAAGGAAGGAGATATGGGGGCTGTTGTCACGGTGTATAATAGCGGTGAAGCTTATGAAGTAGAATTTGTAACTGCTGAAGGGAAAACAGTCGCGCTTCTTACGCTTACGCCATCAGATATACGTTCAATGGCTCGTGGCGAAATCCTTCACGTCCGTGGATTTGCATCAGCTTAGTTATACTATGATCTGACTACTTCTATGAAAAAGTGTATCTTCTGTGAAATTATAAAAAGAGAAGCTTCGGGTTTTATCCTGGACGAAAATGAAGATATTATCGTTTCCCTCGCACTAGAAGGACATCCACTAGTAGTAACTAAAAAACATATTGCTAATATATATAGCCTAGATGACAGAACTGGTGCTGCTGTAATGAAAGCTGCAATAAAAGTTTCTAACGCAGTAAAGAAGAGTTTACAATGTGAAGGAATAAGCTTAGTACAAGCAAATGAACCAGCAGCGCATCAAGATGTCTTCCCTTTCCACCTTCATATTAAGCCGAGATGGATAAACGATGCTGTAACTTTGAATTGGGATACGACAGTAGTGACTCCGGGAGCTTTAAAAGAAATGCAAGATAAGATAAAAAAAGCATTATGATTTTCCCACATTACAGTCAGGAGTTCTCAAATTAATGAAAAGTGAAAAAATTATTCTTTGGGTAACTGTTGCGTTGGTAGTTCTTTCATTGCTATTTGTTATTTTCCTCCTCCCACAATATCAGGAACAAATCATCAAATTCAGTGTCGACAATCCTGTTTTGGCACCAGGCATACTGGTTCTTTGGCGGTTAATTGGTGTGGTTATCCCTCCTATTCCTGCCGGGATTTTGGCGTTTACACTTATTCCTATTTTTGGATGGTTCTGGGTTTTCTTGTATAGTACTATTGGTTTGCTTTCCGGAGCTGTTATCGCCTTTCTTCTTGCACGCAAATTCCGTGAACCATTAGTGAAGCGTTTTGTACCATTGCAAGAGCTCAATAAATGGGAGGGGAAGTTGTCAGACTCTAATGAATTATGGGGATTTATTCTTATCCGCATGACCACCGGACCTGTGATGGATTTTATCAGTTACTTGGCAGGACTTACCAAATTGAGTTTTGGCAAATTCTTCTTTGCCACGCTATTGTCACTAATTCCCAGCGCGATTGGTTATTATGTAGGGGAAACCGCATACAATAAAATCTCCACCTCAGAAAGCCCATTCATAGTTGTAGGATTTCTTTTAGGGTTGGGTCTATTGTACTTTTTTTATAAAGGGAAGATTAAAGAATATAGGAAAAAGGCAAAGGAGAAGAAAACGAAAGAACATTAGGTTGAGATTGCTTATGCAAGACCCTTCAATGTGGGCAGGGGTTAAGTAACTTTGTTGGAACCTTTTCTCGCACGCAATAGTAGCTGTTTCTGTTAAAATACTTTGGTAATGATTAAAGCAATTATTTCAGATGTTGACGGTGTCATCATTGGCGAGAGAATAGGATTTAACTCTCCACATCCTCACTCAGATGTAGTCACAGCATTGAAACAGGTCAGGGATAAAGGGATTGCTATCTGTCTCTGTACAGCAAAGCCACATTACTCGATATCCGAAGAAATAAAAGGATCAAATCTTCATAATCCACATATTGCAGACGCTGGCGCAATTATTATTGATCCGATTGATAACACAATTGTCGAGAAGCATGTGTTGGATAAAGGCTTGGTAAAAGAAATTTTACAAACATTGCATTATGCAAATGTTTATGTGGAATTTTATACAGTGGACGATTATTTTATTGCACAGAGTCAAGCATCAGGAATCACAGAGAAGCATACGCATATTTTGCAGCGGAAGCCAGTTCTTCTTAAAGATTTTGGTAAAGAAAGTAAGCAATATGAAGTTACCAAGATTATGCCGATTGCAATGAATGATGAAGACAAGACGAGAGTTTCCGAGATCTTAAAACAGTTTTCTTCTAAAGCATCAATCAGTTGGGGAGTGCATCCTGTTGCAGAGCCGTTACAATTTGGCATCATCACAGCGCTTGGAAGTTCAAAGAAAGAAGGAGCAGAAGCGATCGTTAAAAGCTTGGGAGTTTCATTCGATGAAGTGTTGGGAATAGGTGATAGTACAAGTGATTGGAGTTTTATCCAACTCTGCGCTTATGGAGCGACACTAGCAAATGGAACTGACGAACTGAAAGAATTAATGAAATCTAAAGGCGAAACTAAATTCTTTATTAGTAACAGATCTGTAGATGAAAATGGCATCCTCGACATCCTCAATTACTTTATAAAATAAAACAGGATTGATTCTGTTTGATAGGTGCTGATCAACTTTATTAGAACCTATTTCTATAATTCATGCTAGTTATTTGAAGCTATTTTATATTCTTCTTTACAGAAAAATAAGAATTCTTTGAGAGCATTGTATAAGCCAAGATAACCAAAAATTTCTATGTGCATACGAATAATTTTTTGTGTACCTTTGTTAAAGCCTCGTTTTTTTGTAGATTTGGTGTTAATTGCAGAGATTGGTAACCAATAAACTTTCTTTTGTTCGTCCATCATATATTGGTTGAGCGCAAATTCTAATTCATAACCTTTTGGTTTATAAAGAGACAATGTCTGAAGAAAATCTTCTTTTTTTAAGATTCGTTGACCACAAGTAAGTATAGCTCCTCGAGATACTCTTACTATAAAAGGAGATTTTATTCTGTTAAATATTATCATATCAATGCTTGTATTCTTTTTTATTGCATTGATACCTTTTTCTATTTCTTTATATTTAAATTCTTGCAAATCCGCATCAAGAAGAAGAATATGTGTTCCTTTTGCCTGATTAAGTCCAACTTTTACTGCTTCAGTTTTTCCAAGATTTTTCTTGTTATGTAAAATAGTAAGTTTTGGATACTTTTCTTTTACTTGTTTAGCACTTCCATCGGTTGAGCCATCATCAACAAGCAGAATTTGGTTAATTGCTTTTACTTTTACTACTTCATCTAATACTTCTAGTATTCTGTCACGTTCATTAAAGAAGGGGATAATACAGGTTATAAGCATAATTATCTTTCCATTATACAGAAGTTCTAACGTATCATTACAGGCAAGGCTTTTAGGCACAATTTGAGGCTAAAGCAGTACGGGCTGAGCAATTCTGTTGGAATGTATTATTTTAATTTATTATTATTAATATTCATCATGCGTTACAACATCAAAAAAAACGTATGTCTCTGTACGAGTTTTTGATTTTATTGATAAAGCTCGCAGATCTCCTTTTATCCAAATAGCATATTGTTCAGATCTCCTACCTTTCAACTTGTGTAAACGTAATGAAGGATGAAAAGGATTTATTTTAAAGAGAGTAAATTGTTTTTTGAAAGAGGATTTTAATTGTGCATTCTTTCTAATAAAATGTTGCGTTTTCTTTTTGAATTCATCGGTAAACTCAACGTTCATAAAGATTCAAAATAATCGTCAATATTATCTCCTCGAGAAGTTTTTCCTTCAGTATGTTCTTTTAAGGCTTGTAACCCTTTTTCCTCAGTTTTTTCACTCATTTGGTACACAGGAATAGTTTTTTCATGAAGGGCTCTTTCCGTTGCTTTACTAATAATATAACGGATTACTTTAGGCAGATTATAGCCAAAGTGTTCTCCGTAGCCTGATAATATCGCCGCTTCTTCGTCTGTGAGGGAAAGTTGCACCTTAGTCATAGTTAAATTCTAGTATAAAAGTAATGATATGTCAATACTTTACTAATACTTTTAGTCAATTAGCTAAGTTGAGTAACTATGTTGGAAGCTAGTGCTTACTACTTAATAATCCCTTTTCTCCATAAGTAAAGAAATTCGGGGTGGAATTTATCTCCTGTTTCTATCATCTTTCTGATTTTTTCCAAACTAAAAATCTGTACACTTGCAACTTCATCTGGGTCTGGGTTAAACGGTCCGTCATAGATCGTTTTATAAAGATACAGTTTATCTGTTTTTGTTTCACTCCGGAATTCGTCTTCTCCTATGAAAGTAATTTCATTTTCGATACCGAGTTCTTCTTTTAGCTCTCGTAATGCCGCAGCTTTATGATCCTCACCATAATCAATTCCTCCTGCAGCCGAAAAATCCCAATGAAGTGGATAGGAAGTATCGTGAGCAGCTCTCATTTGAAGAGCCAGCTCATGCTTACTATTAAACACAAGTACCACCGAACTTTTTTTAAAATCATATAAGGGTCGTTATTATTATTTCATTCTAGAGGAAATACATTTATAGCCAATCTTTATATTTGAAGTATGCAATGATTCCGACACCTCCGCAGAAGATCATGAAGAAAAGTGCTGCTACTATCCATGGTTGTTCTGCATACGGCAAACCGTTAACGTTCATTGAATAAAGGTTATTGACGATAACAAACGGAAAAGCAATTGATGTAATGACTGTCAGAAATTTTACCAATTCATTATTGCGGTTAGAGAGGATAGACTCATTGCTACTGGAAATACCAGCGATTAATTCTTTATTATCTTCCAACCGCTCCCAAATCTTTTGTACATGGTCTAAAAGGTTGGACCAATAATCAGTCATCGTACCATTCAGCTGCGGATATTTACCTTTTTCTAAGTCATTAAAAATAGGCAGGAGTGGTTTAATCATTGTTTCAAATACAACGATATTGCGTCGGGTAATTGAGATATCTTCAATGAGCGCATTACCGCTTTTTTCCTCAAGTTGTCTGTCAATATAATCTATTGTGCTCGATGTCTTCAACGTATGAGAATGATGAATCAATGAGGATATCAGCGATGCGGTAGAAAAGATATGTTGAGCCCTTGCCCATAAGATCGTCGCGGTGCTTTGAGCTAATCTTACACATCTCAAAAATCTCATCAATTTGAGGAGTGCGTTCATCATGGAGGATAACAAGGTAGTCTTTGCCGATAAAGAAATCAACTTCACCAATATTAATTCTCTTTTTGCGACCTGTTTTGGCAAATGTAGGAAGACCGACACGATTGGTTAGCACATTTGGGATTGTCCCAGGCTTTTGTACAGATGCATGTGTTCTTGCTTTTGTGGCCTGTGGAATATGCGGGACATCCATCACAAAGAGCGTATATTCTTTATTGACTTCAATCTTTGGAATTTGTGTTTTGTAGAGATAGTCTTCAAGATTGAGGAGGCTGAACCCGAAGTTCTTGTTCAAAAACTGGATTTGCTCAACGGTTGGTTTGTTGAGGTTTATAAATGATAACCCGTTATGGGTGACTGTAGGGATGTTCATAGTAGACCTTTCCTTATTGAATTACAATTGAGACAGCGTTGTCAATTAGTAAGTTTGAGCTTCTAACGACTCTGTACATTATACACCTGTGGAGGTTGAGTGGGAATATAGTAATTTATTCCCTAGGATGAGTCTTTTTCCATGTCGTATTGAGCCGCTTTACTGCGACCAAGTATGCCGCGTCACGGAGTGAAACATTATGGCTTTGGGCTGTTTCATATACAGCATTGACTGCTTTGATCATTTTGGTTTCGAGTTTTGCAAAGACGTCTTCTTTACTCCACTTCTCATCATGGATGTTTTGGTACCACTCAAAGTAACTGACTGCAACGCCGCCTGCATTGGCTAAAATGTCTGGAATAATGATTTTATTGTTTGCGTTTAGTATCGCATCTGCTTCAACTGTCGTCGGTCCGTTGGCCATTTCCAAAATAATATTTGCTTTAATTTGATACGCATTGTCGCGGGTAATAACGTTTTCTAAGGCTGCCGGCACAATAATATCGACTGGTAACGTGAGGATTTCGTCCGGTGTAATATCTCGGCCTTTTACCTTTTCTTTATACTGCATATCACAAACAGACCCAACGCAATAGCAGCCAGCCAGATAACCCTTTTCTTCTTTGCATTTCTCAATCTGTTCAATTGATGCGACACCGTCCGGTATATAAATACCCCCCTTTCGAATCAGAAAGCGCTACAATTTTAAAACCTTGCTTTTGCAAGAAGTAAGCGACGTAGTAGCCGACGTTTCCAAACCCTTGAATTGCGACCGTTAAATCCTGTGGCTTTAGCCCTTTCCGCTTCACTACTTCAAGCAGTGCATAACTTCCACCCAGTCCCGTCGCTTCAGTTCTTCCCTCAGATCCTCCATGCTCAATTGGTTTGCCTGTGATAACACCTGGTGTATGTTTGCCGACTATTTGGCTATATTCATCGGCAATCCACGCCATGATTTTGCTATTTGTATTGACATCAGGAGCGGGTATATCGCGATCAGGGCCAAGAGTATGCGCAAGCCTTCTTGTAAAGAGCCTCGTTAGTCTTTCGAGTTCTCCCTCAGAAAGCGTCTTTGGGTCAATGGTAATACCTCCCTTACCACCGCCAAACGGCACATCTATGATTGCGTTCTTCATCGTCATCCAAAATGCCAACGCTTTGACTTCATCCATTGAAACATCTGGATGATACCGAAGTCCTCCTTTATATGGACCATGATGACTATTATGTTGCACACGGTATCCTTTGACAGTATGGACATCACCATTATCCCTTTTGAAAGGCAAAGAAACTTCAATGATCCGTTCGGGCTCGGCAAGATGCGCATGCAAAAGAGGATCAAGCTGTAGATGTTCACTCGCTTTAGCTAATTGTTGTTTGGCTTGTTCCCAAGGGTTATGACCTGACATAAGAATAGAGTATAAAGTGTCGACGGAAGAATTACTAGACATTTAGAGCACATTAATGCTTTTTCTGAAAAGCCCAGGCGGCGAGGACTGCGGTTAATGGAACTGCCAAGATCAAACCGATGCTTCCCGCAAGGGTTCTCACAATTTCCTCAACGATTAGTTCACTATTTAATATAAACCACAATGGTTGATCGGCAGGGTTGAGGACGAGAAAAAGGAAAAGCGGCAAAGCTGCACCGGCATATGCCAATGCCAACGTATTGACAAGAGAGGCGATGTGATCACTGCCGATACGCATACCCCGCGTAACCAGTTCTTTAAATTGGAGTTTACTATTTGCACGGGCCAACTCTTGAATCGATGCTGCCATACTTGTCGTGATATCATCAAGAACACCTAAGCTTCCGATGATAATTCCTCCAAGTAGGAGTCCTTGGAAGTTAATATCGCCAGTCGGACCATAACTGAGACTCGTTGCATCGTCACTGCCAAAACCTGTCAATGAAGTCAGATTGACAAATGTATAGGCAAGAATTCCCGTCATAACTAAGGCAATACAGGTTGCCATGAGAGCGACGTGGGTTTTGGGTGTGAATCCATGCGCGACATACATGGTGATCACCATAATAAAGAATGATCCAACGATACTTGTGACCAACGGATCATCACCTGCAATAATTGTCGGAACGATAAAGTTGGTAATGATGAGCAGACTTACTGCCAACCCGACGATTGCGCCCAAACCTTTGAGCCGGCTGACAAGAATGACAATGGCAAAAAAGAGGATTGCAATTCCAGCTACTTTATCAAGTCTATAGACATCGACAATCTGATAGAGCGTGTTTTGGGTTGATGAAGTTTTGAGAAGTACTATTGTTTGTCCTTCTTTGACCTTTTGTTCTTCTCGAAGTGTCGTTGTTTCGCCGTGGTTTACTGTCAACGTTTTATCCTTTTCGGGTCCCTCAAGAATCTGTAAATCGACTTTCTGATAAAGATTTTTTTGTCCTCCAACTTCCCGTTCGCCCTCTTCTGTAATGCGCAGGACACGCGCTTTATTTACTTCTTCTTTGGGTTTGGATTCAGGTGATCCGCTTGATGCCTGTGCAAAAGCGGGGAGAACGTTGAAAAGAAAAATAATGGCTAGAAGAGAAGTTATGAAAAGTTGCTTCATGTGCTGCATGTCGTTTTTATTATACCTGTCAATATTGATTTCTCAAAACTTCTTAAGGCAAATCAATGACGAGCATCCTAAAATTAACACTCGGTATATAAGCAATTGTTGTTGTGAGGAAGAAGAAATCTAAAAGATAGATTACCCGCCAAAGTACTAACTACTTTGCTAAACCATCAAAGATAAATTTCTTAATTAATGCTTGGTAGGGAACATCCATTTTATGTGCCTCAATCTTCAGCCGGTCAATCATACCTTCAGGAAGACGTATTGTAATTGGTTTTGTGGTTAACTTAAGGTTGGGGAAGCTAACATGCCGAGCCGTAGAATAATCGACATACTCAGTTGAGTCATGTGTCTGCCAGAATTCTCTTTCTTCAGCTTCTGTTTTAAATTTAGGAATTATTTTAAGTTGTTGTTTCATACATTCACTTTTCTTTGAGTATTTACCGATTTTAGTAAATTTTTGATGATTGCCTTTTATGGTATTATAGTTCAATGAAATACTCTTGTGCAAGAATACTATTTTGCTTACAGAAATTATGACAAATAAAAATATATTAAATATAAATCCTGCACTTAAGCTAGAGAGATCATGGCTTGAGGCTGAATTGAAACCGGCATCTTCCAAACTGGTCACAGCAAAAAGAGTAAAAGAATTTCAAATAAAATTGGCTACAATTTGCAATATGCATGTATTTTGTGGCCCTATGGTGATATCACCAGACAGTAATGATTCTTTACTACCGTATAAGACTAATAAAAAGTTTAAACCTCAAGACTGGAACGCATACACTTGGTGGACAAGAAAAGATGCTCCAAATGTATTGACAGTCCTCGACCATTCTCATGAATCTTTTTACTACTACCCTGATCATAATTTGATTGACGTTTCAATAGCCACATGTAACACCTATGATCTAAAAAAGGTTTTAGAGTTTGTCCATGACTTTTGGCAACCAAATAAAGAAGGCATCCGTTATGCTTTTCTCTCTCCTAATAAATCGGCTTGTTCGTGGAAAATATTTATAAAATAATCGCTACCTTTCAGAACTTTCTAGGATTTTATATATTAGTTTTTATCTAAAACCATACCGTATGGAAAGTGTTCGCATGAACTTGGATTAGCTGAATTTGCTTCGGGTTGCCAGCTCAATACATGCTGGGTTTTTATACTTCTATAACTTGGTAGTGGATTAAAGAGAGCGTAAGACTACGTCTTTGAGGTATTGATGTTGGAAATCGGTTTTTTCTCCCAACTTGGATTTTCCATCGGAAACAAACCTAGCAGATAATGGTTTCTTATATTTATTTGAAAATCCTTGTACAAGTTTCAAAATATCTACTACTCTTTCTTTTTCTTCATCGACAGCAATTGGATAGGTATCGATTCCCAAACCAGAATGCAATGATAGGTATACATTCCTTTCAATGGAAAATTCACCTTTTTCATATTCTTCAGCAAGTTCAAAGTCTTCAAGGCATGGAAACATTAGTCCATTAAGACCTATTGGTTTTGGATTCTCTGCTTTTATGAATTTGGTTATTTTCATATAAATATCTGTTGTTGTTGATTGAGGGAATGCAATACCAAGTCTTCTTATAAAGTTAATGAAACTACTGCTTCCTTGAAAAAGCGGTGCAATGGATGAATCTATACCTAAGAAGTCAGGGTCATTAGAAAAAAGAGTATGTATTTCATTCCATATTGTTTTCATGCTTTCTAGCCATTCATCAATTGACTCACAGCCTTCTGCCAGATCAGTTGGTTGTAAGCCAATGGAATAGCTATTTGTATTGTAGGTAGCTGAAGGGAAGAACGGACTTGAATGACTATTATTAAAAACGTATGTAAAGTTAAATGTCTTACTAGGTTTATTTTGTATTACATCAAAAAGAATTTGTGTATGCTTTTGTGTAATATCTTCATTCGTAAGATCAATATTAAAAGAGACATTTTTACTTGCATAGAAATCACTTAATATCTGAGGTGCTTCTTGGGGTGTGAGAGTCCCTAAACTCAAAAATATCGAACCGTCATCAAATAGTTTGAGGGGTTGAAAATTCTTAGTATCTACGCAGATTCTCTTTGTTTGGATTATGTATCCTTGCTTCTCTAATTGAGAATGAACGTCTTTAACTTTTGTTATAGTATCATTTGTTAGGTTATCAGTGAATGCGCAAACTGTTCTTATAATCTTTTGTGCCATTGCACTAATTTTAGCATGGCAAATCTTCTATTACAATATAAAGACAAATTGGTTCAAGAGCATGCTTCCGAAGCACATTTATGTGGGGTGGATTAACGTTTGCACATGGTTCTCCAAAATTGTACTTGTATGATCCAGTTGTAATTTTGTTACATTTGGTTAATACTATATATATGGTACGAGTTGCAATAAATGGTTATGGACGGATTGGACGGATTGCTCACAGAGTAGTTCTGCAATGGCATAACGAAGACATCGAAGTTGTCGCAATTAATGCAGGCCGTTCAACAGATATAAAAGGTTGGATGTATCTCCTCAAATATGATTCAGTGTATGGCCTTCTTCCACAAGAAGTAAGTGTCCGACCAAATACAGACGAAACGCAAAAAGACTTCCTCGGTCATTTAATTGTTGGCGGGAAAGAGATTCCAGTCTATTCACAGAAAGATCCAACAATGCTCCCTTGGGGAAAGCATGCAGTTGATGTGGTCATAGAATGTACTGGCGCGTTCACATCAATGGATAAAATTAAAGCCCACATTACAGCAGGTGCCAAAGCAGCAGTCCTTTCAGCCCCTGCAAAAGATGGGGAAGCAATTCCAACCTATGTTATCTCAGTCAATGACAGTAACTACACAGGAGAACAAGTAATCAGTAACGCGTCTTGCACAACCAACTGCATAACCCCTCCATCAAAAGTAATTCAAGACCACTTCGGTATCCAAAAGGCAATGATGACCACAATTCATGGCTATACATCAGACCAACGCTTGCATGATGGTGGACATAAGGATTATCGCCGTGCACGGGCCGCAGGTTTGAATATTATCCCTACTTCCACTGGTGCGACAATTGCTGCAACTGAGGCACTCCCGGCCCTCAAAGACAAGTTCGCAGGTCTTGCAATCCGTGTGCCTGTTCCCGTTGGATCACTTGCTGATTTGACATTCCTTCTGAACAAAGATGTGACACGTGATGAAGTCAATGATGTCTTCCGGAAAGAATCTGAGAACCCTGCATACAAGGGTATTTTGGCAGTTGCTGATGATCCGCTCGTCTCAAGTGATATAATAGGCAATTCACACTCAAGTATTGTGGATCTGTCCCTGACACAGGTTGTTGGCGGTAATATGTTAAAAATTATTGCTTGGTACGATAATGAATACGGTTATGCGAACCGTTTAATTGAAGAAACAATAATGGTAGGACGTAAGACTGCAACACAACCTGCTCCGCAAACAAGTTAAAAGTTTAGAATGTATCTATATCTGAAGCGCTTTTATTTCGTATTGTAAGTTATTGTATTATGAATAACCCTATTGATGTTCCTGGCATTCGAATTATTACCGTTTCGGGACGGATAGCTTCTGGTTCAACGACGCTTGCAAAGCATTTAGCAAAACACCTTGGATGGAAACATATGGAAGGTGGCGAAATCTTTTGGGAAGCGGTTCGTAATAAGCTTGGACTTGATCCAAAAGATACAAATCTCCGTCCTGATGAAGAGGACCTCCTTTTTGAAGCAAAACAAAAAGATATTCTCAAGAATCAAAAGCATCTAGTACTCGAAAGTAAATTGGCAGCTTTTTGTGCGCAAGATCTTGCTGATGTCTTTAAAGTTGGTGTGGTGTGCTCAGATAAAGAAGGACAAGATCAAGCACAGATCCGTATTGACCGCTTAGTAAATCGGGAAGAAGTGTCAGTGGAAGAAGCGAAAGAGGAAGTTGTTGAAAGAGAAATTAATGATTTGGCCAAGTGGCGTAAGTTATATGCAGCGGATGATGTGCAATGGGTATATTGGGATAAAAAGTATTATGATTTAATGGTCAACAGCTTTTCCCACAATCAGGAAGAAAGCTTAGAGTTAGTGCTGGATGCACTCAAGATTAAGTAGGGTTTAGGTGCTAGCGTCTAGCGTTTAGGAACCATTTACTATGAAATATTTAATTATGAAAATAAACATTAGAATCTTTGTCGTTATACTTCTCATTTCTCATCTCTCATTTCTCACCTCAGTCTCAGTGTCTGCTCAAGAGTCATCTGTTTCTTCTAAGCCTTTAACAACTTCCTATGATCTTGTCCATCCAGGATTATTACCGGATCATCCTTTCTACTTTCTCAAAGTTGCTAGGGACAATCTTATGGGGTTTTTTAAAGGCCCTCCAATTGATAGGGCATCATTTGCGCTTTTGCAATCAGACAAGCAAGTAGCTGCAAGTCATGTTTTGATTACAAAAAAACAAAACGCTGATTTAGCACATACTTCGTTTGTCAGTGCCCAGGATTATTATGAACAAGCAATCATGCATACGCTTGTAGCTCAAAAAGAGGGAATTAATATTCAAGAAATGTCAGCAAAGCTCAGTCAGGCCGGTGCGAAGCATCAGGCAATACTCAATGAAATTGAGCAGTATCTTGATGCAAAGGATCAAACGATGTTTGATGAAGAAAAAGAACAATCAGAAAAATTAGCACAGATGGTCCAATCTCTTCATTAAAATAAACTCCAGAATATTCGTGTAAGAAAACGATCACATAAATGTATACGTTCGAAGCTATGGCATGTCTTTGATACACTTCTTTATAGTTGACGCTACAGATGTAGTGGCGTATTATTTCTATAGCACTAGATAGGGGATCAGCGTCTAGGGTCTAGCGGTTAGCGTCTAGTAGAGTGATAAACTACAAAACACTACATGCAGAGTCCTAAACGATAGACGCTATAACCTAGACGCTCGTTATTATGCACTGCCCATACTGTGGAAGCCGAGATTCAGAGGTTGTAGAGACGAGAGAGAGTTCTGACATGGACACGATTAGAAGACGGAGAACGTGTTTGGGTTGTACCAAACGCTTTACTACGTATGAGCGAGTAGAACACGTCCAACTAATAGTTATAAAACGTGATGGCAGGCGAGAACAATTCAACAGGGAGAAATTAAAAACCGGGCTTTTAAAATCTTGTGAGAAAACCGTAATACCGGCAAGTGTCATTGAAAAAATTATCAATGAAATAGGAAGGGAATTGAGAACGATGGGCGTACTTGAGGTTAAAAGCGAGCTTATTGGTGAAATGGTCGCGAAGCGTTTAAAGCTGTTAGATAAAGTAGCCTACATCCGTTTTGCAAGTGTATTCAAACGATTTGTAGAAGTTGAAGATTTTGAAAAAGAAGTGAAAGAATTAACGGTTACCAAAAGAAAGATAACCAAACCACTATTATGAAATTTGATGGCGTAAGACAAAAAGTATTTTTAGACAGATATGCACTAAAGGGTGTTGAAGGCGAACTGCTTGAAAGCACTCCTGAAGAAATGTGGCGACGTGTTGCAAACGGTATTGCAAAGCAAGAAAAGAAATCACAACAAGCAAAATGGGAAGGTGAATTCTACCGTGTACTTGAAGATTTCAAATTCGTCCCTGGTGGCCGTATCCTTTCCGGTGCTGGTACAGGTTATGAAGTGACGTACTTTAACTGTTTCGTTATCCCGTCCCCAAAAGACTCACGCCATGGCATCCTTGAATCCCTCGGACAACTCATCGAAATCCAGTCCCGTGCAGGCGGAGTCGGTTTGAATCTTTCGTCACTCAGACCTCGAGGTTCACGTGTAAAGAAGGTAAATGGTACTTCATCTGGTCCTATTAATTGGGCAACACTTTTCTCTGTCGCAACCCATGACATCGTTCAACAAGGAGGTTCACGACGTGGGGCAACCATGCTTATGCTTTGGGACTGGCATCCTGATATTGAAGAATTTATTACTGTAAAGCAGGATTTGACCAAGATCAACGGCGCCAACTTATCTGTCTGTGTTTCTGATGCATTTATGGAAGCAGTCAAAGCTGATAAGCCGTGGGATCTTGTTTATCCTGACCTGAGTGACCCAAATTACGATAGAGATTGGGATGGGGATCTTGCGGGTTGGAAAGAAAAAGGCGGCAAAGTAATTGTGTATAAAACCGTTCAGGCAAAAGAATTGTGGGATCTTATTTGTACCGCAGCATGGCAATCAGCAGAACCTGGTTTGCATTTCTTGGACCGCTCAAACAAACGATCCAACACATGGTACTTTGAAAAATTGCTTGCGACAAATCCTTGCGGTGAACAACCACTTGGTGGTTGGGCTGTCTGCAATCTCGGTGCAATGAATTTGTCAGCATATGTTAAAAATGATGATTTACGGAACGACAAAGCGGGAACATTTGACTATGAATCGTTTGGCCGTGATGTACAGGTTGCTATGCGTTTTCTAGATAATGTTATTGATGATACGTATTATTTCTTTAAGGAAAATGAAACGGTTGCAAAAGATATCCGCCGGACAGGTCTTGGCATCATGGGAATTGCTGATACCTTCATCAAAATGAAAATCCGCTATGGTTCAGAAGAATCAGAAAAAGTATCAAAGAAAATCTTTGAAGCGCTTCGTGATAATGCGTACATTGCATCAGCAGATATTGCGAAAGAAAAAGGATCTTTCATTAAATATGAACGCGATCAGTACCAAAAAGGGTATCATATCCAAGCTTTACCAAAAGCCATACGAGAGAAAATTTACAAACAGGGAATCCGCAATGCTGTACTCCTAACGATTGCGCCAACAGGAACAACAAGTCTCATCGCGGCTGTCTCAAGTGGTGTTGAGCCAGTGTACGAGTTTGAATACTCGCATAACGGCCGACTTGGGAAGCAAATGGTCTATCACGGATTATATAGTGAATGGAAAGAATCACACCCTGACGCAGAACGGCCTGACTATTTCGTCGGAGCAAATGATTTGACACCTGAGGATCATGTGAAGATCCAAACAGTTGCACAAGAATACATCGATTCTTCGATCTCAAAAACAGTCAACGCGCCTAACCATCACACGGTTGAGGATGTAAAAGAACTCTATATGTCAGCGTATGATAATGGTCTTAAAGGCGTGACATATTTCCGTGATGGTTCACGATTGGGAGTACTACAACGGGAAGAGAAAAAAGAAGTAAAAGAAGAAGCGCCAGTTGTTCGTGAACCAGTTATCCCAGTAACCCCACGTGTGCCTCGCCCAATGATGTTGACAGGTGTTACGTACAAAGCAGATAGTCCAACAGGGAAGCTCTATGTTACCGTCAACCAAGATGAAAAAGGTGATATGTTTGAGGTCTTTATCAATCACGGGAAAAGCGGTTCAGATTTGATGGCTCTTGCGGACGCGCTCGGCCGGATGGTATCATTTGTCCTACGTATCCATAGTCCGGTTCCTGCCCGGGAGCGAGTCCGCGAGATTGTCTCGGAGCTCGCAGGCATAGGGGGTAGCCGCAGTAGTGGCTTTGGTGAGAACAGGGTTCGTTCTTTACCTGATGCGATTTCTAAAGTACTCGCACGACATTGCGAATTCCGTGTCAATGGCAAAGTAGAAGATAAAGCATCCTATACTGAAGCACAAGCTATCTTACTCAATGGAACAAGTAACGGAAATGGACATGCAAATGGTGTAGCGACTACGCCAATCCAAGCAGATGCAGTTATAGATGGTGGACAAGATCTTATCGCAAACCAATTGACACTTCCGCAAACAGGCGTTGCTGCTGTATCAAGCGCATCGACATCACTTTTTGATATCTGTCCTGAATGTGGTTCAGGAAGTTTTGCTTACGAAGAAGGCTGCAAGAAATGTTACGCATGTGGCTATTCTGAATGCTAATTGATGAGCGACTAGGTTCTAGCTGCTAGCGTATAGAAATACAATTAAAGAGGAAATCACGTCCCGATGGTAGTTTCCATTCGGGATCCCGATGACAACGATCATCGGGAGTGTAAATCCGTGGCTGTGCCGCAACTGTCCTCCTTCGCTCTTCGAGCTACGGAGGATCCTACGAAGCCTTGTGCGAAGTAGGATATAGTCAGAAAACATTTTATCCCGAGCAGGAGTTTTTTTATGAATCCTTCTGCTATGGAAGGATTTTTTATGCCAATTTATACACGTACTGGAGATAAAGGAACAACGTCGCTTTTTGATGGTACACGTGTGGCAAAATCTCACGCGCGTGTTGAGACATATGCTGCAATTGATGAACTCAATAGCATCATTGGTCAGACTTTGGCATTCTTCCCAAAGCATAAATATACACCAATCGTTAAAGAGTTAGAAAAGATTCAACACGATCTTTTTGCTATTGGCTCGGCCCTTGCAATGCCGCATCCTCTCCCTGTTTCAGGTCTGGATAATCGGCCAAAAGACTTTGAAATCATTATTGATGATCTAACCCAAAAGCTTCCTACACTTAAAAACTTTATTCTCCCAGGTGGCAGCAAACCAGGATCGCTTCTTCATGTTGCAAGAACCATGGCGCGTAGAGCTGAAAGACGCGTTGTGACACTTACCGAAAAAGAGGAAGTTGATGACCAAATTCTTATCTACCTCATCCGCCTTTCTGATCTGTTGTTTACACTCGCAAGATATATTAACCACATGGAAAAACAAAAAGAGATTAAATGGATTAAGAGATAATAATGTATTTTGGGTGAATCTTGTTTGAATCAAGAGCTGTACCGCAACTGTATGTCCCGATTAATCGGGATAAGCCAGAGCCCTTAAGTCTTCCGGAGTAGAAGCAGCTTGTTTTTGCAGCTCCTCCTGAAGCGAGGAGTTTTTTTATGGCAGGAATAGAAGCAAGAGGATATTCAGATTATCAACAACCATATTTGCATGAACGAATACCTACGGAGGTATCCTCTTTGTGGAGCCAAAACACTTCTCAGCCAGAAAGAGAAAAAGGCTTACGTCACTTAACTGCTGTTTCTCCTATAAATAATGAAGTAAATAAAATCCCAGAAAGTCGACCAGTTGGGTTTGGTACAAGGTTGAGTGACGCACGGGATATTTTCTTGGCAACAGAACAGAGAAATACAAAAGAAGTCCAAGCATATGAGTTGGAGCAGGATGCAGTTTTGTACAGAGTTCTAGCCAAAGAAAAAAGGCCTGAAGCATACGAACAATCAAAAGAATCACTGGATGCATATATAAAAATGCAATTAGAAACCCACTTAGGAGAACGCTTGCATGTGGGTATTAGTAAGTTTGTATACCATATTGTTGATGGAGAGTTGCGAACAGAAGATACAGGTGAGCCAGTGCTTGCGATGATTGAAAGGGGAAGAGACTATCGGCGGAAGAAAGGTAAACCTGTGGATTGGGACCGAGAAGATGCTGAAGTAACAGGACTTGGGCGCATACAACAGACATTAACCATGTCTGATGAAGCAGTACCGGTTGGAACGAAGATGGTATTTGCTTCGCCGCAAGGTGACGTAGAAAACGGATCTATCTACAAACAAAACTTCTATGAAGTACAGGAGAAAATGGCTGATGGAACGGTAGAAGCCTATCGGTATACTTCAGGTCTAACTCCTGAAGAAACACAAGAGAAATTGACAGAACTTGACAGTCGGTATAAACGAAATACTGTTCCGACAGATGCAGAATTTCTTGCAAATCCAATCCAAATTGCTCCAGGTGCGTTTGGCTTGCATACCCCTAATGATATCCATGAATTTATGCACAAAGACCATAAGCATATGAGCCAGAAAGATTTTGCGATTGTCCGACAAGCGTGTTTACCTATTATTAATGCATATACGAAAGCATTAACAGAAAATCCTGATGATACTGTTCAGCAGAACAAATTATTCCGTGCGCTTCTCAATTATGCAGATCGAGTAGCAAAAGAATTGCATGATGATCCGCAACATAATGTTGTTGCCTTCACACAAAGTCCTGAAAATGACTTTATACGTCCTTGGGTTGCGCCACGAATTGATATTAACGCATTAGCACAAGAAAAAGTCCGCTTTGTCGACACAGGATGCGGTGCATCTGGAGACGCAACTTCTGCTACTAGCGTAGGAGAGTTTGGAACACAGTCTGAACCAGGGAGTAACACGTGCTCAGATTGCGGAGGAGATGCAAGTGATAACCACTACCACTGTCCTGAAGCTGATTGTGCGAAATGGTATGCGGATGAGACTAATGTAAGTGCTGATAAAAGAACAAAGAAATGTAACTGTGGATTTGAATTTGGATGTTAAAATAAAATATGAAGCAAATTAAACAAGAAAAATGTATAGTTTGTCACAAAATCATCTGTAAACAATGCAAGTGGGAGGCAGATGAGAAGGCTGTGGCTGAGATTCAAAGCGGTATGATGACTGCATGTCCTCTTTGTGGTTGGAAACCGGGGGACGCAGTTTTGTAAAGATTCTATCAGGCTTCATTGCTAGGTTAGCCTTATCATGGTAAGATATGAGTATGGATCCAAGTACTTCTCCTGCCCAAGGTGTACCAAATGTACAGCAACCAGTTAGCGGGCGTGCCCAGCCTCCGACAGCGACTGTCCAGCCTGGGAGTATGTCAGAGCTTGCTTCTGGCGTTTCCCTACCATCTGCCCAACCAGAACAAATATCATCAGGTAATCCTGAGCAAGGTCCTATCCAAGCAGGTGCAGTATCTGAAAGTACGGAGCATTCTGAAGAAGATGTGCAACCAGCTCGACAAGAGGTATCTGCAAAACCTGCTCCGTCATCTGTTGAAGTACAGCAAATAGAAGTAGCACCATCAATGCCCGAAGTAGCAGTTGAAAGGAGTATTGAAAGTATTGTCGAAAAGTCACCTGATACTGAAAAGCCAAAGATTCCGGAAGCTGCCAAAGCATTTGGTGTAACACATTCTGGCCCAGGAGTACCAATTGATGAAAACGTCTTTAACGTAAAGAGTTTACCAATGACCTTTCAAGAGGCAGTTGCTGAGGAAAAATTGCATCCAAAACTTAATGACTCAAAGCATTGGTTGGCAGAACTTGTTTTGTATGTTTGGCGGAAAATCGATCCGAAAAAAGGAAAAAAGAAAGAAGAAAAACAAGAGAATAAAGTGTTAAAAATATTTAATTAGCAAATCTTTATCTTTTATTTGTAAAATATTTAAGAGGAGTATATACGTATGGAAATACCTGTTGTAACAAATGATAGCATCTTTATGGCCATGACGTCACTCGTGCTTATCGTCCTAGGCATAGGCTTTGTTGCAGCGTTTGGATGGGGTCTGTATTGGGCTGGTGTTCTTTACTTACGGCATCGGACGCGGGAAGCTGACTCATTAAATTCAGTACTCCTTCAGGTAACCGTTCCCCGTGATAATGATACCAAGATTGATGCCGCACAACAGATGTTTGCAAGTCTTGCATCGATTCGTGGTAGCGGGAAGTTTGAGAACTTTAAGCCACAACCGCACCTGTCTTTTGAAATTGTTGGCTTACCAGGAGATATTCGCTTTTATATTCACGTACCACAAAAGTATCGTGATTTTGTCGAGAAACAACTGAATGGTGCATATCCAGAAGCAGATATTGTACCAGTCAATGATCCAACAGCCAAACAGCGCGAAGGCGGCGTTATCGGAACAGAATACAATATTTTCTCAGACAATGGCAAAGTAGCTTTTCTCTATACAGACTTAAAATCAAGTGATTATATGCCGATTAAAGTATTTAAAGATTTAGCGGTTGATCCAATGTCTTCTCTCACCTCAGTACTCGCAAAAATGCAGGAGGGTGAGGGCGCAGCTGTACAAATTCTGATCAAACCCGCAGATGGAAAATGGGTTAAAGCGGGACGGAGTTATCTAGGACACCTCAAAAAGAATGAATCAAATCCTGAAAAAGCCAGTTATAAAACTGATGCCAAAGAGATTGAAGCAGTTGAAAATAAACTCAGTAAGCCAGGGTTTCATGCGACAGTAAGAATTGTTGTTTGTGCACAAACAGAGCAAGCAGCAAAATCACATCTCTCAAATATCTTTGGTGCTTTTGGTCAATTCAATGGTACCAATGCGTTTAAAAAACGTGAACTTTTCCACAAGGGCCTTTTCATGAATGACTTTATCTATAGGTATTTCCCAATGTTTCGTCAGACCTCAGTCCTGACAAGTGAAGAGCTGGCAAGTATTTATCATTTTCCAAACAAAAGTATCACGACTCCTGGTATTCACTGGCTCAATGCAAAGAAATCCGCGGCCCCATCCAACCTTCCAACAACAGGTCTATTCTTGGGACGGAGCACATTCCGCGGTCTCTCAAAACCGGTTTTTGTAGAACGCGACGATAGGCGCAGACACACATATATTATCGGAAAAACAGGTACTGGAAAGACTGAATATTTAAAAAGTATGATTATGCAGGATATTAATAATGGTGAGGGTGTGGCCGTCATGGATCCCCACGGAGATTTGGTTGAAGATATAATGAAATTAATTCCTCCGCATCGGGCCGAAGACGTTATCATTTTTGATCCTTCCGATACCGAGCGCCCAATGGGTTTTAATATGCTTGAAGCAGAAACTGAACAGCAAAAGCATCTAGTTGTGAACTCAATTATTGGGTTGATGTATAAGCTTTTTGACCCAAACAAAACAGGTATTATTGGTCCGAGATTTGAGCATGCTGTCCGTAATGCGATGCTTACTGTTATGTATGAAAAAGGAAGCACGTTCATCGAAGTTATGCGTATTTTGACCGATCAATCATTTGTGACAGAGATTTTGCCCAAAGTACAGGATCCGATTATCAGACGATATTGGACTGATCAGATCGCGCAAACATCAGATTTCCATAAGTCTGAAGTTCTTGATTACATCACTTCTAAGTTCGGACGATTTGTTACCAATACGATGATCAGAAATATCATTGGCCAGTCTGAAAGTGCGTTTAGCTTTCGCAAAGTGATGGATGAGCAGAAAATTCTTTTGATTAATCTCTCCAAAGGTAAAATCGGTGAAGAGAATTCAAACTTCTTAGGACTTATTATTGTCCCTAAAATTCTGGTTGCTGCGATGTCACGGCAAGATATCATTGATAAAAATCAGCGTAAAGATTTCTTTCTGTATGTCGACGAGTTCCAGAATTTTGCCACACCTGACTTCGCACAAATTCTTTCTGAGGCTCGAAAATATCGTCTGAATTTGATTGTGGCCAATCAATTTATCGGACAAATGGAAGAAGAAATTAAAAACGCTATCTTTGGTAACGTCGGTACCATTGCGTCATTTAGAGTTGGTGTCACAGACGCGAATTATTTGCAACACGAATTCCAGCCAATTTTTGGTGAACAAGATTTGATCAATGTCGATAAATACAATTGCTATATGCGTACAATCGTCAACGGAGAACCTGTCAGGCCGTTCTCACTCGACACAACCAAAGATGTTGCTGTAGAAAAGGCTTTGGAAAATGAAAGAGTTGCCGAACTCGTCCGCGAACTTTCACGTTTAAAATATGGCCGGGCTGTTGATGTGATTGAAACTGAAATTGCTACACGCGCAAGACTCTAAAGATCTATGAAACTGTTTCTTACTTCAAATGCGTATCAAACACTTGATCTTATCACACCATTACTGCCCACATATCCTCCACAAATGACAGTCGCCTTTATTCCAACGGCCGCAGATATGTATGACACAGCCCTTTGGATGGAACGGGATAGAAAGAAGTTGCAAGAGATGGGTTTTATTGTCTTTGATATACCCCTTAAAGATACACCTGAGCGGCTTTTACGTAAAGAACTTTCAGGAGTTGATTGTATTTTTGTCGCGGGAGGTAACACCTTTTATCTTCTGGAACATGCGCAGAAAAGTGGTTTCACAACAGTCGCCCGCGAGTTGGTGCAAAAAGGAGTTATCTATATCGGATCAAGTGCAGGATCTGTTCTCGCGGGACCCAATATCGAACCGGTAAAAGTTTTCGATGATCCAGATATTGCACAACTTGATTCATATACTGGCTTAGGTTTTGTTGATTTTATTGCGTTACCACATTACGTCTCTGGAGACAGTACTTATAAAAAGGTTATAGAAGACTATAAAGGAAAGTACACGTTTGTCCCTTTAAGCAATGAGCAAGCAGTAATAGCCACAGAAAAAGGGCATGAGATTATTTCGTCGAAGCCCTGACAGACTTCTGGGCTGGATTACCTTCTTTGAGAACTAAGGGAGAGACTTTAAAAAGTAACGTTAATGCCATCAAAACTGCAAATCCGCACATAATACTTGGAAGACCTGCAACGGTCTGGGGACTGAGTAAGTAGACAATAAAGCTTGGAACCATAAAAGACAGGTAACCCATGACCAGCCATACAAGTGCTTTTTGCTGATTGGGATCTTTCAACTGATAATGTGCACGCCACGCGAGTACAACACCTACAATAAGCCAACCCTGATAATAGATGCCGTACGGCAATGCTGCATATGGTGCAATTTCAAAAATGACATAATTGCCTAAGCATTGTTGCGCTTGCATCCCTTGTCCGACAAAAAGGAAAAATGTCATAAATACAACGGCACTCCCGTAAGCTGTCGCAATAAGTGGCATATTCTTCCGTTTGGCAATCGTTAGTCCTAAGTGGATCGCGAGTGGAGGAAGTATGGTAATTGCCGCATAGCCTAGTCTCGCCCAATCAAGACTGGAAAAGAAGAATGCTCCTTCACAGACCATGTATTCAGCAAGCTGAAACGTTGCAAGTGCTCCGAGGAGTGCTGTAATCAATTGAGCTGCCCGGGTCATACGGTATTTGAAAATCACATAGAGGGCAGCACCAGCTTCGATAAGAAAAGTGATGAGCATTACCAAAGGAGAAAAACAATATAAGCGCAAACTATTTTCTTTCTTCATAAAATAAGTATAGCAGTTTGCTCAAGTAGAGGAAAGATTTTATGTCATAGATTCTGACTCTCAATAAAGTTTGAAAACTAAAATAAAAATGATTATTACGGCCGTTGTAACTGCCAAGCCGCTACTTATACGAACGAGACGTTTTATATATTTCGGAGAATACAAACCTATTTGCTTATTCGCGCGTATAGCGCGTGCGTTATAGAGCCAATTAAATAATACAATAAACAGAATGAAGACTAGATAAAAAAGCAAAATAATAACTTTTATAGTTTCCATATATTGCTCACTCCTTATCGCGATCCATAACTATGTCCTCGAAACCATATCGGATGTATCTGCGGGTTTTGAGTTCCATCCATTAATTGCTGCGTGAGAAAAACTCCAATTTCGCTACAAGCATGAATGTCTCGTAAAACGAATTCTTCTTGATGAGTAGGCCGGTCAAAGGTAATCATAATATCACCCATATCGATTAAGTCATGCAGGAGTCCGTTTGTTTGGACGTCAACCTCAGTACAATACACCCGGTCAAGCATAATATCATTGACGATATATGAGGTTAATGGCGTATAACGGAATTCGAGAATTTTGCGGTTTGTTAAAATATAGATGTGAAAATACCAATCAATAATTAATTTTGTGATAATACTAATGGTGGTGCTAATCAGGAGTAACCCTGTAATAATAAAGAGCGGCCAAGAGGAAAAGAATTGTTGGAATATAACGTAACCGCCTATGAGAAGCATTATGGTTACGAGTATAAGTATCACAACTGGCATTGTGATAGTAAAGAGGTGTTCTCGGACAACCAGCAACAATTTCTCTCCTTTCAGGGTAAGAAAGGTTTGCCAGTTGCCTGAAGCCATTCTGCTTTTGTCCATACGTATCCCTCCTTTCAAAAGTGGGCACGATAGCAAGGAAAAAGTGTTGAAGGATACGATAACTATAAAAGCTTTTTAAAATAATCCAATGATAAAAGATCTAGAGAAGGGTAAGAGAATAAAGAGTTTAGGGTACTATTTACTGTTCATTGCATTGACGGCAAAGCTTCTAATATCACTTGCTAAAAGCGCGATATTTTCTCCAGCAGTCTTCACTATGCTTTGTTCACGGCATACCTCAGTAAGTGCAGCTATATCTTTGGATGAAAGACTAACGGCTTCTGTCGTTTTTGGATACATAATTGAGTTCTCATCATCGATATGCGGCATAGTAATAGCATGACCCATTTCGTGTGCTAGGGTATGGATTAACTCAGGTCGTGAATTATTGAAATAAATGATAATTTTTTCATCCCGGCCTTCTCGGATATAAATCCCTTCTTCAGGTTTGGTTTCGAGCGTATCATTGTACGCATCAACTTTTTGATCAAGGGCTTGAATCTGTGTATTATATTGGTCTGTGGATTGATTCAGTGTCCCAGCCATTGCCTGTAGTTCTTTTGCCTCTTGCTGCAATGATCGCTGCTCGGAAAGGAGTTTGTTATATTCTTCTTCAGGTGCACCTCCTTGATTATTATAATAACTGATTCTGTCGTTGAGTGCTGCATTACGGCGTTTAAATTCTGCCGCACGGTTTTCATAATCAGCGATTTCAGGTTTGAGCGTATCTTTCTGTTCTTCAACCTGATTATTTAAATCATCTATTTGATTATTAAGATATTGCCGTTCATCATAGACGAGACTCACTGTTAAATTCGCCTCTGGATCATAGACAAAAAGGGGCTCACCACCCTCATTTTTCCATAATGAATCAGCTTCCTGTGCTGCGCTTATAAAATCAGCTTCAGAGATATTAAACCGCGGATCAATAGTACCGATACTGTAAGCTTTTGGAGTTGCACAAGGGGAGTTATACAAGATCCCTCCCACATTTGAGGCAAGAACGCTTCTATTTTGGTAACCAAAGAAGAGAACAGCAACAATCAAAATAATTCCAATAACCTTCTTCATCAATATCATTTTAAAGCAAGGAGGGGAAAGGTGCAAGAAAGAATTATGTAGTGATGTACTTTAATAAAGTAAAACTGTGTTTAAAGAGTAACCAGTACTATCGAAAAGTCGTCAATATCACGAAAGCGGGGATATGTTTGGAAATCTGGATCTGCTGAGGCGCTATCCTGAATTGCAGTTTCTAAACCTTCGATACCTGAAGTAGTAAGTATGTTAGCAAATTGTTGTACACCTTCTTGTGTCTGTAAATTGGTTCCTGCTGGAATTGCGCCATCTGAGAAGACAAAGATTTGCGCAATAGAATCTGTTGGGATCATACATGAAGAGGTAGTTTCAAAATTTGGTGCACCAGTTATTCTGCGTATCTCACCAGTATTTGCTTGTTGCGCGCAAACATATTCTTCATCTAAGACAGATTGCATTTCAGGATCTGTATTATATCCTTCCATAACCTCTCGCACAGTTTTGCTTGTTTTTGTTGCAACTTCCCTTGCAGCAGCAAACGTCTGTTGATCCTTTTTATGGACATCATCTACCGTAAGAAGTGTTGCATTTCCAGATGTATCAACTGTAACAACGTAGACGTCACCTGCATTCGCAACTTCTACTGTATTATTTTCGCTATCAATTTTTATTCCTGCAATACTCCCATAAGGAACATTTACTGATTCATCGGTGTATGCAATATCAGGATGATCTTTCGCAATATCCTGGCCAACAAGAGAGTTTAATTTATATAAATTTCCTCTAACGCTTGTCCTTGGATTAAGCACTTGCCCATATCTTTCAACTTCTTCAGCAATAAACTTGCCACCTTTCAGGTCTTTTGCTTCCAAACTTGGAACCGGCGCAATTTGTGATCCACCGTCAACAAGAAGTACTTGCAGTAACGGCCCATCGGTAATGGTAACAAATGCATCTTCATTTGCACTTTTATTTGGTCCTCCAATTCGTTTCATTGCTTCAATATATATTCTCTTATCTCCGAGCTCAATGTCTCTAGTTATAATTTCTCCATCTGAAATATCTTTAGAGTTAAGAACGGTTGCTCTTTCAATCGGAGTTTTTTCTCCTACAAGTTGTTCTTTTGTACGAAGCACTTGTTTTGCAAATCCCGCAAACTTTGCATCTGGTTGCTTATATTGTAGAGTTTTCCGGGCTAAGGCCATTGTCAACCTACCATCTGGTTCTACTTGTGAATGTTCGTTTGGCTCTTCACCAGGTTGTCTTTGTGGTGCAAATTGACGGAGAACGTCCATGATATACGTACTTGCAACACCAGTTGCTTTGGCTTCTTGTTGTCTTTCAACTTGTGTTTTATCAGTAAATGGTTCAACGGCAATGACATTTATTTCATCATCACCTTTTCTCGTCATAATCTCCTCTGAAGATAAATCTGTTCGGTAGAGAAATGATAAAACAGGATGACAAAGTCCAGCAATTTCATAAGAGAGTCCCAAAAGCGTACCATCTTGTAACTCATCTTCTTTAATGCCAGTTTCCTCACGAATCTCTCTTGCAGCCGCAAAGAACGGATCTATCTCTCCAGTCTCAGGATTAATATCACGCTCAGGATGTAAATAGCCACCAATGCCATCTATTGCTCCGATGGTATCACCCATTTGTTTTACTCCTACAAGCAGTTTGCCATCACTTGTGAGAACGACTGCTGATGTAGAAATAGGGTTTGCAATACCATCATAACCATTTTCCGCAAGCGAGGGAAAGTCCCTAGAGCCTACATAATCTTTGAAATTAGTTGTTCCAAATGTCAGATTAAGTTTTCCATCCTGATCTAAACCGAACGAGTCAAGTCGTACAAGCGGACCTGGGAAAGCACCTTTTGCTGCGTTTGGAGCCCAATCTTTGTCTATCTTTGCCTGAAGCGTATCAGTTGGTTGAAATTCCTGTCCAGTTGTATGTACCGTAACATCTCCTGTAGCAAATTGTCCGCTAATGAGCAGCTTATCTTGCTTAACGTCTCTTTCAATAGGTTTTGGAGACTCAGGGTTAAATATATGCAGTTTTTCTGACATGAGTTATGCTTTAATAGACGTTGCGTATTTTTTCGCATGTTCAATGATAAAGTCGATTTCTTCTTGTTTCAAATCAGGATACAGTGGAAGACTTAGACAATGTTCACCAATAGATTCAGTAACTGGTAATGATTCTTTATAATACTCTTTATAGCCTTTCATAAGATGGAGTGGTAAGTAGTGGATGCTGCATTGGATTCCTGCGGCTTTCATATTGACCAGGAATTCATTTCGGTTTTCAACAAGTATCGGATACATATGATTGCCTTTAATGTTGAGACCAAATGCTTTATTATATTGTTTTACAATAGCTTCTCTTTTTTGATTCAGACCTGTTACTTTTTTCAACTGCTCCCGGCCGATTGCAGCTTCAACGTCAGTCATATCGAAATTCCAACTTGGAACTTCAACTTCATAATAAAAACTCGCGGCACTTTTATCATCTGATCCCATATATCGGTTGAGCGTATCTTTACCAATTCCTCCATGACATGCCATTCTGTACCATGCTGCAGCTTCATCATCATTGGTGAGAATGACGCCGCCTCGAACGGTGGTCATATTCTTTACCGCGTAGAATGACATACATGCTGTCGTCCCGTCGAAGCAATCTTTCTCAATGCGGTGCGCTGAATCATAGAGGACTGGGATAGGAAAGTTCTCAAATCCACGGGCAACACGTCCTGAATAGTGGACGGGAATGACAAGTTTGGTTTTTGAGGTAATCTTTCGCTTTACGTCTTCTGGATCAAGACACCAATCATCCTTTTTAACATCTGCAAAAACGGGTATTGCACCAGCTTGAATAACAATACTGGCTGTTGCACTCCATGTCAGGGAAGGGACGATAACTTCATCATCGGGCTTAAGATTCATTTGCTTGACTACCAAATAAAGTCCCATGGTGCAGCCGTTGGTTGCGATTGCGTGTTTTGCGCCAGTAAAAGCTGCAACTTCCTGCTCAAACGCATTTGTTTCTTTCCCACGCACAAGCCAACCACTCTTGAACACGCGTTCGACCGCTTGGAGTTCTTTTGCGTCAATTGATGGTTTTGTGAGGTTAATGATCATTAGCTAAAAAGTTTCAGTTCACTCAGATTTGTCAATCTTGCGTATGACCTATCAAAGAAACTATTTCTTATTTCACCGTTATTGGTATATTTCTTTAAGTATTTCACTCTAAAGTATACATCTTCATTCATGTCGGTTATAGTCCCATCTTTAAAAGCCGCGTAAATTTCCTCGACTGTATCCTTGATAGTATATTTTGGAGTAAATCCAAAGTCATTTTTCAGACGGTCAAAGTTGGCTTTGTAACTGCGTCCATCAATACTATCTTTATTACTGATTATCTCAACGTGCGGCAATTCTTTCTTGATTGCAATCGCAAGATCAGATATGCGGTAATTTTGTTCGTTTGAACCGACGTTATAGACGCGGTGTTTTGGTTTCTTCACATGCAGTGACATGCCGATTACACGCGAAACGTCTTTGACATGGACAACTGGTCTCCACTGGTTACCGCCATTAACAGTAATCTTGTTATTGAAATAACTATTACCAATCATTGTATTCACAACCAAATCAAAGCGTGGTTTTGGAGAATGTCCGTAGACTGTTGCAAATCTGAGAACGACACTATCAACTTTATCATCTAAATAGGGTTTTTCAGAAAGCATTTTTGTCCGTGCATACAAAGTGACAGGACCTGCAGGGCTTTCTTCTGTAAATTCTCCATTTTCAGAAAACCCGTACACCGAACATGAAGACGCATAGACAACCCGCTTGCCTGATGCTTGGCAGAGTTCAGCAATCAATTCATTTGCTTTATAATTGACGTTCCATGTGAGCTCTGGCAAAAGGTCGGACGCAGGATCGTTTGATATAGCAGCCAAATTAACAATCGCATCAGCCCCATTTATTGCAGGAAGGAGATCGTTGATATTACGGATATCACCAATGATATATTTTCGTGACCCAAGATTCTTTAATGATCTTTCGTAAAGAAAATTATCCATAACGACAACTTCGTCACCAATTGATTCAAGATATTCACATAATACTGAGCCAATGTAACCAGCTCCACCTAATACTAAAACTTTCATATTATTTACTTGTTGCTCCTTTCTCAATTGCGATAACTTCATGGCAATATTCTGCATATTGTTTGGCGATGTTATTCCATCCATATTGCTTAGCAAATGGTCGTGCATTTTTCTTAAGGATTGAGCGCTTTTCTTTATCAGTTGCCATCATCATAAGTGCATCAGCAAGTGATTTTGCACTGCCTGGGCGAGCTTTGATCGCGACGTCCTTTGTTACCCATTTCAGGCCTGGTACATCGACACAAACAACGGGTTTGCCCATACCAGTAAATTCGAGTGGCACAAGTGGGAAGTCTTCAAAACGTGAAGGGTAGAGTCCAAACATACAATTTGCAAGAAGCTGTTCTTTCTTCCGTCCATCAACGCGTCCAATAAAGCTCACAAAGTTTCCGACACCTTTTTCTTCAATAAGTTTTGTTAAAGCTTGTTCTTCTTCGCGTGGACCATTTCCTGCAATAACAATTTTTGTTGGAAAATCTTTCGGAAGAAGTGCGCAAGCTTCGATCAATGTATCCAGACTTTTTTGTCGGATATCAATACGGCCTAAGAAAAATCCATATTTTTTCTCAGTTGTTTTTACTTTGAATAAATCTTCACTGACGCCGTTTGGAATAATACGTGTGTGAATTTTTGGATTGAGACTTTCCATTTTCTTTTTATTTATAGGAGAATAAGCGAGAAAGTATTTATAGTGTTTGGCACCAAATGCTTCAACTTTATCAAATGGAAGATTATATTTACCTGAAAATTCTTTGGCTTCAAACATCGTTGGCATACCAATGACCGGAATCTTTGTGAATACGGGGGAGAATAATGTTGAGATCGGTGCGGTAAAGCATTCAATCATTACGTCGCATGTAAATGTACGTACTGTGAATGGAAGTAAAAGGATATAGGCCGCATTATTCAATTTAATGTTGTCTGTGCCAAGGCCTATATGTTTGTAAACGATTCCGTCTTTGCTGTAATCCTTTGAACCAGGATATCGTGAACAGATAATAGTTACTTTGTGACCCATTTTCACAAGTCTTTGGGAAACCTCGTATGTGGCTCTGGCTTGACCGCCTGAAAGTAATTTATTTTTCAGGTCGTCAAAGTCAAGAAATGCTATATGTAATGTACTATTTTTATTCATTTTATAGGCACTGAACACGTCAGTAAAAGGTAGTATAGTACATTATTATAGGATTTGCAAGAGGCAAAATTATATAGGGAGTGTTGAGCTTATTTTGTGTAGTTTTGCTATATAGAAACCTTCCATTGTCAGACTCGGAACAACGCGTGCTGTGTTCGCAACATGATTAAAAGTTTTCTTTCTCCACTGCGTTAAACCTTGCATCAGTGGAATTTCTGGAAGCACAATCTTTTCAACGACGACTGCGCCGTTTGCTTTCTCAATTGCCCACTCCACGACTTCTTCATTTTCCTCAGGAGAAAGCGTACAAGTTGAATACACAATAGTGCCACCAGGTTTGGTACACGAGATAGCAGAACGCAGCAGATATTTTTGCAGTTTTGAAAGTTGCTTTACTTTTTTGGTAGACCAATCTTTATATGTTTTTGGGTCCGTTGCAAGCATGCGTCCTTCCATACTGCAAGGAACATCAACAAGTGTTCTATCAAAATATTCAGGGAGCTGTTTCCAAAAAGATTCACCCGGTAAATTCAGCACTTTTGCGTTTGTTACGCCAGCCTGAGATATATTCTCACGTAACTTAAATAATCTTTTATAACTTAAATCATTTGCCGTCAGCTCTCCAGTGTTTTGCATGAGAGCCGCAATTTGTGTGGTTTTACTTCCAGGAGCCGCCGCAATATCAAGAATTTTTTCATCACGTTGTGGATCCATAACGAGGGCTGGGATCATACTTGAAAGATTTTGAATATAGATACATCCTTTTATATAGATATCTGTTTCAGTTAATTCTCGAATAGATTTATTATGCATGACAAAAGCATCTTTATACCAGGACACTGGTGTGATTTCATATCCAAGTGCAAATAATATATCTCTCACCTCATCAGTTGTCGCTTTCAGCGTATTTACCCGGAAAGACGGTGCAATTTTCTGCTCATAAGCCCGCAATACTCCAGATAAAACATCTTGTGGATACAACTCCTCAAGCCGCGCTAGAAACTTTTCAGGTAAGTTCTGACTAGTACTCATAACAATCATTATACAGTATGCTAGTAATTAGACACTTGCATTTACTATTGCATACTAGTATAATAGTATTTATGAGAACGCAATACCGTAAAGAATTTATCAGTTCTTTACTACAATTACAGACAAATGAAGAAGCTGAATCTTTTTTGAAAGGTCTCTTAACACCGCAAGAGTTAGAAGAACTTCCAAAGCGTTTAGCGATTTTCCAAATGCTTCATCAAGGCGTTCCTCAGCATGCAATAGCGAAGAAGCTTCACGTCGGAGTAGCGACTGTAACACGGGGTTCACTTGAGCTTAAACGTGAGCAAATCCAAAAAACAAGTTGGTGGCAGAATCTTTCATCTCATATGGGAGGCTGATTTTTGTGTTTTTATAAATCTTTGAATGAACCTCTCATACTCGGGAGGTTTTTTTATGATTATGAAACATGCAATAGGGATTATCGGTGGTATGGGGCCTGAGGCCTCAATATATATGTATGATAGGTTAATTCAACTATCAATACAGAACTTTGGTGCGAAGAAAAATAATGATTTTCCAGAGATTATTTTACATTCAGTTCCAGTACCTGATTTTATTTCCTCAAGTAAGGAAAAAGCTATTGCATTTAAAATGTTACAACAAAGAGTTACGTCGCTTAATAAACTGCCATTATCATCGTTATCTATTGCATGCAATACAGCACATGTACTGCTAAAAGATTTAGAAAAAGGTTCTCCGGTAAAATTTATTTCAATGATTACTAGCGTAGTCAAAGCATTACAAGTGGATAGTATCAAAAATGTTGGAATACTCGCAACGCCATCAACACTTAACTCACGGTTATATCAAGAGGAGCTACAAAAGTATGGAATCAAGAGTATTACTCCTCATAAAGAACAAGTTTATCAAATAGAAAATGTTATTAGAAACGTAATTGAAGGAGTGGCTGATGTTCATGATTCTTTTTTACTACGGAAGATCGCGAATGATTTAACAAAAAGAGGAGCAGATGGAATTATCTTGGGATGCACCGAGCTTCCTTTGATATTCCCTAAGTCATATAAAAAAGTAAGGATGTACGATTCAGTTGAAATACTGTCATTAGCGTTACTACGGAGGTACTATGAAAAAGTATGATGTAGTCATTATTGGAGGTGGAGTAATGGGAGCTGCGTCAGCATATTACTTATCACAACATAAAAAGAGTATCCTACTGATTGATGAACTTTCTCTTAACAATACCATTAACGCATCAGGTGATTATTCCAAAGCCTTCCGGGCTTCATACGGTAAAGACGTATATTATGCATCTTTAGCGATTGAAAGCATGCGGCTATTAAAAGAATTGGAAGTCAAAACTAAGAAGCAGTTATTATTCTCTTGCGGAGTATTAACACTTGATTCTACAAAGATCAAACTAAGGGATAATTATCAGACCTTAAAAAAATTAGGTAGAAGAGTAGCTGTAATGGATAAAAATAAGCTTCAACAAACGTATCCACAAATACAGGCGCAGTCGGGAATTTTGGAATATGATGGAGGAATCTTAGATGCTTTTGCTGTTGTTACATCATATGTGCATTTAGCAAAACAAAATGGTGTCACTATTTTGGAAAATAATAAAGTTGTAAGCCATAGAAATGATGAAGTTGTATTCGAAGATGGAAAGAGAGTTGTCTATGCAAAAGCAATAATTACAGCGGGTATAGGAACAAACAGTTTATTAGAAAATAAATTACCAATAACAATAACTAAGCAAAATGTAATTTATGTGCAACCCAACAAAATAAAACATTTTACTAAAAATGTTTTACCAGCATTTACATTCCCTAATACAGGATATTATGGTGTGCCCATGTATGGAATTAATGCAGTAAAAATTGCATCACATATACCGGGTAAGGTTATTAAAAGTATTCCAAAAGGCGAAATGATAGATAGAAAGTATATACTTGATTGCAGAAAGTTTTTAAGAAAATATATCCCAGATTTAGCCGATGCGAAAGTTATAGCATCAAAAGTTTGTTACTATGATATGACACCAGACGGAGATTTTATTGTAGACTTTCTTGATAGCAAAACTATAGTGGCTACGGGTTTTTCAGGACATGGATTTAAGTTTGCTCCATTAATAGGCAAAGCAATTTCAGAATTAACAATCTTTGGGAAAACAAGATATGATATTTCACGATTTCAATTAAAGAGGTTTTCATAGTATAATGGTGAAGTTATGAATAAAAAAAGAGTCTACTCAGGCATAAGAGCAACTGGAAGATTACATCTAGGTAATTATTTAGGCGCTATAAAAGGTATGTTTGAATTGCAAAATAATCCTGAGCTTGATTGTGTTTATTCAGTTGTAGACTTACATGTACTAACAACCCCTTATGATCCGAAGCTCCTGAAGCAGTCAATACGAGATATAATCATTGATTATTTAGCAGTAGGACTAAACCCAAAGAAGTGTCTGTTGGAAGTACAATCTCGTGTGCCGGAACATACCGAACTCGCGTTTCTTCTTTCAACAATTTATCCAGTATCAAGAGTTGAAGATCTTCCGACATATAAAGATAAAAAAGCGCAACATCCGAAGTATGTAAATATGGGACTTCTTAATTATCCAATACTTATGGCAGCCGATATCATGCTGTATAAAGCAGAACTCGTACCAGTTGGGATTGACCAAGAGCCGCACATTGAAGTGACGCGGGAAGTGGTCCGGAAGTTTAACAGTATGTTTGGAGAAACCTTCCCTGAACCACACCGTTTTAAGACAGAAGGGGAGTATATCCCTTCACTTC
>JACDET010000046.1 GCA_013816255.1 Candidatus Levyibacteriota bacterium | reverse complement strand
ATTTATTGGAGCATTTATTGTCGCACTCTTGGCTGTGAAGTTTATTCTCAAATATATTGAACGGAATAACTTTATACCATTTGGTATCTATAGAATTGTTGTGGCGATACTCTTTTTCTTGTTTGTGCTCAACTAATTAAAAGAACACTTCCCACCAGCGTTGATAATTTGGTCTTGTATCTTTTGGAGCAGGGGCTGTTGATGGGTTGGCTACGACTCCTGTTGTTGGAATCACTATTATTCCTTCTCCAGGCTTAGCGAGTAAAAGTTTATCCCGGGCTTCTGTTTCAACGAACTCAGGTTTATTAACCAGTGCTAATTCCCGGCGTAATTCCTGGTTCTTTAGCTTCTCATTATCCAAATCTTCTTGGGCTTTGACAATCAGGTCTTGTTTCTGCCACGTAGTATAAATCGAGTGTGCAAGGTTGTTAATTGTTAACGCGAGGATACCAATTGCTATGAAATAACCTATTTTTTTATAACCCATTATGTTTTATAATATAATCTCTTTGGGGAAGCATTGCAATCCATATAAAACATCTACTTGAACTTTGGGTAGAATTGTGATATTATGGGACATACAGTTATATACCTATCGTTATTAAGTTTGCAAAAAGTATTAATGCAAAATCAATAACAAGGCATACTACACTATTTGCAAAAAGATTTAAGAGGAGTATATGAAAATAATAAAAGTCAAAGACGCGCACCAAGAGTTCGTCAATTTTTTGAAGGGCAAGAAGCATTCAAGTGCTACTGTTTTGGCGTATGGTAAAGACATCGATCAACTCACAGCATTCCTTGGTGAGCTTGAAAAAGAGCATATTCATGATGTAAACAAAGATGATATCCAAGCCTTTTTGGGTGCACTTGCTGATAAAGGGTATACACCAAAGTCACTTTCCCGCAAGCTCAACTCGACACGAACCTTCTACAGATTCTTAAAAGTAAATGAATTTGTCACAGATGATCCGTCCCTTTTAGTTTCACACCCACAATACGAATTAGCAGCACCCCGTATCCTTAAGCCAACTGAATATCGAGCGCTTCGTGACGCAGCACGAAATGACGCACGTATGTACGCGATCATTGAATTACTCCTTCAAACAGGAATCCGAATCGGAGAATTAGCTGACGTCCGCACAAATGACGTACAAGGAGACAACATCAGTATCGTTCCTCACGAAAAGCATGAAGCACGTATCGTACCATTGAACAAATCAGCAAAAGAAGCCTTAACACGATATCTTTCAATCCGTCCACAAATCGAAGACAATCACGTTTTTGTCACAAAATCAGGCAAACCATTCTTGGTCCGTAACATCCGTACAGCAATCGAGAGATACTTTAGAATCGCAGGTATTGAGAATGCAAAGGTAAATGATCTCAGACACACATTTGTCGCACATCACTTGAAGCACGGTGTTTCACTTGTGCTCCTTTCAAAGATTTTGGGTCACAAGAGACTTTCTACAACAGAACGATACCTCAATTATGTCCAAGAACGGGCAAAAGACACCTCTACATTAAGCGAGCTTTAAATTTACTGCTATGTTTGAAAAATATTCTCTTGGGGACGATCCATCGATCAATTATCATGTTGACTTAGAAAGTAAAGGTGTTCCTGGTTATATTCTCGGTGAAATACCTCCTACTAGAGGAGTAGTAACTGATTTCTCAAACTTTTTCTGGATGACTCAACTAAATGCTGAAAATGTTGTTTCTGGGGGATATTCAAACGAATCTTTGGAACGGCTACATTATGTTCTTGGTCATGTTAAAAATTATAAAGAATATATGAGTGACCGTTACTTTGTTACAGATCCAGATACTGAAGAGATTACATTTAAGGGATATATGCTTAATCCTCAAACGCAAGAGGTAGAAAATCAGCCAATAATAACAACTGAAAGAAGAGATGAAATTGTTAAAGCTGTGATAAGTACTCCTAATGCTCGTTTAGCAAATGACCTTTCAAGGCAAATACAACTCACAAGACAGCATCCCCAATTGAGTACGCAAATAACAAATCTTTTGGAGTTATCCTTTAGGGGACAAGGAGCAATTTATGGACCTGAGAGAGAAAAAAGGTTTCGTGATCATTTCGTAAATAGTCAAGAACCGGTCTAACGTCGTAGATACTTGATCTCTTGAGGTTCAGCAATGGTTTTATATAATAAACTCACATCAACTCTATACCATGCTTGCGGAAATTCACCGACTAATCTAAATCCACGATGCTTATAGAAGGGGATATTATGGTCTCTTGTCCATATTTGTAATGCATGTGCACCTTCTACTAAAGCTATCTCTTCCCATAATCCTAGTAGTTCTGTTGCAGCCCCATGCTTTTGAAAGTCTTCGTGTACCGCCAACCAAATGGCCATTGAGACGCCGCCTGTAGGTTTTTGGGTGAGAAAAAAGCCGATTACTTGCTCTTTATGAAAGGCAAGAAAAAGGTTAATGAGTTCACCACTCAGTTGCTGACGGATAGCTGCTTCTGTATAGGACATATCAGTGAAGTAATCACGGGTAGTAACTGTATACTCCGTAAATTGCTTATGCATGCTGTTTTTGAACAGAGGATAGAAAGCAGGTATATCTTTGATCGTGCCTTTGCGTATGTGCAAATCATCCATAGAAAGAGTGGGCAAGCTGAGCTTGCCTTCATCCCGCTGAGCGGGGTGGGCCAGGGAGGACTCGAACCTCCGACAAGGAGTGTATAAGACGCCTGTTCTAGCCGCTGAACTACTGGCCCATGCAGGTATTATAGCACTTTTTGATCTTGTTGCTAGTAGATAACAAAATCAATTGAACCTCCTCGTAACGAATCTCATAATCCTATAGCATTGATTTATTGTATCTTTATATCTATAATACATAGCTATGAATATGTTTGAACGGAAAAATGATAGAGAAACAGAACAGCCTGGAGGATTACGCCTTAAAATTACTGGCAAATCAGAAGGTTGGAGCAGTGAGGTTGCACGAAATGGTGATAGTTATTATATAAATCCTTTTACGGGGCTTGCAATAGTTGCAGGTGGGAAGGGAATTGAAAGTGCTGCTATCGATGCAAGTAAAATAGTCGTTTCATCAATACGGACAAGTCTCACTGGGTTGAATACTTCAGATCTTAACGAGGCAGGTGCTGTCATGAGAGAAGCTTTGAAAGAAGCTCATGTGAGAACAAAAAGTGAAGCACCGATAGGAAAAGCAAGTGTAACAGCAGTCAAAGTGATTGATACCACAGATGGGAGGAAAGCTGTGATTGGAAGTATCGGGAAGACAAGAGCATATTTATTACGAGATGGAGAGATAGAACTTCTCACAAGAGATCATGGTGTAAATATAAAAGAGAAACATACAAATACTCTGGGAGAAGAGATTAATCTTGAAGAAGCCGTGATTGAGGCAATGGACAATATACGAACTAGTGATGATTTGCGGGCTTTTAAACAGACAAAGTTTGGTAGTTTTTCCGGAAGATACTTTTGGAAATATAGGAATCTTGTCGGTTTTGCAGTAGGTGGAGTTATACCTGATCATATTGGGGTATATGAAGTTCCACTTCAAGCGGGTGATAAGATTGTCGTAGTAAGTAGTGGTATGCAAAACCTCAGTAGAGCAGAGTTAACACAGTCGCTTAATGAAAAATCTCCTAATCCAGCAGAAGCAGTTGTCGCTAGTGCTGCTGCGATTGCTGTCGATAGACAAAATACTCGGTCTTTTCCGGCAAATATAACAACAGTGGTGATGGAGATACAAGAGAGAGAAAAAAAAGTTAAAGAATACCAATTGGGTGGAGGGGACGAATTACGGTTAGACTATATAGGAAAACCTTATACAATCGTTCTTCCTGATGCAAACACATTACGGATTGGAAAACCAACAGATATGGGATTTACGGATAGTGGAGTTGGAAGTTATGTCTTAGTAAATGATCAGGAATTTACTGACACTCAAGGACAAAGTGGTGCGATTTGGGTTCCTGATGAAAGTTTTTACTTTATTGGGCAGTCTGGTGGTGAGACAAAGTGGCAAATACATAGAGGAGAAAAAGCATCACAACTAAAGATTTGTCGAAGGGGCGATCAACTTACATTTAAGGATCTTCATTCAAGAGAAGGATTTACTATCGTGCAACCTTTGCGAGATTAATTGCTACCACAACTCCGTAAACATCCCTTTGCACAATAACTCTTGTTCCCTGAGAGGTGTTATATCCTCTATCTTAAATCCTAACCCTGCAGATAATTCTGTAATCATTGGCTGGGGGAGATGGTGGCTGCAGGTTTTCCACTCGGCAATGTGCTGGGCGTATTGTGTCGTGAGGAACTCAGCAATGACTTCCATGATGTCTGCAATTTTGATTTCCCCGTCTCTCGTAAGCGTAAATAGCCTTGCACTATGATAGTGGACGAGCTTCCATTCTTTCCCATTTGTCTCATAAATACGGAAAATAATTTCTGTACTATCGAGGAGAATAACACCATAACGACCCTTCATATGTATAATATTAGGAGAGTATGCTATACTTTGTCAAGAGGTTATTTCTTGGCCTTTTGGAGGAGCTTTTTTACTTCATTGAGTTCTCGCTCAATTGAGATAAGCTTACTTGCGATGTTGGCATCGTCTGTATTTTCTTGAGTGAAATAGCTGATTGGACGCTCAGTTGCTTCAGCGATCTTGCGCAATTTGGCAAATGGAGGAGTACTGCGGCCTTGCTCGTAGCTGGAAACAGATTTATCGCTCACACCAATGCTTTTTCCCAAAGCAGATTGGGAAAGCCTAGCTTCTTGCCTAGCTGTCCTGATTCGCTTAGCGAGTTCGTTAAGGTTTTCTTTCGCAACTGCATCTGATCTGTTCATGTTGACTATTATACATCTATGAGACTTAAAATCAAGCTCCGCATTAAAGATATGCCTGTTTCGTCACGTCCAAGGGAGAAAATGGAGGCACAAGGCCGTTCACATCTATCAGATGGAGAGTTGTTAGCAATCCTATTGGGAAGCGGTTCTGTAAAACAGAACGTTCTCAAATTAAGTGAAAAACTCCTCAGTGAATATCCTTTAAAGAAATTAGCCAATGCCAAAGCCTCGCAATTGATTGCCTTTGCTGGAATAGGGAAATCAAAAGCTTCAAGAATCCTTGCAGCGCTTGAATTGGGGGAAAGGGTGTATTCGCCTGAAATGCTTGGTAAAGTACTTGTACGCTCAACTGAGGACGCTGTAGATCAATTAAAAGAGTTCTCTCAAAAGAAACAAGAGCATCTTGTCGTACTGTACTTAAATGCCCGGCATGAGCTCTTGCAAAAAGAAACCATTGGTATCGGCAGTCTCAACAGCATGGTCATAACTCCCAAAGAGATTTACGGCCCAGCACTCCAGCTGCCTTGTGCCTCAATCATCATCGCCCACAATCATCCCTCAGGAGATCCCGATCCATCAGACGATGACATCAAATTCACCCAAAGAGTTCACGAAGCAGGGGAAGTTTTGGGAATTCGATTGGTGGATCATATTGTGATAACAAAAGCGAGCTACTTTTCTTTTCGGGAGAATAAGATAGGGACTTAGAGTAGTTGACAGCGAACCATAGCTTCATTACAATCAGGTTATGAGTATTGAAGATCAAGGCTTAGAACCTCGAAGTGAAGAACAAGTAATTAGTGAAGCAGCACAAGTTCTCTCCGTTCGGGCAAGGATGCAATTACAAGAAGAAGATCAAAATTGGCCAGGCGAGAGAGTTTTAAATTTAGAACTTTTTAAGCCTGAAGGGGGTACAACTGGGAATGGTATTACAGGTGCGATTGAAGGAAAAAACAGAAAGATCTTGGATGCAGTATATGTCAATACAAAAGCTCGTACTGATGAAACAGAACTTTTTACTTTTCCAGGGGAAAATGAACTTGAGAGTACCCAAGTATTGAGGATTCCCGTTGAAAAATCTTTTTATGAAGAGAGATCAAAGGTTTTGAGAGTGAAAAGAGAGGGACAGAAAGATGAAATTATTATAACTTCTGCTTCAGCGCGCTTGGTTACAGGCAAGCCCTTAAAAAAATAGCGTTCTCTAAACTTCCTCAATAATCAGTCACTGTAGCAAGGGCATTTCAGTTCGCTGCAAAGCAATAAACCTGTGCAAGCAAAAGATTCGTTGTTGCGGGGGGTTGGAAGAACTCAGAACCTTATTTTTTGACCAAAGATGATGCCATTTTTATTTTCAAATTGTTTGACACAAGCCTATAGCTGAAGTATAATCCACACCAAGAGTATGTCAGAAAGGGAACATATGCCATTTGGCAAAATGAAAGCAGCTGCATTTATTGCTACAGAGATTGTAGCGCCGACTGCAATTGCTGAAGTGCTCCGTTCGAAAAGAGGAAGCAATCTTGCGTTATCTCCAGAAGACAGTGGTGAGTTGACAAAATTAGAGGCAGTTGGAGGGGTAACTATATTTATGGCTTCTCCAACACTCGGTTCTACATTTTATGCTCTTGGTAAACTTCTGGAGTTCCACTATCTTCGAAAAAAATAAAGCACTTCCCCATGTTAATGTGTTGCAGGGCTTGGAAGAAATGAGAACCTTCTTTTTGACCTCAGACGAGGCTATAATTATTTCTGATTTGCAGTAATGTTACCGTTGAGGTGGTAGGGGTCTGTACCTTGAGCGGGATGCAGCTAAATCACCAGTGCAGTCTCCACAAAAATGTATACCGTTGTTGTGTTCTGTTACGGTTAAATCTGCCCATTCAGGTATAGACATGCCTTGTCGCATCGTACAAGGATTTGTACAATGTGCTCCTAATTTTTCTTCAGTGTTTCTTCTCCCTGTTGTTGGCAGTCCAAACATATGTCCGACTTCATGGCGTAATAACCTTCGTACCATAGCGTCTCGCAAATCTCCTTCTGGGACTTCAGCCATAAGTCTCGTAACTGACTGTACTGAAGAGGGAAACATCGTATCTGTAGCGCCAAAAACAAAGTTTATGTAGTTTCCATCCCTTCCTTTTGCATTCAAATCCTGATTAACTACCATTACTTCCCAATGAGGTTTTTCTTGAAAAGGTTCATCGGTAAATAGTCGTCCTACTTCATGGACATCAATTTGAGGTCCATATCCTGCACTTCTTCGCAAGGGTTGTCTTCTAAATGCCTCTTCTATATACCAGTTTGGGCTAGAATACGCTCCCTGACCAAACTGTTGAGAACCAAAATTTACCACTTGCCTTTCTTGCCCTGTTGCTCTTAATGCATCAGCAACACCCAATAAGGCAGCACGAGCTTCTCGGCGTGGAACATCCGATGTATGCATAAAATAAATCGGCACAAGATAATTTCTCCGCAACTCAGCTCTACGCTGCAACTCAGTATTGCGGTCATTATCAACAGGTCTTATGATAAATCTTTGTCGTGGCCTATTACCTTCAGTCATAGGAGGGAGTGTAGCAAAAAAAGGGAAAATGATCAACCTATAGTTTGCTGTATGGTTAGATCAAATAAGAAGCCACTCCTTGCTAGAAGTAGACTAGTAATTATAAATGTCTTATAGTATAATCTGCGAAGAAATTAGGAATAATTATGTCTAGATCACCAGAAAGACCACCTTTACCAGACCTGGCTACAGCATTTGATAATGCAATTGCTAGACGGGGTCGCGAATTAGATCGCCTTTCGGAAGGATTTCGACGAGGAATGGATCTTGTTGCTAATCTGGGACGTGTCAACGAAGCATTGGCTCAATCAGCACGTCCAGAACTTGTTATAACTGAAAGAGTTAAAGTCAAACAGATTTATACTTTTGAGGATGTAGAAAGTCTTAATAATTTTACTCCACGTTTTCGCTCCTTTGGTGTGCCTATCTTTAAGGAAGAGCCAGCTTCCTGGGATCCCTCAGTAACGACTTTACGTACGTTGGGTTATAGAGATTTCACAGAAGAAGAACGCACGCAAGCCTTTTTTATAGGGGCACGAGGTGATCGTGAAGAGCACATTGCCTTTGCTGAAGCTAATGGTATCGATCGTACATTTGCTACTGATTTGCGTGATAATTCCCATGTTAGGCTTGAAGCTTTTATGCGAATGTCGTTAGTAATGCCAGATTTTACCCACGAACTGCTAGATGCTTGTTTAGAGAGGCCAAATGGCAAACATTTCAGAAAAATTGAGGAGGAACTATTTATTGCGTATTCACTAATGTCGAGCCTTGTTGACAGAAAAGATAATCGTGCATTACAAAAGGACGGTACCATAGAGTATGGGTTACTTTGTATATAGCACTCTAGAATGCATTTCCGGTTTGCTAGGCTGGGAAGAACTGAGAACCTATTGTTTTTCAGTTAAATAATGAGCGAGTTGCTTCTTTATTACTCGCATTCCCATACTTGTCTTAAGATATCTTTCTCTAGCTTCAGCATCAGATTTAAGTATGTATGCTTCGTAATATATTAGTTGAAAAGGTCGGTCGGGAGCAGTAGAAAAATTTTTACCATCATTATGTTCTTTGAATCTTCTCTTTAAATCCGCAGTAGATCCTTTATATAGCCAAGCAGCCTTTTTAGCAGATCGGAGTATATAGACGTAATACATCTATTCATATTATATACTTTGAAGTAAAAGTTGGGGATAGGGATCTTAAGTTTGAGGCTATTATGTTCAGCACTTTTGTGCTTCACACCAGCCTCATGAGGGCGGTTAAAATGCAGATACAAAAAAGGCTTCCTTTCAGAAGCCCTGCATTTTAATAATGCCCTCAGTTGCGGGGCTAGGAGTTGAACCTAGCCTGTAAGATTATGAGCCTCACGTGCACCGTACACTACCCCGCGTATAGGCTCTTAGTATACCATTTGCGCTAGCCTGGGTCAAATTGGTATAATCGTGAGACGAAACGCCAGGGTAGCTCAGTTGGTTAGAGCATGGGATTCATAAACCCAAGGTCGTGAGTTCGATCCTCACTCCTGGTACTTGGATAGGGACTAGGCATTAGGGACTAGGCACTAGAGCAAAGAATATTCTCCTAATAACTTCATATTATGAATAATCCGCAACAAATTGATTGGAAAAATAAAAAGATTGCAGTGCTTGGATTGGGGGTTGAAGGGATTGCTTCATTGGAATATTTTCAAGATAAAGGTGCTTTGCTTTGGGTCTTGGACAAAAGTCAAAGAGAAGATCTTGATCAATATTTAGTAACACGTGCAGAAGCAACAGGTACGCAGTTTGTTTTGGGCCGCGACTATCTGCAAAACCTCACTGACTACAATATCATCATGCGGAGCCCTGGCGTAAAGCTTCTTACACCCGAACTCCTTGAAGCGGAAAAGAGTGGAGTCATTATTACTTCTCAAACCAAACTCTTCTTTGACCTCTGCCCAGCGCAAATAATTGGTGTTACCGGTACAAAAGGGAAGGGGACGACATCGAGTCTCATTTATGAAATGCTCAAGACTGCCGGTAAAGATGTCTTTCTTGGTGGTAATATCGGTGTACCGCCGTTGACGTTTCTTGAGAAACTACAGTCCTCATCATGGGTTGTTCTTGAGCTTTCAAGTTTCCAATTACAGGACTTAGGAAAGAGTCCCGCCGACGCTCGTGCTATGGCGGGCAAGCCACATATTGCAGTTATGCTTATGACGACAAGTGAGCATTTGGATCACCATGAAACGGTTGAAGAATATATTGATGCCAAACGCAATATCCTCAGATTTCAAAAATCTGAAGACTTTGCCATCTTAAACCGTGATTATCCGGCTTCAAATGAATCTGATATTTATACTGACGGAAAGATCTTTCTGGTTTCACGAGAGCGGGAAACCGAGAACGCATGCTTTGCGACAGGTGGGAAAATTATTGTGCGTAAGAATGGGAGTGATGATATCGTCGCAGATACCAAAGATATTCTCCTTCCCGGCAAGCACAATCTCGAAAATGTTTGTGCGGCAGTTATGGCGGCAAAACTGGCAGAAGTTGGCTCCAAGCATATTGTCACCGTTTTACAATCCTTTACAGGACTTGAGCATAGGCTTGAATTAGTACGTGAGCTCAATGGGGTCAAGTACTATGATGATTCTTTCTCAACCACGCCTGAAACCGCAATTGCAGCAATCGAAGCCTTCCCAAATCCAAAGATTCTTATACTTGGTGGATCACATAAAGGC